>NZ_JBFUKR010000004.1:0-321794 GCF_056400745.1 Rhizobacter sp. P5_A1
GTGTGGCGGCGCGTACTGGGCCGCCGCGGCGCGCGGCGCGTTCGCACCCGACGCGGCCTGGTCGGCGGCCGATCCGCGGCTCGCGGCCTGCCGGCCCGATTGCGCCCGCCTGCCGGCCGGCGTGCCGATCTTCCAGCCCTTCGTGTACTCGCTCGACGTGCTGCTGCCGCTCGCCGAGCTGCGCCAGCAACGCCACTGGGTGCCGGCGCGCGCAGCGCTCGCGCCCGAGCTCGAAGCCTGGACCGGCGTGCCGCTGCTGGAGCTGCTGATCTGGTTCGAGGCCGCGTGCGGGTGGGCGATTGCGTTGACCTGGTTGGCCGGCCTGTTCGGCCTGACCCACCGCGATCGCGGGTTCGAGCTCGAGCCGACCTGAGGCCGATCAGGCCGGCGCTCGCGCCGAAGGGTCCGGAACTTGCTGCCGCGAGAAGCATGCAGAATCGGCGGCACAACCAAGGGACCCATTGATGGCGCATATCCATTTCATCGGCGGCGAAAAAGGCGGCGTCGGCAAATCGCTGACCGCACGCGTGCTGGCGCAGTACATGATCGACAAGAACATGCCGTTCCTCGGCTTCGACACCGATCGTTCGCACGGCGCGCTGATGCGCTTCTACGCCGCGTATGCATCGCCGGTCGTGATGGACCACTACGAGGCGCTCGACGTGATCGTCGAGGCCGCGGCCTACCAGCCCGAGCGCCGCATCCTCGTCGACCTCGCGGCACAAACGCACGAGCCGCTGGTCCAGTGGATGGAAGACGCCGGCGTCATCAACATGGCCGAAGAGATGGGCATGACGATCCACTATTGGCACGTGATGGACGCCGGCAAGGATTCGGTCGACCTGCTGCAAAAGCTGCTCGACCGCTTCGGCACCGGGCTGAACTACGTGCTGGTGCGCAACCAGATCCGCGGCAACGACTTCTCGGTGCTCGAGCAGTCGGGCCAGCAGCAGCGCGCGCTCGAACTGGGCGCGAAGATCATCTCGGTCAAGCGTCTGCACGACGGCGTGATCCAGAAGATCGACGCCGGCAGCAGCAGCTTCTGGAAGGCCAAGAACCCGCAGGAGCCGAACAGCGGCGGCCTCGGCCTGATGGACCGCCAGCGCGTCAAGATGTGGCTGCGCGATGTGTACCGCGAGATCGACGATGTCGGCGTGTGAGCTCGCCGGCAACGTGATCGACACGACCGTGCCGTGATGCGGACGAGCCGGCGCCTGCTGCTGCAAGGGGCGGCGGCCCTCACCTTCGCCCCCGCGCTGCTGCGCCACGCGCGCGCCGACGCTGCGCCGCGCTTCGCGCTCGGCATCGCCTCGGGGCAGCCGCGCGCCGATCGCATCGTGCTCTGGACGCGCCTCACCGGCGCCGGGCTGCCCGCGCGCGTGACGGTCGAATGGGAGATCGCGCGCGACGAGGCCTTCACCGACATTGCGGCACGCGGCGAAGAAGTCGCCGAGTTCGAGGAGGCGCACAGCGTGCACGCCGAGCCCGCCGGCCTCGCGCCGGCGCGCTGGTACTGGTATCGCTTTCGCGCGCTCGGCGCGCAGAGCGCGGTCGGCCGCACCCGCACCGCGCCGGCGCCGGACGCCGCGAGCGCGCCGCTGAACTTCGTGATCGCGAGCTGCCAGCGCTACGACGTCGGCCACTACGCCGCATGGCGTCACGTGGCCGCCGAATCGATCGACCTCGTGATCTTTCTCGGCGACTACATCTACGAATATCCATCGAGCCCGAAGGCGGTGCGCCCGGTCGAGGGCGGCCTCGTGCGCACGCTGGCGCAGTACCGCGCGCGCTACGCGACGCACAAGAGCGACCCCGCGCTGCAGGCCGCGCACGCCGCGGCGCCGTGGCTGCTGGTCTGGGACGATCACGAGGTCGGCAACGACTATGCCGGTCTGCAGGGCCAGGATCTGCAGCCCGATTTCGCCGCGCAGCGCGCGGCGGCGTACCGCGCGTACTGGGAGCACATGCCGTTCCCGAAATCGGCGCGTCCGGCGATCGACGGCGGGATGCGCGTCTTCGACCGGCTCGACTGGGGCACGCTCGCGCGCATCCACCTGATCGACGACCGCCAGTACCGCGATGTGCAGGTCTGCCCGAAACCCGGCCAGGGCGGCTCGAACACCGTCGCGCTGAAGACCTGCCCCGAGTTCCTCGACCCGAAGCGCACGCTGCTCGGCGCGGCACAGGAGCAATGGCTCGCGCAGGGCTGGGACATGCGCCGGCCGTGGAACCTGCTCGCGCAGCAGACGCTGATGGCGCGCTGCGCCTGGAGCGACCCGTCGGACGGCGCCGGAACCTACTGGACCGATGGCTGGGACGGCTACCCCGCCGCGCGCCAGCGCTTGCTCGGCGCCATCGCGCAGCGCCAGGTTCCGGGCGTCGTCGTGCTCGGCGGCGATGTCCACGCGAACTATGTCGCCGACCTGAAGGCCGACTTCGACGACCCGGCCGCGAAGGTCGTCGCGAGCGAGTTCTGCGGCACGTCGATCACCAGCCTCGGGCTCGCGCAGGCGCGCCTCGACGGGATGCGCGCATTCAACCCGCACCTGCGCTACGCGCGCAGCGATCAGCGCGGCTACCTGCGCTTCACGGCCGATGCGAAGCAGCTGGACGTGCAGCTGCGCGTCGTCGACAACGCGCTCGACCCGGCCAGCGGCATCGCGACCGCGGCGCGCTTCGTCGTCGCGGCGGCGCGGCCCGGCGCCGTCGCGGCCTGACACCGGCGCGGCCGCGGCGCTCGGCTAACATTCGCACACAACTCGCTCAAATCGGAGGATGAATGAGCACTGCACCCGACACGACGAACCGCTTCGCCCCGCCGACCGCCCACGTCGAGGATGTCTCTGCAGACGGCAGCCCCGAGCTCGGAGGTCGCGGCGCCCGGCTCGGCGCGGTGCTGATCGACGGTCTGATCCAGGGCGGCATCTACTACGCGCTGGCGTTCACGGTGTTTCCGGCACTGATCCCGTCGGGCACGCAGTCCTTCGGTCGCTTCGTGCTGCAGCTGATCGTCAGCCTCGTGCTGTTCACCGCATTGCAGGGTTACCTGCTGATGACCCAGGGCCAGACCATCGGCAAGAAGCTGCTCGGCCTGCGCATCCTGCGCAGCGACGGCGAGCGCGTCGACATCCTGCGCGTGCTCGGGCTGCGCACGTTCGTCGGCTGGGCCCTGACGATGGTGCCGTTCATCGGCGGCGTCTATGCGCTGGTCGATTGCCTGCTGATCTTCCGCGCGTCGCACAAGTGCCTGCACGACAACATCGCGGACACCATTGTCGTAAAGGCTTGACGCAGCACCCCCGAGGCGCGTGACGTGAGCGCGCCGCTCGACACGGTCTTCACCGCCGAGACGCCCGAAGGCATCGCGCTCGAGCTGCGCCCGGCCGGGCTGGTCGCGCGCGGCTACGCGTTCGTGATCGACGCGGCGATCCGCCTCGCGGTGCTGATCGCGGCGGCCGGCGCGCTGGCGGCGATGTCGCGCTTCGGCGCCGGCATCTACCTGATCCTGTTCTTTCTGCTCGAGTGGTTCTACCCGGTGCTGTTCGAGCTGCTGCCGGGCGCGGCGACGCCGGGCAAGCGCGCGGTCGGGCTGCGCGTCGTGATGGACTCGGGACTGCCGGTCACGCCGGCGGCGTCGCTGGTGCGCAACCTGCTGCGCGCCGCCGATTTCCTGCCGGTGCTCTACGGCCTGGGCGGCTTGATGCTGCTGCTGCGCCCGGACTTCAAGCGCCTCGGTGACCTGGCGGCCGGCACGCTGGTCGTGCACACAAACGCCGCGACGCTGCACGGCCCGCTCGGCGGCGCCGATCCGCTCGCGCCATCGCGGCCCCTGTCGACGCGCGAACAGGCCGCGGTGATCGCCTGGGCCGGCCGCGCGACGCGGCTCACCGAAGCCCGGCTCGGCGAACTCGCCGTACTCGCCGGCACGCTCGCCGGCGTCACGACCACGCGCGAACCGGACCCTGCACGCGCGACGAAGCGGTTGCTCGGCGTCGCGCAATGGCTGATTGGCAAACGATGACCCCGTTGCAGTTCGAGGCGGGCTACCGGCCGCTTTGGGATGAGCTCGAAGCCGCCCTCGCACATCTCGACGCCGGCCAGCGCACGTGGTTCAGGCGCACGCCGAAAGGCGCGTCGACCGAGGCCGCGGTGCGACCCGACGCTGCCCGCATGGCCATGCTCTATCGCAGCGCCTGCGAGCACCTCGCGCTGGCGCGCGCGCGCGCATACCCGGCCCACCTGACCGCGCGGCTCGCCGCGCTGACGCAGCGTGCCCACGAGCTGATCTACCGGCGCAGCGACTATGGCGTCGCGCGTCTGGCACGCCTGTTCCTGATCGACTTCCCGCAGGCGGTGCGGGCGCACTGGCGCTACGTGCTGGTGGCCGGGCTCGTGTTCGGCCTGCCGCTCGTGCTGCTGGGCATCGCGACCTATGTCGACCCCGGCTTCATCCTGACGATGCACGACGCGCAGACCGTGCGCGGCTTCGAGGCGATGTACGGCCCCGAGGCCGCCAGCATCGGCCGCGAGCGCGGCGCGCAGACCGACTGGCTGATGCTCGGCTTCTACATCC
Organism: Rhizobacter sp. P5_A1; assembly: GCF_056400745.1. Classification (NCBI taxonomy): domain Bacteria; kingdom Pseudomonadati; phylum Pseudomonadota; class Betaproteobacteria; order Burkholderiales; family Sphaerotilaceae; genus Rhizobacter; species Rhizobacter sp. P5_A1. The sequence continues at coordinate 4,574 of NZ_JBFUKR010000004.1, forward strand.
GCAACAACATCGGCATCGCGTTCCAGTGCTTCGCGGGCGGCATCTTCGTCGGCCTCGGCAGCCTGTTCTTCCTCGCCTACAACGGCATCGTCGCGGGCAGCCTCGCGGGCTACCTGACCGCGCGCGGCCACGGCCAGACCTTCTATTCGTTCGTGATCACGCACGGCGCGTTCGAACTGACCGCGATCGTGCTCGCCGGCGCCGCGGGGCTGCGCCTCGGGCACGCACTGCTCGCGCCCGGCCGGCGCACGCGCCGCGCCGCACTCGAAGCGGCCGCGGCCGAGGCGGCGGTGCTGGTCTACGGCGTGGTCGCGATGCTGCTGATCGCCGCCGGCATCGAGGCGTTCTGGTCCTCGGCGCGCTGGGTCGCGCCGACGGTCAAGTTCGGCGTCGGCGGCGCGTGCTGGGCGCTCGTGATCGCCTACCTCGTCTGGCAAGGCCGGCCGCGCGGAGCGAAGCGTGCAAGTTGAGACCCTCGCGCTGCAGCTGCGGCCGCGCTCGATGAGCGAGGCGGTCGACCTCGGCATCCGGCTCGTGCAGGCGAACGCGCGCTCGGTCTGGGCCACGTTCGCGCCTGTCTACGCGCTGGTCGCGATGATCGCGCTGGCCAGCGGCGCGATCGCCGAGTGGTTGCCGGCGCTGCTCATCTTCTGGCTCAAGCCCTGGCTCGATCGCACGCTGCTGTTCGTGCTGTCGCGCGCCGTCTTCGGCACGCCGACGCGGCTGATCGATGTCTGGATCGCGCGCCGCGAGGTCGGGTGGTCGATGCTGCTGCCGACGCTGACGACGCGCCGCCTGTCGCCGTGGCGCTCGTACACGCAGCCCGCGCTGCAGCTCGAGGGCCAGCGCGGCACCGGGTGGCGTGCGCGGCGCAGGCAGTTGCTGCGCGGCAAGCAGGGCGCCGCGATCGGCATGCACCTGGTGTTCGCGCACTTCGAGGTGCTGCTGCTCGTCAGCGCGATCGCGCTGGCCGCGCTGTTCGCACCGCAGGATGCGCGGCTCTCCGTCTGGGGTGCGCTGTCGCAGAGCGAAGGTCCGGCGGCCTCGATGCTCGTCGCCACCGTCTACGCAGGCCTGGTGCTGCTGCTCGAGCCGTTCTATGTCGGCGCCGGCTTCGCGATGTACCTGAACCGCCGCGTCGAGCTCGAGGCCTGGGATATCGAACAGGAGTTCCGGCTTGCGTTCGCGGCCTGATGCGATGAGGTCGCTGCGCCAGCTCACGTTCGCCGCGTTGCTCGCCTCCGTCGGCAGCGCCTGGGCCGCCGAACCCGTGGCACCCGCCGCCTCGGCGCCGCTGACGATCGACCCCGTGCGCAGCGTCGTCGCCGAGATGCGTGCCGACCCGAGTTTCACGAACCGCCACACCGAGCGGCGGCTGCGCTGGATCGACAGCGCGGCATCGAAGCCGCCGCCGGGCCAATCGCCGACCTGGCTGCGCGGCCTGGCGCGCTGGCTGTCCGAGGGCGGGCGCGGGCTGGTCTGGGTGCTCGGCGCGATCGCGGTCGCGATGTTCGCGGTCTTCGTCTGGCGCTGGGCCCGCGTCACGGCCGACGATGTGCGTGCACGCGCCGCGCTGCGCCCCAGCCATGTCAACGACCTCGACATCCGCCCCGAGAGCCTGCCCGACGACATCGCCGGTGCCGCGCGCGCGCTGCTGCAGCGCGGCGAGCAGCGCGCGGCCCTGTCGCTGCTGTACCGCGGCGCGCTCTCGCGGCTGGTGCACGACCACGGCCTGGCGATCCGCGCCGCGAGCACCGAGGGCGAGTGCCTGCGGCTTGCGCAGCGCGCGTTGTCGAGTGACGCCGGTGCGTACTTCGAGCGCCTGGTGCAGGCCTGGCAGACCGAGGTCTACGCCGGCCGCAGCATCGACGGCGCGAGCCTCGAGGCGCTGTGTGCAGAGTTCGATGCACACTTTGCCACGCGTCAGCCCACCGCGCCGCCGCCGGCGGGCAACGCGGTACCGACACGACCCCGCGGAGCTGGCGCATGACGCTGACGCGCGAACACGGCCTCTGGGCGATCGTCGCGGCGGTGCTGGTCGCCGGGGGGGTCTGGGCCGCGCGCCATACCGAGTGGATCGACGAGGAAGTTCGCGACCCGCCGACCGGCGAACTGCGGCGCGATCCCGATCTGCGCCTGAAGCACGTGCTGACGAAGCTGGGCGTCAAGGTGGCCGCACCCGGCAACCTCGACCAGCTGCCGCCGATCGGCGCGACGCTGGTGCTGAGCTCATGGAACTGGAACCTGTTCCCCGAACGCGAGGCCGCACTGCGGCGCTGGGTCGAGGCCGGCGGCGAGCTCGTCGTGCCGAGCTTCAACTTTCGCGACAAGGGCCTGGGCTGGGTGCCGGTCAAGGCGGTGCCGTTCCCGCGCGCGCCAACGCCCGGCGCATCGCAGCCCGCCGCGCGCGTCGAGCCCGCGCACGACGGCGAAGACGATGAAGACGACGACAGCGACGACGCGCCCCGCAAGCCGGCAGCGCCGCCCGCATCCGCACCCGCACCCGCGAGGCCGGCATCGGCCCCGACCTTCGACCCGGCGCTCGCCGCGCGCCGCGGCTGCCCCGGCGTCAACGAACCCGCCGGCGTGACGCCCGCGTTCGACGCGACCCCGCGCGGCTTCTCGACCTGCATGTCGCTCGGCGCGACCCTGCAGACGCGCGCGCCGCTGCTGTGGGCGCTCGACGGCCCGCTCGGCCATGTGCTCGTGCGCGTGCCGCTCGGACGCGGCCGCGTCACCGTCGCGAGTGCGCCGCTGCCGTCGGGCAACGACGAGCTGCTCGAGCGCGACAACGCGCTGCTCACGCTGGCAGCGCTGCGTGCGCAACCCGGCCGCGAGGTCTGGCTGGTGCGCGAAGAGGCGCGACCGCCGCTGCTCGCATTCCTGTGGAACACCGGCGCGCCGGCGGTGTTGCTCGGCGCTGCGGCACTGGCGTTCGCACTGTGGCGTGGCGCACGCCGCTTCGGCCCGCGCAGCGCGACGCCGGCGCTGGCCCGGCGCTCGATGGCCGAGCAGATTCGCGGCACCGCCGCCTTCATCGCGCAGCGCGGCAGCCCGGCCCTGCACACGGCGCAGCTGCGCGCGTTGAACGAGACGGCGGCGCCGCGCATCCGCGGCTTCGACGCGATGATCCTCGGCCAGCGTGCACAGGCGATCGCGACGCTGACAGGCCTCGACGCGCACACGCTCGCGCACGCGATGAACCCGTCGCTGAACGCGACGCCGACGCGCCACCCCGCCGCCGCGCTCGCGCTGATCGAAACCGCGCGACGCCGCCTGCTGCAAGCGACACGCCGACCCGCCTTCCCCAACGAATCCCGCTGACAAGGAACAACCAGCCATGCAACTCAACCCCGACGACATCACGCGCGCCGCGGCCGCGCTCGGCGCGCTGCGCGACGAGGTCGGCAAGGCCGTGGTCGGCCAGCGCGCGGTCGTCGACCAGACCCTGATCGCGCTGGTCGCCTCCGGTCACGTGCTGATCGAAGGCGTGCCGGGCCTCGGCAAGACGCTGCTGGCGCGCGCGCTCGCGAAGGCGCTGGCGCTCGACTGCACGCGCGTGCAGTTCACGCCCGACCTGATGCCGTCGGACATCACCGGCCACACGGTGCTCGACTCGAACGCCGCCGGCGCGGTCGACCTGAACGCGCTGCGCGTGCGCCGCGGCCCGGTGTTCACGAACCTGCTGCTTGCCGACGAGATCAACCGCGCGCCGGCGAAGACACAGAGCGCGCTGCTCGAGGTGATGCAGGAGTACCAGGTCACGATCGAAGGCCAGACGCTGACGCTCGCGAAGCCGTTCATGGTGCTCGCGACGCAGAACCCGCTCGAGACCGAAGGCACCTACCCGCTGCCCGAGGCGCAGCTCGACCGCTTCCTGTTCAAGATCGAGGTCGGGTATCCGTCGCTCGAGGAGGAGGCGGCCGTCGTCAAGCTGACGACGCTGAACCAGGCCGGCGATCAGCTGCCGCTCGCCGCCGTGCAGCCGCGCCTCGACCAGCGTGCGGTGCTGTCGCTGCAGCGGATGGCGGCGCATGTGCGCGTCGACGACAAGGTGCTCGATTACGCGGTGCGCATCGCGCGCACCACGCGCGACTGGAACGGCCTGGCCGTCGGTGCCGGTTCGCGCGCCGCGATCGCGCTGGTGCGCGCCGCGCGCGCCGCCGCGCTGCTGAACGCGCGCGACTTCGTCACGCCCGACGACATCAAGCAGTACGCGCTGCCGGTTCTGCGCCATCGCGTGCTGCTCGCCCCCGACGCGCAGCTCGAGGGCCGCAAGGTCGACGAGCTGTTGGGTGCGCTGCTCGACAGCGTCGAGGCGCCGCGTCTGTGAGCCGGCACGGACCGCGATGCGCCTGAGCATCCTGCCGTCGCGCGCGAGCGTCTGGGCGCTCACGGCGCTCGCGCTCGGCTGCGCGATCGCGCTCGTCGCCGGCGTGCCGCTGGCGGCGATGGCGCGCGGCGTCTCGAGGCTCGCGCTCGTGCTGCTCGGCGTCGCCGCGCTCGATGTGAGCTGGAGTCTGATCGCCTGGAGGCGCGCGCCGCTGCAATGGCAGCGCCGGCTGCCGGCGGCGTTCGCGATCGGCGTGCCGCACGCGCTGACCGGTGCGTTGGTCAACGAGGGCGCGCGACGCTGGCGCGTTGCGCTGTTCGATCACGTCGATCCGAGTCTGGCCTTCGAAGGCCTGCCGCGCACGCTGACCGTGCCGGCGCGCGCGCGCGTCGAGGTCGGCTACCAGATCACGCCGCGACGGCGCGGCCTCGTGACGTTCGCGCCGGCCGATCTGCGCGTGCGCACCGTGCTCGGCAGCTTCGAGCTGCTGCTGCGCGCCGGTGTCGACGAATCGCGGCGCGTCTACCCGAACTTCGCCGCGGTCGCGCGCTACGCCTGGCTCGCGAGCGACAACCGGCTCGCCGAGATCGGCATCAAGACCGCGCCGCGGCGCGGCGCCGGCACCGACTTCAAGCAGCTCGCCGAGTACAGGCCGGGCGACTCGATCCGCCACATCGACTGGAAGGCGACGCTGCGCCACCGGCGCCCGATCGTGCGCGAGTACCAGGACGAGCGCGATCAGACCGTGCTGTTCCTGCTCGACTGCGGCCGCCGCATGCGCGCCGACGAGGGTGCTGCCGCGAGCGGCGGCGGCAGCCACTTCGACGAGGCGCTGAACGCGCTGATGCTGCTCGCGCACGTCGCGCTGAAGGAAGGCGACGCGGTCGGCGCGATGACCTTCGGCACCGAGCCGTCGAACGCGCGCCACTTCGCGCCGCGCAAGGGCCATGCGTCGCTGAACGCGCTGATCGCCGCGATCTACGACATCGAGCCGCGTGCGACCCACTCCGACTACCTGAGCGCCGCGGCCGAGGTGATGCGCGTGCAGCGCAAGCGGGCCCTCGTCGTCGTGCTGACGAACTTCCGCGACGAGGACAGCGCCGAGATCGAACCGGCGCTGCGCCTGCTGCGCTCGCGCCACCTGGTGCTGCTCGCGAGCCTGCGCGAAAGCGTGCTGCGCAGACTCGCCGAGCAGCCGCTGGGGGCCGGCGTCGGCGGCGACGCGACAGCGGTCGAGATCGCCGGCGCGCACCTGTTCGCGCAGTCGCGCCGCGACGCCTTCGCGCGGCTCGCGACGCGCGACGGGCTGCTGATCGACGTCGAGCCCGCGCAGCTGCCGGCGCAGCTCGTGAACCGCTACCGCGCGGTCAAGCGGGCTGGATTGCTTTAGAACAACCCGGCGCTGCCGGCCGCGTCGAGCACGCTCTTCGAGAGTTCGGCGAACTGCTCGTTGATGTTCGACGACGGCGGCGCGCTGGCGCGCGCGGTCCACATCAGCCGGCCCGAGGCGACATCGGTGACGCGGCCGCTCGCCGCATAGCCCTGGCTGACCTGGCCGCCGCCGATCGGCGCCGACACGCCGATGCCGCCGGCCGAATGGCGCCCGAAGCCGAAGCCGCCGATGCCGATCGAGACGCCCTGGCTGACGCTCTGCGAGCTCAGGCCCACCGTGACGCTGAGCACCGCCTTCGCGCCGCTGGCGCGCGCCGCCGGCAGGTACTGCACATCGGAGACGCCCGGCTGCGCTGCCTCGACCGTACCCGGCGCGGGCAGCACCGGCCGCATGCCGCGCGCGCTCAGATCGGCGAGGACCTGGTCCTCGCAGATGCGCTTCAGGACCACCTCGCGGGTCTCGCAGCTGACGAGCACGGTCGCGCCGCGCAGGTAGGCGGCCGGCAGGTCGACGCTGCGCCATTGGGCATCGACCTGGGTCGTCGCGCAGCCGGCGAGCAGCGCGGCGGCGCAGACGGGCGCGGCGAAGAAGAGGCGAATCGTGGTGGGCATCGTGGTCTCCGGGCAATCCGATGTTCGAAGCATAGGCACCTCGGCGCGCGCTTCCAAGCCTGTGCGCCGATGCGACGGGCTCTCAGGTGATCGGCGTGAGCTTCGCGACCGACAGCGCGAGCCACTTCATGCCGTGGCGGCCGAAGTTGACCTGCGCGCGCGCGTCGACGCCCGAGCCCTCGAGCGTGACGATCACGCCTTCGCCGAACTTGGTGTGGAACACGCTCTGGCCCGAGCGCAGCCCGTGGCTCGGTGCCTTCGGCACGAGGGCCGGCGCGCTCGGCAGGCCGCTGACGTTGCCGGCGCCGACGATCGAATGCAGCCCGGAGCCACGCGACCACGCGGCCTGGTAGTCGCGCTGGAAACCCGAGCCGAAGCCCTGGTTGCGCGGCGTGATCCACTTCAGCGCGCCTTCGGGCAGTTCCTCGAGAAAACGGCTCTTGACGTTGTAGCGCGTCTGGCCGTGCAGCATGCGCGTCTGCGAGAAGCTCAGGTACAGGCGCTTGCGCGCGCGTGTGATCGCGACATACATCAGCCGGCGTTCCTCCTCGAGCCCGTCGGGATCGGCGGCCGAGTTCTCGTGCGGGAACAGGCCTTCCTCGAGGCCGGTGATGAAGACGCAGTCGAACTCCAGGCCCTTGGCCGAATGCACCGTCATCAGCTGGATCGCGTCCTGCCCGGCCTGGGCCTGGTTGTCGCCGGCTTCGAGCGAGGCGTGGGTCAGGAACGCGGCGAGCGGCGACATGATCTCGCCAGTCTCGGCATCGGGCGCGAGATCGGGCGCGGGCGTCACGATGCGCCCGCTCGCCGGCTCGGCACCTGGCGTGTTGAACTCGGCGCGACCGCCCTCGCGGTCACCGTGCTCGTCGACCGGCAACGCGACCGCATCCTTGCCGAAGCCCTCCTGTGTCACGAAGGCCTCGGCGGCGTTGACGAGTTCGTCGAGGTTCTCGAGCCGGTCGCGGCCTTCCTTGTCGGTCTTGTAGAAATCGACCAGGCCGGAAGCGCCGAGCATGTGCTCGATGATGTCGCGCAGGGTCATGCCGCGGGTCTTCTCGCGCATGCCGTCGATCAACGCGACGAAGCCCTGCAGGTTCGACCCGGCCTTGCCGCTGAGCGCGCCGACGCTCTGGTAGAGGCTGCGGCCCGTGGCTCCGGAGGGGCCACTTCCGTGGCCCTGGCGCGCGGCATCCTGCAGCTGCTCGACCGAGCGCGCGCCGATGCCGCGGGTCGGGAAGTTCACGACGCGCAAGAAGCTCGTGTCGTCGCTCGGGTTCTCGATCAGCCGCAGGTAGCTCAGCGCGTGCTTGACCTCGGCGCGCTCGAAGAAGCGCAAGCCGCCATAGACCTTGTACGGGATGCCGGCGTTGAACAGCGCGCTCTCCATCACGCGGCTCTGTGCGTTGCTGCGGTACAGCAGCGCGATGTCGCTGCGCGGTGTGCCCTCGCGGTGCAGTTGCTGCGCCTCTTCGACGAACCACTGCGCCTCGGCGAAATCGCTGGTCGCCTCGCGCACGCGCACCGGCTCGCCGGGGCCGGCCTCGGTCGTCAGGTTCTTGCCCAGGCGCTGCGTGTTGCGCGCGATCAGCTCGTTGGCGGCGTCGAGGATGTTGCCGAACGAGCGGTAGTTGCGTTCGAGCTTGATCACGCGATCGACCTTGAACTCGCGCTCGAACGCGGCCATGTTGCCGACCTGCGCGCCGCGGAACGCGTAGATGCTCTGGTCGTCGTCGCCGACCGCGAACACCGCGGTGTGCGGGCCCGCGAACATCTTCAGCCACGCGTACTGCAGCTTGTTCGTGTCCTGGAACTCGTCGACCAGGATGTGACGAAAGCGATGCTGGTAATGCTGGCGCAGCGCGTCGTTGTCGCGCATCAGCTCGAAGGTGCGCAGCATCAGCTCGGCGAAGTCGACCACGCCCTCGCGCTGGCACTGGTCTTCATAGGCCTGGTAGACCTGCACCTGCACGCGCGATTGCTCGTCCTTGACCTCGCAGTCCTTCGGGCGGTAGCCGTTCTCCTTCGCGCCGGCGATGAACCAGGTCACCTGCTTCGGCACGAAGCGCTCCTCGTCGAGGTTCACCGCCTTGATCACGCGCTTGACGGCCGAGAGCTGGTCGGCCGAGTCGAGGATCTGGAAACCCTGCGGCAGGCCCGCGAGCTTCCAGTGCGCGCGCAGGAAGCGGTTGCACAGGCCGTGGAAGGTGCCGATCCACATGCCGCGCACGGGGATCGGCAGCATCGCGCCGAGGCGCGTCAGCATCTCCTTCGCGGCCTTGTTCGTGAAGGTCACCGCCATCACGCCGCCGGGCGACAGCTGACCGGTCTGGATCAGCCATGCGATGCGCGTCGTCAGCACGCGCGTCTTGCCCGAGCCGGCGCCGGCGAGGATCAACGCGGGGCGCGCCGGCAGCGTCACCGCGGCGAGCTGTTCGGGGTTCAGGTTGTGCAGCAGCGGCGAGGCGCCGCCGCCGGCTTCGGGTTCAAATGCCATGCGCCGATTGTCGGCGACGCTGGCGATGACCCTTCGATTCAGGATTCGTCGACGACCGTCGCCGGCCCGGCCGGGCCTTCGCCGCGGCCGAGCTGGAAGAAGATCGCCGCGGCCACCGCCGAGAGCGCGCCCATGCACAGGTAGGTCGCGTGGAAGGTGTGCACGAGGTCGGGCCGCGCCGAGGTCGGCGGTGCGAATGCGGCGAGCAGCGCGCCGGCAGCCGCGACGCCCAGGCTCATCGACAGCTGCATCACGACCGAGAGCAGGCCATTGCCGCCGCTCGCGCGCGCCTCGTCGAGATCGCCGAGCGTCAGCGTGTTCATCGCGGTGAACTGCATCGAGTTGCAGACGCCGAACAGGCCGAGATAGACCAGGATCGCCAGGTGCAGCGTCGTGTGCCCGACGAGCGCGAAGCCGGCGATGAAGCCGCCGAGCAGCAGCGTGTTGACGACCAGCACGCGGCGGTAGCCGAAGCGCTTGATGACCCGCTCGGCAAAGAACTTGATCAGCATCGCGCCGACGACGGTCGGCACCATCGTCAGCCCGGCGACGCTGGGCGAGTAGCCGAGACCGACCTGCAGGAACAGCGGCGTCAGGAACGGCATCGCGCCGCTGCCCAGCCGCGCGAACAGGTTGCCCAGGATGCCGACCGAGAAGGTCGGGATCTGGAACAGCGTCAGGCTGAACAAGGCCTTCTCGGTGCGCGCCGCGTGAACCCAGTAGGCCGCCATCGCGCCGAGCCCGCCGATCACGAGCAGGATCGACACCGCAGCGCTCAGCGCGTGCTCGCCCAGCCCCTGCAGCCCGAGCGACACCATCACGAGCCCGAGCGAGAACATCGCGAAGCCGGGCCAGTCGAAGCGCTGGCCGGTCGCGCCGCGCAGGTCCGGCATGTAGCGCAGCGTGGCGAACACACCGAGCGCGCCGACCGGCAGGTTGATCAGGAACACCCAGTGCCAGGTCGCGACCTCGACCAGCCAGCCACCCAGCGGCGGGCCGACGAGCGGGCCGACGAGGCCGGGAATCGTCACGAACGACAGCACCTTCAGCAGCTCGCTGCGCGGGAACGCGCGCAGCACCGTCAGCCGGCCGACCGGCAGCAGCAGCGCGCCGCCGACGCCCTGCAGCACACGCGCCGCGACCAGCCACGGCAGCGACGGCGACAGCGCGCACAGCAGCGAACCGAGGCTGAACAGCAGGATCGCCGCGAGAAAGGCGCGCCGCGTGCCGAAGCGGTCGGCGAGCCAGCCGGAGGCCGGGATGAACAGCGCCACCGTCAGCATGTAGGCGATCACGACCGACTGCATCCGCAGCGGGCTCTCGCCCAGGTCCTTCGCCATCGTCGGCAGCGTGGTGTTGAGGATCGTGCCGTCCAGCGTCTGCATGAAGAACGCGATCGCGACGACCCAGGGCAACAGGCGTTTGGTGGCGGGATCGAGCAAGCGGCAAAGCTCCGTGGGCGGGTTGTCGGGGCCTCAGTTTAGGTCGGTGTGGGGACAGGCACAGCCGCGTAGAATTCGTCACCGGGCCCAAATTTTGGCGCCCGGTTTTTTATGGGCGGGCGCAAATCATGGAAATCTTCGACTACGACAACATCCTCTTGCTGCCACGCAAGTGCCGGGTCGAAAGCCGGTCGGAGTGCGATGCGTCGATCCAGTTCGGCGCGCACCGCTTCAACCTGCCGGTCGTGCCGGCGAACATGAAGACCGTCGTCGACGAGCCGATCACCGAGTGGCTGGCCGCGAACGGCTACTTCTACGTGATGCACCGCTTCGACATCGACAACCTCGCCTACGCACGCAAGATGCGCGGCAAGGGGCTGATCGTCTCGATCAGCTCGGGCGTCAAGCCGGCCGACTACGCGGCGATCGACCGCCTCGCGGCCGACGGCGTCGGCGCCGACTACATCACGATCGACATCGCGCACGGCCACGCCGAGAGCGTGCGCAAGATGATCGAGTACATCAAGAACAAGCTGCCCGCCACGTTCGTGATCGCCGGCAATGTCGCGACGCCCGAAGCGGTGATCGATCTCGAGAACTGGGGCGCCGACGCGACCAAGGTCGGCGTCGGCCCAGGCAAGGTCTGCATCACGAAGCTGAAGACCGGCTTCGGCACCGGCGGCTGGCAGCTCTCGGCCCTGAAGTGGTGTGCGCGCGTCGCGACCAGGCCGATCATTGCCGACGGCGGGATCCGTGACCACGGCGACATCGCGAAGAGCATCCGCTTCGGCGCCTCGATGGTGATGATCGGCTCGCTGTTTGCGGGCCATGAAGAGTCGCCGGGCCAGACGGTCGAGGTCGACGGCAAGCTCTACAAGGAGTACTACGGCAGCGCGTCCGACTTCAACAAGGGCGAGTACAAGCACGTCGAAGGCAAGCGCATCCTCGAGCCGATCAAGGGCCACCTCGCCGACACGCTGCGCGAGATGCGCGAGGACGTGCAGAGCTCGATCTCGTACGCCGGCGGCACCAGGCTCGCCGATCTGAAGAAGGTCAACTACGTCGTGCTGGGGGGCGAGAACGCGGGCGAGCACCTGTTCATGTAGGGCCTCGGGCGTTTCATGGCGCATTCCTTACCCGATTACAATCGAAAGGAATCCACGCAAGACAAGGAACCGCGATGCTCGCCACACTGACCAGCAAGGGCCAGGTCACGCTGCCCAAGGAAATTCGCGACGCGCTCAAGCTCGATGCCGGCGCCAAGCTCGACTTCCTCCTGCAACCGGACGGCAGCCTGACCGTTCGGCCGCTGACGCGGTCGGTGTCGGCGATCGTCGGGCTGCTGAAGCGTCCGGGCCGCGACGTGCTCAGCGTCGATGCGATGAACACCGGGGTCGCACGCCACCTCGCCGACAAGCACGAGCGCATCCGCCGTGACGCGGTGCGTACCAAGCCGGCCAGGCCGCCGCGGTGATCGGACTCGACACGAATGTGCTGCTGCGCCTGCTGCTGAACGACGACGCGGCGCAAGCGCGCCGAGCGCAGCAGGAGGTCGAGGCCGCCGAGGCCGCCGGGCGGCCGCTCTGGCTCAACGACATCGTGCTGGCCGAAGCCGTCTGGACGCTGCGCGGCAGCTACGACATGTCGAAATCGGAACTGGTCTCGATGCTGCAGGGCCTGCTCCAGACGGCCTCGTTCGCCTTTGAAAGCCGGGACGTTCTGGCCGCGGCGTTGGCGCTGTACGAGCGGTCGTCGGCGGATTTCCCGGATTGCCTGATCGCCGCGAAGAACGCCACTGCCGGCTGCGACTACACCGCCACGTTCGACCGCGCACTGCGGTCCCTGCCGGCGATCAAGCTGTTGTGATGCCGACCGCTGCTTCTAAACTTGTCACCATGACCGAACTCGCCAAATCGTTTGAACCCGCCGCCATCGAGGCCCGCTGGGCGCCGCTGTGGGAGCGCAGCGGCGTCTATGCGCCGACGCTCGATGCGAGCAAGCCTTCGTTCAGCATCCAGCTGCCGCCGCCGAACGTGACCGGCACGCTGCACATGGGGCACGCGTTCAACCAGACGATCATGGATTCGCTGACGCGCTACCACCGGATGCGCGGCGACAACACGCTGTGGGTGCCCGGCACCGACCACGCCGGCATCGCGACGCAGATCGTCGTCGAGCGCCAGCTCGAGCAGCAAAAGGTCAGCCGCCATGACCTCGGCCGCAAGAACTTCGTCGCGAAGGTCTGGGAATGGAAGCAGGAATCCGGCGCGACGATCACGAACCAGATGCGCCGCATGGGCGCGAGCGTCGACTGGTCGCACGAGTACTTCACGATGGACGAGAAGCTCTCGACCATCGTCACCGACACCTTCGTGAAGCTGCACGAACAGGGCCTGATCTATCGCGGCAAGCGCCTGGTGAACTGGGATCCGGTGCTGAAATCGGCCGTCTCGGACCTCGAAGTCGTCAACGAAGAGCGCAGCGGCTTCATGTGGCACATCCTGTACCCGTTCTCCGATGGGCCGCTGCCCGGTGCGGACGGGCAACCGATGCGCGGGATGCACATCGCGACGACGCGGCCCGAGACGATGCTGGCCGACGGCGCGTTGGCGGTCCACCCCGACGACGCGCGCTACAAGCACCTGGTCGGGCGCTATGTCGACCTGCCGCTGTGCGACCGGCGCATCCCGATCATCGCCGACGACTTCGTCGATCGCGAGTTCGGTTCGGGCGCGGTCAAGATCACCGGCGCGCACGACTTCAACGACCATGCCTGCGCGCTGCGGCACGACCTGCCGATGATCACGATCTTCACGCTCGACGCGAGGATCAACGACAACGGCCCGATCGCCTACCGCGGGCTGGATCGCTACGAGGCACGCAAGGCCGTGCTGCGCGACCTCGATGCGCAGGGCTTCCTCGAAAAGGCCGTGCCGCACCAGAACACGGTGCCGGTCTGCGAGCGCACCGGCCAGGTGGTCGAGCCGATGCTGACCGAGCAATGGTTCATGGCGGTCAGCAAGCCCGCGCCCGACGGCCGGAGCATCGCGCAGAAGGCGATCGATGCGGTGGCTTCGGGCGAGGTCAGGTTCGTCCCCGAGAACTGGGTCAACACCTACGACCAGTGGATGAAGAACATCCAGGACTGGTGCATCTCGCGCCAGCTCTGGTGGGGCCACCAGATTCCGGCCTGGTATGGGAGCGGCGGCGAGATCTTCGTCGGCCGCAACGAGGACGAGGCGCGCGCGAAGGCGACAGCCGCCGGCTATGGCGGCACGCTGACCCGCGACGAGGACGTGCTCGACACCTGGTACTCGTCGGCGCTGGTGCCGTTCTCGACCCTGGGCTGGCCAGAGCAGACGAAGGAGATGGACCTGTTCCTGCCGTCGAGCGTGCTCGTGACCGGTCACGACATCATCTTCTTCTGGGTCGCCCGCATGATCATGCTGACGACCCACTTCACCGGCCGCGTGCCGTTTCGCACCGTCTACATCCACGGCATGGTGCGCGACAGCGAAGGCAAGAAGATGAGCAAGTCGGAGGGCAACGTGCTCGACCCGATCGACCTCGTGCAAGGCGTCGATCTGGCGACGCTGATCGAGAAATCGACGACCGGGTTGCGCCGTCCCGAGACGGCGCCCAAGGTCGCGGCCCGTGTGACGAAGGAGTTCCCCGACGGCATGCCGGGGTACGGCGCCGACGCGCTGCGCTTCACGATGGCCTCGTACGCGAGTCTGGGTCGCAACATCAATTTCGACACCAAGCGTTGTGAAGGCTATCGCAACTTCTGCAACAAGCTCTGGAACGCGTCGAAGTTCGTGCTGATGAACTGCGAGGGTCAGGATTGCGGGCTCAAGGAGCACACGAAGGCCGAGTGCGCGCCGGGCGGTCCGGCGCACGGCTACCTGGGCTTCAGCCCGGCCGACAAGTGGATCACGAGCGAGCTGCAGCGCGTCGAAGCCGCCGTCGAGTCTGGCTTTGCCGACTACCGGCTCGACAACGTCGCAAACACGATCTATTCGTTCGTCTGGGACGAGTACTGCGACTGGTACATCGAGATCGCCAAGGTGCAGATCCAGACCGGCACCGAAGCGCAGCAGCGCGCGACGCGCCGCACGCTGATCCGCGTGCTCGAAACCGTGCTGCGCCTGATGCACCCGGTGATGCCGTTCATCACCGCCGAGCTGTGGGACACGGTCGCCGCGGTGGCCGGCCGCAAGGCCGACGGTGCGAACATCGTGACCGCGCCGTACCCGAAGGCGCAGCTCGACCGGATCGATGCCGGCGCCGATGCCTGGGTCGCGAAGCTGAAGACCGTCGTCGGCACGAGCCGTGCGTTGCGCAGCGAGATGAACCTGTCGCCGTCGGCACGCGTGCCGCTGTACGTGATCGGCGACGACGCGTTCATCGCGCAGGCCGAGCCGCTGCTGAAGGCGCTCGCGAAGGTCTCGCAGGTGCAGCGCTTCGACAGCGACGCGGCGTTCGCACAGGCGACACGCAGCGCCGCGGTGTCAGTGGCCGGCGAATCGCGCCTGGCCTGGCATGTCGAAATCGATGTGGCGGCGGAGACCGAGCGCCTGGGCAAGGAGATCGCGCGGCTCGAGGGCGAGATCAGCAAGGCCGCCGGCAAGCTGGCGAACGAGAGCTTCGTCGCGCGTGCGCCGGCCGCCGTCGTCGCTCAGGAGCAGCAGCGCGTCGCCGATTTCACGGCGACAGTGGCTCGGTTGCAAGATCAGCGGGCTCGCCTGGTGCCGTCGCCTTGAAGCTGCGCACGGCGGTGCCCGCCGTGCCAAGCATCTCGTCGATGCGCTTTGCCACGGCCCACGCGCTGCGCAGGCGCGACTCGCGCGTCGTGCTGGCGACGCGCGGCGTGATCTGCAGGTTCTCGATGCCGTGCAGCGGCCGGCCCTCGTCGAGCGCGCCGGGCTCGAGGCTGTCGAGCCAGGCCGCGGCGATGCGGCCGCGGGTCAGCGCCTCGGCGAGCGAGGCTTCGTCGAACAAGCCCGAATGCGCAATGCTGACCAGCACCTGATCCGGTTTGCAGAACGGCAGGAAGCGGTCGCCGAGCAGGCCGTGGTAGCGGCTGAAGTAGCTCAGCTGCACGCACACCGCATCCGATTGCTCGAGCAGCTCGCGCAGGCCGAGCGGCTTGACGCGCCAGCGCGCGAAGACGCTGTCGCTGGCGTGCAGTGCCGGGTCGTAGCCGACCATCTTCGAGCCGAAGCCGGCGAGCATCTGGGTCATCGTGCGCGCGGCCGGCGCCATGCCGATCAGGCCGACGGTCGCGGCGCCGAGCTCGCGGCCGACGAGCATGCCGTCAGAGCCGACGACCGGCACGCGGCGCAGCAGCGACAGCAGCGCACCGATCATGAATTCGGCCTCGGCCTGCGCAGTGGCGGTGAGGCCGCGCACGACCTCGACGCGCGCCCTGGCACAGGCCTCGAGGTCGATGTTCTCGGCGCCGGCGCTGACCCGGCCGACGGCGCGCAGCACCGGCGCGTAGTGCAGCGCCTGGGCGTCGATCGTCACCGTCGGCGGGACGATCAGCGCACGCACGTTGTAGAGCGCCTGGCGGAATGCGCGCGGGTCTGCAGCGAGCTCGGGCGCGTAGAGAAGTGCGTAGCGCGACTGCAGCCACTGCATCACTTCGGCTTCGAGCGGTTCGATGATCAGCAGATCCATGCGCTATGGAGCCATCGTGAGGTGTTGTCTGACGGGTTTCCCCGGGAGGCCGTGCCAGAATGAAGCCACACCGAATGAACCAGTGAAGGGCATTGTAAGTAAATGTTAGTCACCAAAGCGATTTTTCCCGTGGCCGGCCTGGGCACGCGTTTTCTGCCCGCGACCAAGGCTCAACCCAAGGAAATGCTGCCGGTCGTCGACAAGCCGTTGATCCAGTACGCCGTGGAGGAAGCCTATGCCGCAGGCGTCCGCGAAATGATCTTCGTGACGGGCCGTCACAAACGCCCCATCGAGGATCACTTTGACATGACTTTCGAGCTCGAGGTAGCCCTCGAACAGGCGGGTAAGCAAGAGTTACTGGACGTCGTGCGCAGCGTCAAGCCCGACGACATGGAGTGCATCTATGTGCGCCAGCCGCAGGCGCTGGGCCTGGGCCATGCGGTGCTGTGCGGCCAGCGGCTGGTCGGCAACCACCCGTTCGCGGTGTTGCTGGCCGACGACTTGATGGTCGGCGCGAAGCCGATCCTGCAGCAGATGGTCGAGCAGTACAACGAGTGGCGCGTGTCGATCCTGGCGGTCCAGGAAGTGCCGGCCGCGCACACGCGGCGCTACGGCATCGTCGATGGCGTGACGGTCAACGACCATCTGATGGACGTGAGCCGGATCGTCGAGAAGCCGGCGCCGGAGGACGCGCCGTCGCTGCTCGGCGTCGCCGGCCGCTACATCCTGACGCCGGGCGTATTTCATGAGATCGCGAACCAGCAGCGCGGCGTCGGCGGCGAAATCCAGCTGACCGACGGCATCGCCGGGCTGTTGCGGCGCGAGAAGGTGTTCGCCTACCGCTACGACGGCAAGCGCTACGACTGCGGCAGCAAGGAAGGGTTTCTGCAGGCCAATGTCGAACTGGCGCTCGCGCACCCGGTGCTCGGCCCGGCCTTTCGCGACTACCTCAGGGGCGTGTCGATCTGAGCCTCTCAGCGCCGCCGCAGGAAGTGGATGAACTCGTCGGCGCTGGTTTCCTGCTCGACGAGCTCGTTGCCGGTCTGGCGCGCGAAGGCTTGAAAGTCACGCATCGAGCCCGGGTCGGTCGCGACCACCTTCAGCACCTCGCCGCTGCGCATGTCGGCCAGTGCCTTCTTCGCCTTCAGGATGGGCAGCGGGCAGTTCAGGCCACGGGTGTCGAGTTCTTTCTGGGCTTGCATGGCGGTCCTTGTGAGGCGGCTCGATTTTAGGCCGCATCCGCAGCTGGCCGCGGCGGCAGATCGACCCACTGCGGCGTGATGCCGCGGCCCGTCAGCCAGTCGGCGACCGCGTAGCCCGTGCCGGCGCGCCAGCACTTGATGTCTTCGGGGCGAAACAGGCGGTACTCGGCGAGCTCGGGTGACAGCGAAATCTCGCCGCGCGCGACCGCGTGGTACGCGACGATGATCTGGTTCATGCGCTGGAAATCGTAGACGCCGACCAGCTTCAGCGCGTCGACCTTGAGGCTGGTTTCTTCGAGCACCTCGCGCGCGATGCCTTCTTCGGGCGTTTCGCCCGCCTCCATGAACCCGGTGATCAGCGCGAACATGCGATGCGTCCACGCGGCATTGCGCGCCAGCAGCACCAGGCCGTCGCGATCGGCGCATTCGACGATCGCGGCGAGCACCGGCGTCGGGTTGTTCCAGTGCGTGAAGGTGCAGGCCGGGCAACGCAGGCGGGCCTTGTCGCCGCCGTCTTCCATCAGCGTCAGCAACTGCAAAGGCGTCGCGCAGTTCGGGCAGAACTTGAACGATGGGCTCATGCGGGGAAGACGCCGGTCGACAGATACCGATCGCCGCGGTCGCAGACGACGAACACGATCGTCGCGTTCTCGACCTGCGCCGCGATCTGCATCGCGACCCAGCACGCGCCCGCGGCCGAGATGCCGGCGAACAGGCCTTCCTCGGCGGCCATGCGGCGCGCCATCTGCTCGGCGTCGGCCTGGCTGACGTAGACCATCTCGTCGATGAAGGTCGGGTCGTAGATCTTCGGCAGGTAGGCCTCGGGCCACTTGCGGATGCCCGGGATGCGCGAGCCTTCGCTCGGCTGCGCGCCGATCACGCGAACGCTCTTGTTCTGCTCCTTCAGGTACTTCGACACGCCGGTGATCGTGCCGGTCGTGCCCATCGCGCTGACGAAGTGCGTCACGCGGCCCTTCGTGTCGCGCCATATCTCGGGGCCCGTGGTCTCGTAGTGGATGCGCGGGTTGTCGGCGTTCGCGAACTGATCGAGCACGCGGCCCTTGCCGTCCTTCTGCATCTGCTCGGCCAGATCGCGCGCGTACTCCATGCCGCCGGAGCGCGGGGTCAGGATCAGCTCGGCACCGAAGGCCTTCATGGTCTGCGCGCGCTCGACGCTCAGGTCCTCCGGCATGATCAGCAGCATGCGGTAGCCGCGGATCGCCGCGGCCATCGCGAGCGCGATGCCGGTGTTGCCCGAGGTCGCCTCGATCAGCGTGTCGCCGGGCTTGATCTCGCCGCGTTCCTCGGCCCCCCGGATCATGCCGATCGCCGGCCGGTCCTTCACCGAGCCGGCCGGGTTGTTGCCTTCGAGCTTGCCGAGGATGACGTTGCCGCGCTGCTCGTTGGCCAGGCCCGGGATGCGCATCAGGCGCACCAGCGGCGTGTTGCCGATGACGTCTTCGACGCTGTTGTACTTGGGGGCGGCCTTGCTTCGGGACGAAACGCTCATGAACTCTCCTCGGCGCGATTCTCGCAGGCCGTGGACAAGCGCGCTCGATCAGGGCTTGGTGCCTCGGGTCGGAATCGAACCGACACTCCTTGCGGAACGGGATTTTGAGTCCCGCGCGTCTACCGATTTCGCCACCGAGGCCGGTGCTGTAGAGGGCGGAATTCTGCCACAGCGCCGCTCCCGCCCGAGCGAGCACACCCGCGTCGGCGCGATGGGTTCGGCGCCGCGCCCGCGGCTTTCGGATCGGCCCTTAGACTCCGTCCTCCTGCCGTCGAAATGAGAGTTTGCGCATGCCGCCGTTGCCCCCCGTGACCCAAGCCCTGCTGCTGATCAACGTCGCGGCGTTCTGCATCGAACTGTTCCTCGGCCCCTGGTTCACGCGCGCGCTCGCGCTGTGGCCGCTCAGCGATGGCTTCCTGCCCTGGCAGGTCGTCAGCTACGCGTTCCTGCACGGCAGCTTCATTCACCTGTTCTTCAACATGCTCGGGCTGTGGATGTTCGGCTCCGACCTCGAGCGCCTGTGGGGGCCGAAGCGGTTCCTGCAGCTGTACATCGCGAGCGTCCTGACGGCCGCGCTCGCGCAGCTGCTCGTCGCCGCGTTGACCGGCGCGATCTACCCGACCATCGGTGCCTCGGGCGGCCTGTTCGGGCTGCTGCTGGCCTTCGGCATGATGTTCCCGAACCGCATGATCATGCCGCTGTTCCCGCCGATCCCGATGAAGGCGAAGGTGTTCGTCGCGGTGTTCGGCGCGCTCGAGCTGATGTTCGGCGTGACCGGAACGATGCCGGGTGTCGCGCACTTCGCGCACCTGGGCGGCATGCTCGGCGCCTTCCTGCTGATCCGCTACTGGCAGGGTCGCGCGCCGTTCGGCAAGTAGCCCGTCGCCGGTCAGGCGATCAGGCCTTCGGCAACCGTCGGGTAGCGCAGTCGCAGGCGCAGCTCGCGCTTCAAGCGGTCGTTGATCAGCCGGCGCGATTCGCCCATGAAGCTGAGCTGCATCGGCGACAGCGTCTCGCGCGCCCGATCGAGCGAGACGCGCGGCGGGCGCGGCAGGCCTTCGAGGTCGGCGGCGAGGTCGAAGTAGTCGCCCATCTTCAGTTCGGTGTCGTCGCTGACGTGCACCGCGCGTTGCGGCAGGCCGCGCTGCAATGCGGCGACGCAGGCACGCGCGAGGTCGTCGGCATGGATGTGGTTCGTGAACACGTCGTGCGCCGCCTCGAGCACCGGCGCGCCGCGCGCAAGGCGCTCGCGCGGGTGCCCGCCGGCGCGGTCGCCGGCGTAGATGCCGGGGATGCGCAGCAGCGTCACGCGCGCACCGAACGCGCGGCCGTACCAGCGCAGTCGCTGCTCGGCGTCGACACGGCGGCGCGCGCGATCGGTGCCGGGATTCGGCGCGCGCGTCTCGTCGATCCGTGCGCCCGCGCAGTCGCCGTAGACGCCGCTGGTGCTGGCATACACGATGCGCCGCACGCGCCCCTTGCGTGCGAGCGCCTGCAGCAGGTGGGCGGTGCGCGGGTCGGTGTGCCCGCTGGCCGGCGGCGGCGCGAGGTGCAGCACCGCATCGGCCAGGCCGGCGAGCCGCGCGAGCGTGGCGGGCACATCGAGGTCGCCGAGCAACGGCTGCACGCCGGCGCGGCGCAGCACCTCACAACGCTCGGCGCTGGTCGTCAGCGCGATCAGGCGCCAGCGACCGCGCAGCAGCCGCACGACGCGCAGCCCGACATCGCCGCAACCGACGATCAACAGCACGGGTCGCTTGAAGCGGGTCGAGCGCTCGCTCACGTGGGCGTCATGGGGAAATGGGATGTGCAGGCAAAATCACCGGCTCAGTTTAATGAGAACGCTTCGCTGCGCTCGCCCCTTCCATGCCCTTCACCGTTACCGTTCAACCCAGCGGCCGCACTTTTTCCGTCGACCGCGACGAACCGATCCTGAGCGCCGCGATCCGCCAGGGCGTCGGCCTGCCCTACGGTTGCAAGGACGGCGCCTGCGGCACCTGCAAGTGCCGGATGCTCGAGGGTCGCGTGATTCACGGTGCGCATCAATCGAAGGCGCTGAGCGCCGACGATGAGGCAGCCGGCTGGATTCTCGCGTGCCAGGCCGCGCCGCAGACCCACATCGTGCTCGAGGCCCGCACGGTGCCCGGCGCCGGCGAATTCGCGATCCGCAAGATGCCGACACGCGTGACGACGATCGCGCGGCCCGCGCCCGACGTCGCGATCCTGCAGATGCAGCTGCCGGCGAACGACCGGCTCGAGTACCACGCCGGCCAGTACGTCGAGTTCATCCTGCGCGACGGCTCGCGCCGCAGCTACTCGATGGCGAATGCGCCGCACACCCAGCTCGACAGGCCCGGCATCGAACTGCATGTGCGCCACCTGCCCGGCGGCAAGTTCACCGATCACGTGTTCGGCGCGATGAAGGAGAAGGACATCCTGCGCATGGAGGGCCCGTTCGGCAGCTTCTTCCTGCGCGAGGACGCCGACGAGAAGCCGATGATCCTGCTCGCCTCGGGCACCGGCTTCGCGCCGATCAAGGCGATCATCGAGCAGATGCAGTTCAAGCACAGCCAGCGTCACGCGGTGCTGTACTGGGGCTGCCGCAGCAAGGCCGACCTGTACCTGCACGACTGGGCACTGAACGCCGCGGCGGCGATGCGCAACCTGACCTACATCCCGGTGCTGTCGGAGCCGACGCCCGAAGACGCCTGGACCGGGCGCACCGGCCTCGTGCACCAGGCCGTGATGCACGACCACCCGAACCTGATGAACCACCAGGTCTACGCCTGCGGCGCCCCGATCATGGTCGAGTCGGCGCAGCGCGATTTCGTGCTGAAGTGCGGGCTGCCGGACGACGAGTTCTACGCCGACGCGTTCACGTCGGAAGCCGACAAGCATGGCGCGTAGCGCCATGCCTGCGTCGCAGGCTCGCTCCGCGAAGCGAAGCTGAGGCTCGAAGTGCCGGCCGAAGACACAAGCGCTCGCTACGGCGCGGTCGCGATCGCGTTCCACTGGGTGCTCGCGCTCGCGATCGTCGGCTCGTTCAGCGTCGGCCTGTACATGGCCGATCTGCCGTTCTCGCCGGCGCGCGTCAAGCTCTTCAACTGGCACAAGTGGGCCGGCATCACGATCCTCGCGTTGTCGGCGGCGCGGCTGCTGTGGCGGCTCGCGCACCGGCCGCCGGCCTTGCCCGACCGCGTGCGCGCGGCGATGCCCGGATGGCAGCATCGCGCGCACCACGCGACGCATGCCCTGCTCTACCTGTTCTTCTTCGTCGTGCCGCTCACCGGCTGGGCCTACAGTTCGGCCGCCGGGTTTCCGGTCGTCTGGTTCGGCGTCTTGCCGCTGCCCGACTGGGTAGCCGTCGACAAGGATCTCGCCGACGCGGTGCTGAAGCCGCTGCATCACGCCTGCGCGTTCGGGCTGGCGGCGCTGGTCGCGCTGCACGTGGCAGCCGCCTGCAAACACCAGTTCGTCGATCGCGATGGATTGTTCTGGCGCATCTGGCCGCGGAGGATCGAATCTTGAAGAACTTGAAGGCCTTGCCCGGCGCGCTGCTCGCACTGGCGGCGCTGGCCGGCCCCGCGCACCCACAACCCGCCGCGACGCTCTTGCCCGCGCAGAGCGAGATCGCGTTCACGAGCACGCAGATGGGCGTGCCGGTCGACGGCCGCTTCCGCCGCTTCGACGCGAAAATCGCACTCGATCCCAAGCAGCCGCAGACCGGCAGCGTGTCGCTCACGATCGATGCGGGCAGCGCGACGCTCGGCGTGCCCGAGAGCGACACCGAACTCGCCAAGCCGAACTGGTTCGACACCGCGAAGTTTCCGCAGGCGACCTTCCAGTCGACCGGCGTCAGGAGTCTCGGTGTCGGCAAGTTCGAGGTCGCCGGCACGTTGTCGATCAAGGGCCGCGCGCAGGCGATCGTCGTGCCGGTCACGCTGGCGCAATCGGGCGCGACTTCCACCGCCACCGGCAGCTTCACGATCAAGCGCCTGACGTTCCGGATCGGCGACGGGGAGTGGGCCGATACCTCGATGGTCGCCAACGACGTGACGGTGCGCTTCCGCCTCGCGCTGGCCGGCCTGCCACCGCTTTGACATCACCGACGCGCCCATGAAGAAGACGAAGTTCATCGCCCCGCTGCTGCTCGCGTTCGCCGCATTCAGCGCCTGCGCGCAAAGCGCCAAGCCGATCCGACTGATCGTGCCCTACCCGCCCGGCGGCCCGCTCGACATCGTCGCGCGCGCGCTCGCCGAGAAGGTGCAGCCGACGCTCGGTACCGTGATCGTCGACAACCGCCCCGGCGCCGGCGGCAACCTCGGCGCCGATCTCGCCGCGAAGGCAGCGCCCGATGGCACGACGCTGGTGATCGGCGCCGTCGCAACGCACGCGATCAACCCCTGGCTCTTCGCGAAGATCCCGTACGACCCGATCCGCGACTTCACGCCGATCACGGGCATCGCGCAGGTGCCGAACGTGCTCGTGATGAACACGCAGCGCGCCGACGCGCTGCAGATCCGCAGCGTCGCCGACCTGATCGCCTACGCGAAGAAGAACCCCGGCAAGCTGAACTATGGCTCGGGCGGCAACGGCAGCGCCGGCCACCTGGCCGGCGAGATGTTCAAGTCGCAGGCCGGCGTGTTCATGGTGCACATCCCGTATGCCGGCGGCAACCCGGCGCAGCTGGCGCTGCTGTCGGGCCAGGTCGACCTGACCTTCGACAACCTCGCATCGGCGGCCGCGAACATCCGCTCCGGCAAGTTGCGCGCGATCGCACTGACGACGAGCGCGCGCTCGTCGGCGATGCCCGATCTGCCGACGATCGCCGAAGGCGGCAAGGCGCTGGGTCTCGGCCAGTTCAGCATCAACACCTGGTTCGGGCTGTTCGGCCCGGCCAAGCTGCCGGGCGAGACGACGCAGCGCCTGAACAAGGCCTTCGTCGATGCGCTGAACTCGCCCGATCTGAAGGCGCGGCTCGCGAGCCTGATGGCCGAGAACGCCGCCTCGACACCCGAGCAGTTCGGCGCCTTCGTGAAGAGCGAGCTCGTGAAGTACGAACGCGTCGTCAAGGCCAGCGGCGCGACGGTCGAGTGAAGGCGGTGGCGCGGCACTCCCTTTGTTAAACTCGCCCCCGCGGCGCCGGCATGGGCCGGCACCGGAACCTTCGATTTTCCTTGGGCGCTTGCCCGCTCTGCGCACTGCGCGGCGACACCTGCCCCACGGGCCCCAGCAGCAATGACCTCCGTCCAAACCGATCTGCAGCGCGAAATCGCTGCACTCCTCGTCGAAGCCCTGAACCTGGACATCGCGCCCGAATCGATCGACCCGCAGGCGCCGCTGTACGGCGAGGGCCTCGGCCTCGATTCGATCGACATCCTCGAGGTCGCGCTGGTCGTCTCGCAGCGCTACGGCTTCCAGCTGCGCTCGGACGACGAAGACAACGTGCGCATCTTCACCTCGCTGGCCAGCCTGACCGAGCACATTTCCACGCACCGGGCCGGTTGAGCCTCGCCGCTGGAGCGTTCGCCATGCCCACCCGCCTCGGGATCCGCGTCGCCGCGATCGTGCTGGCCAGCGCGCTGTACGTGCTCGGCAGCCATTGGCTGATGACACGTGCGGCGGCCTCGCCGTGGAACGTCGTCGGCGTGCTGACGCCGATGCTCGCGGCGATCGCGCTCGGTGCCTGGCGCGGCGGCCAGCGCGGCCTCGGCGCGATGGCCGCGCTGGCGATCGCGGCGCTGTGCGCGCAGGCCCTGCTCGGCGTGCAGGTGTCGCCGCAGCGGCTCTATCTGGCGCAGCACGTCGGCATCAACCTGTTCCTCGCGGTCGGCTTCGGCAGCACGCTGCGCGCCGGGCAGGCACCGCTGATCTCGACGCTGGCGGCGCGCCTGCATCGCGACTTCACACCGGCGATGGCGGCCTACACGCGCAACTGCACGCTGGCCTGGACGCTCTACTTCGTCGCGATCGCGCTCGTTTCGGTCGCGCTCTACGCGGCGGCGAGCTTCGACACCTGGGCGCTGTTCGCCAACCTGCTGTCGCCGCTGTCGGTGGCCGCGATGTTCGGCGGCGAGTACCTGCTGCGCTATCGCCTGCATCCGGAGTTCGAGCGCGCGAGCCTCGCCGATGCGATCCGCTCGTACCTGCACAGCACGGCGAAGGCCCCGCCGCCGCGCGACTCGGCCGCATGAGCTCCGCCCGGCCGCTGGTCACCGGCGACGACCTCGACGCGCCGCTGGCCTGGCGCGACGGCCACGCGATCACGCGCCGCGCGTACCTGGCGGATGTGCACGCGCTCGCCGCGCGCCTGCCCGACGCCGGCCCGATGCTGAACCTGACCGCCGATCGCTATCGTTTCGCGGTCGGCCTCGGTGCGGCGATGCTGCGCGGCCAGAGCAACCTGATGCCGCCGAACCACACGCCCGACACTGTCGAGCGGCTGCGCGGCCTGTTCCCGACGGTCTATGGGCTGACCGATGCGCCGCGCGACGAGCTGGCGCTGCCGATGGTCCGCCACATCGACGCATCCGCCGCACAGGCCGCCGCGGATGCGCCCGCCGGCGTCCCGCCGATCGACGCCGACCTGCTCGCCGCGCAGGTGCTGACCTCCGGCTCGACCGGTGCGCCGTTGCCGCATGCCAAGCATTGGGGCCTGCTGGTGCGCAACACGCAGGCCGGTGCACGGCGCCTCGCGCAGCAGATGGGCTGCCGCGATCTGGCCGGCGTGACGCTGGTCGCCACCGTGCCGGCACAGCACATGTACGGCTTCGAATCGAGCGTGCTAATCGCGCTGCTCGGCGGTGCCGCGTTCGACAGCGCGCGGCCGTTCTACCCGGCCGACATCGCCGCCGCACTGACGCGCGCGCCGCGCCCGCGCATGCTCGTGACGACGCCGTTCCACCTGAAGATGCTGCTCGACTCCGGTGTCGCGCTGCCGGCGATCGACCTGACGCTGTGCGCGACGGCGCCGCTGGCGCCGCAACTCGCGGCGCGCGCCGAGGCCGCGCTCGCCGCGCCGCTGATGGAGATTTACGGCTGCACCGAGGCCGGACAAGTCGCGTCGCGGCGCAGCACCGAGGGCCCCGACTGGCTGACCTACGACGGCCTGCGGCTGAGCGGCGACGGCGCCGAGACCGTCGTCCAGGGCGGCCACGTGCCGCAGCCAACGCTGCTCGCCGACGTGCTCGAGGTCATCGACCCGCAGCGCTTCCGCCTGCTCGGCCGTTCCAACGACCTGATCAACATCGCCGGCAAGCGCAGCTCGCTCGGGCACCTGAACTTCCACCTGAACTCGATCGCCGGCGTGCAGGACGGTGCGTTCTGGCTCCCGCCCGATCCGGACGGTGGCGGCGTCGTGCGACCGGTCGCGTTCGTGGTCGCGCCGGCGCTCGCGGCGCCGGGCGCGCACGAGACGATCCTCGCGGCGCTGCGCCAGCGTGTCGACGCCGCGTTCCTGCCGCGGCGCATCGTCGCAGTGGCGGCGCTGCCGCGCGAGCCGGGCACCGGCAAGCTCCCGGCCGGGCCGTTCGCCGCCTGGGCCGAACGCGCGCTGGCCGCGGCGCCGAAGGGCTGACGGCGATGAGCGCGCAGACGGTCGCCTCGGAGGTCACGCTGCAGGTCGCGCCCGATCACCCGGCGTTCGCGGGGCACTTCCCCGGCCAGCCGCTGCTGCCCGGCGTCGTGCTGCTCGCCGAGGTGCTCGAAGCGGTGCTCGATGTCCCGGCGCTGGCCACGCTCGTCGGCGCTGCACCGCGCATCGCCGCCGCGAAGTTCCTGGCCCCGGTGCGGCCGGGCGCAGCGCTGACGATCCGGCTCGACCCGGGTCCGCGCGGCGTTCGCTTCGAGGTCCGCGAAGGCGAGCGCATCGCGGCCTCGGGCCAGTTCGAGGCCTCGGCGTGAGCACGCCGGCCGACCGCGCCCCTGGGTCCTGGGCCGCGGACCGGGAGCGCAGCAACCTGTGGGCGCTGCGCCTGATGCGCTGGATCGCGATCGGCGCGGGCCGCCCGCTCGCGCGTTGCGTGCTGCACCCGATCACGCTGTACTTCCTGCTCGTGCACGGCAAGGCGCGGCGCGCGTCGCTGAACTACCTCGTGCGCGCACTCGGCCGACCGCCGACCTGGGTCGACGCCTACCGGCACATCCACCGCTTCGCATCGACGATCCTCGACCGCGTCTACTTCCTGCAGGAGCGTTTCGAGCAGTTCGAGATCGGCGCGAGCGGCGGCGCCGCGATCGATGCGCCGCTGGCCGCGGGCGAAGGCGTGATGCTGGTCGGTGCGCACCTCGGCAGCTTCGAGGCGCTGCGCGCGACCGCGCAGGGCCGCGGCGCGCGCGTCGCGATGCTGATGTACGAAGACAATGCGCGGCTGATCAACGCGACCCTCGCGGCGGTCGCGCCGCATGCGCAGCTGCAGACGATCGCGCTCGGCCGCCCCGGCGCGATGCTCGCGCTGCGGCGCTGGCTCGACGAAGGCGGCCTCGCCGGCTTGCTCGCCGATCGCACGCTGCCCGGCAACTCGCCGCGTTCGCGCACGCTGCGGCTGGACTTTCTCGGCGAGCCCGCGCGCTTCTCCGACGGGCCGTTCCGGCTCGCCGCGATGCTGCACCGACGCGTCGTGTTCATGGCCGGGCTGTACCACGGCGGCCATCGCTACGAGCTGCGCTTCGCCGAGCTCGCCGACTTCCGGCCGCAGGCCGAGACCTGCGGGCTGGACACCGACACCCGCGTGCGCGAGGCGATGCAGCGCTACGTGACCCTGCTCGAAACCCTGTGCCGCGAATCGCCGTACAACTGGTTCAACTTCTTCGACTTCTGGGCCCCCGAGGCCGCTGCCGATGCTGCCGACACCCCGACCGCCGCGCATTGAACGGCGCACCGCGCTCGCGCTGCTGCTCGCGGCAGTGGCCGGGTTCGCCGCGCCCGCGCCCGCGCAGGCCGCGTTCGACCTGGGCCAGCTGATGCAGACGCTCGCGCAGGTCAAGGCCGGCGAAGCCACGTTCACCGAAACGCGCACGGTCGCGATGCTCGAGCGCACGCTCGAATCGAGCGGGCGCCTCAGCTTCGCGGCGCCCGACACCTTCGTGCGCGAGACGCTGCGGCCGCGCCGCGAGAAGGTCGCGGTCGTCGGCAACACCGTGACGATGAGCATCGGCACGCGCAGCCGCACCGTGCCGCTAGATTCGGTGCCCGAGGCGGCGGTGATCATGGAGGCGATCCGCGGCACGCTGACCGGCAACCGCGACGCGATCGAGCGCAACTTCGCTCCCGCGGTCAGCGGCACGCCGCAGCGCTGGCTGCTCGAACTGAAGCCGCTCGAGCCGCGCCTGCGCGAGCTCGTGATCGCGGTGCGCGTGAGCGGCGAGAAGGCGCTGGTGCGCGAGGTCACCGTCGCGATGGCCGACGGCGACCGCTCGGTGATGACGATCGACCCCATCGTGCCGACATCGCCGCCCGCGCCGAAGCCGGCGAGCGGGCCGAACTGACGGCCCCGATGCCTGTCGCCCGCCTGCGCGCGCTCGCCGAGTTCGCACGCCGCCGCGCGGTCGCGCTGTGGTTCGCGTGCGTCGTGATCGCCGCGCTGATCAGCGTGCGCACGAACTACGTCGCCGACCTGTCGGCCTTCCTGCCGTCGGCGCCGAGCGCCGAGCAGGCGGTGCTGCTCGACCAGCTGAAGAGCGGCGTCGCGGCGCGCCTGGTGCTGATGGGCATCGAGGGTGGCACGCCGGCGCAGCGCAGCGCGGCGTCGCTGCAATTCGCGCAGGCGCTGCGCCGGAGCGGCGCGTTCGACGCGGTCCACAACGGCGACAACGCCGGCTTCGAGGCCACCGGCAAGTTCCTGTTCGAGCACCGCTACCTGTTCAGCCCCGCAGTCGATGCGCAGCGCTTCACGGTCGAGGGGCTGCGCACTGGCATCCTCGACGCGACCGCGCTGCTCGGCACGCCGGCCGGCGCGATGATCAAGCCGGTGATCCTGCGCGACCCGACCGGCGAGACCGTGCGCATGGCCGAGGCGATGCTGCCGTCGCAGGCGCCGCGCAGCGACGGTCGGGTCTGGATCTCGCGCACCGCCGCGCGCGCGGTGCTGATCGCGACGACGCACGCCGACGGCGCCGACCTCGATGCGCAACAGCGCACGCTGCAGCTGATCGGCACGAGCTTCGCGCCGTTCGAGGCGCAGGGGCTGAAGCTGATCGTGTCGGGTTCGGGGACGTTCGCGGTCGAGTCGCGCACACAGATCAAGTCCGAGGTCGAGCGCCTCGCGATCGCCGGCGGCGTCGCGATCGTCGGCCTGATGCTGCTCGCGTTCGGCGGCTCGCTGCGCACGCTCGGCGTCGCGCTGCTGCCGGTCGGCTCGGGCGTGCTCGCCGGCATCGCCGTCGTCAGCGGGGTCTTCGGCAACGTGCACGGCATCACGCTGGGCTTCGGCACGACGCTGATCGGCGAAGCCGTCGACTACGCGGTCTACTACCTGATCCAGGCGCGTCCGGCCGCCGGCAGCGCGGCCGGCGCCGGCGCACGGCACTGGGTCGCGACCAACTGGCCGACCGTGCGCCTGGGCCTGTGGACCTCGGTCTGCGGCTTCGCGGCGCTGCTGTTCTCGGGCTTCCCCGGGCTTGCGCAGCTCGGCCTCTTCTCGATCGCCGGCCTCAGCGCCGCAGCGTTGACGACGCGCTGGGTGCTGACCCGCACCTCCCCCGACGGCGCGCCCGGCATGGGGCTGCGCCGCCATCTCGGGCGCTTCGTCGGCTGGTGCACCGCCGCGCTGCCGCGGCTGCGCTGGCCGCTCGCCGTGGTCGCGCTGCTCGCCGCGGCCGCGCTCGCGTGGCTGCCATCGCCCTGGCATGGCGACCTGGCCTCGCTGAGCCCGGTCGGTGCGGCGAAGATGAGGCTCGATGCCGAGCTGCGCGCGGATGTCGGTGCGACCGACGCCGGCACGCTGGTCGCCGTGACGGCGCCCGACGAGGCCGGCGTGCTCGCCGCCACCGAGGCCGCCGGCGCCCGGCTCGACGCACTTGTCGATGCCGGCGTGCTGGCCGGCTACGAATCCCCGGCGCGCCTGCTGCCGAGCCCGGCAACGCAGAAGGCGCGGCGCGATGCGCTGCCCGATGCCGCGACCCTGAACGCGCGCCTCGCCGAAGCCACCGTCGACGGCCCGCTGCCCGCGGCGCGCCTCGGCGGCTTCGTCACCGACGTGCAGGCCGCGCGCCAGCAGCCGCTGCTGACGCGCGCGTCGCTGCGCGGCACGCCGCTGTACGCCGCGCTCGACGCGCTGCTCGTGCCCGGCAGCGGCGCGCGGCCGTGGCGCGCGCTGCTGAGCCTGCAGGCCGGCGCGCAGCCGATCGATGCGGCGCGTCTGCGCAGCGCGCTCGCCGACGTGCCCGGCGCGCAGGTCGTCGACATCGGTGCCGAGCTCGGCACGCTGTATGCGCGCTACCTGCACGAGGCCGGGCTGCAGGCGCTGCTCGGCGCGCTCGCGGTGTGCGTGCTGCTCGCGCTGCACCTGCGCTCGCTGAAGCGGCTGTGGCGCATCGCGCAGCCGGTCGCGGCCGCGGTGCTGATCGTGCTCGCGCTGTTCAGCGCGAGCGGCGCAGCACTCGGCATCCTGCACCTGGTCGGGCTGCTGCTGACGGTCGCGATCGGCTCGAACTACGCGCTGTTCTTCGACCAGATCCGCGCCCGGCAGGACGCGGCGCCGAGCGGCGCGCCGCTCGTGATCGACAACGACACGCTCGCCTCGCTGGCGCTGGCGAACCTGACCGCGGTGATCTCGTTCTGCCTGCTCGCGTCGTCGAACATCCCGGCGCTGTTCGCGATCGGCCAGGTCGTGGCACCGGGCATCCTGCTGAGCCTGGTGCTGTCGGCCGCGTTCATCCCGACGCGCGGGCGCTGAGAGGCTGACAGGCGTGGGAAAATCCGCTCCCATGCGCGCCCCGTCGACCACCGCGACCGCGAGCGCCGCCCTGCCCCGCTGGCGCTGGCCGGCGCTGCTCAAGGCCAGCGCCGCCTGCCATGTCGGCGCCGCCGGCCTCGCGCTCGCGCAGCCGGCGCTGTGGCCATGGGCGCTCGGCGCGGTCGCGCTCGATCACGCGCTGATCACCGGCGCCGGCCTGTGGCCGCGCTCGACCTGGCTCGGCGCGAACCTGCTGCGGCTGCCGCCGGCGTCGATCGCGCGGCGCGAGATCGCACTGACGATCGACGACGGCCCCGACCCGCAGATCACGCCCGCGGTGCTCGACCTGCTCGACGCGCACGCCGCGCGCGCGACCTTCTTCTGCATCGCGCGCCACGCCGAGCAGCATGCCGCGCTGTGCCGCGAGATCGTGCGGCGCGGCCACAGCGTGCAGAACCACAGCTTCGACCACGTGCACACCTTCTCGCTGCTCGGCCCGCGCGCGCTGCGGCGCGAGATCGCGCGCGCGCAAGATGCGCTCGCGCAGGTGACCGGCCAGCGCCCGAGCCTGTTTCGCGCGCCGGCCGGACTGCGCAACCTGTTCCTCGACAAGGTGCTGCACGAGCTCGACCTGCAACTCGTCGCGTGGACGCGGCGTGGCTTCGACACCGTGCAGCGCACGCCCGCCGACGTGCTAGCGCGGCTGACCCGCGAGCTCGCGGCCGGCGACATTCTGCTGCTGCACGACCACAACAGCGCGCGCACGACCGACGGCCGGCCGGTCACGCTCGCGGTGCTGCCCACGCTGCTGCAGCGCTTCACGCAGCTCGAGCTGCGCGCGGTGACGCTGCCCGAGGCGCTCGCATGACGGCCGCGGGGTGCCGATGAGGCCGCTGCCGATCCGCGCCTTCACGTTGACGAGCGCACTCGGCGCCGGCAACGCGGCCACCACCGACGCGTTGCGCGCGCAGCGCAGCGGCCTCGCGCCGCTGCGCTTCCTCGATCTGCCGCTGTCGACCTGGGCCGGCGAGGTCGACGGCGTCGACGCGGTGCGCGTTCCCTCGCATCTGGGCGAATTCGATTGCCGCAACAACCGCCTCGCCTGGCTCGCACTGCAGCAAGACGGATTTCTCGACGCCGTCACCGCGGCGCGCGCGCGCTGGGGCGCGGGCCGAGTCGGCGTGTTCCTCGGCACCAGCACCTCGGGGCTGCTGCAGACCGAGCTCGCCTACCGGCGCCGCGGCGCCGACGGCGCGCTGCCGGCCGACTTCCACTACGGGCCGACGCAGAACACCTTCTCGGTCGCCGATTTCGTCGCGCGCGCGTTGCGGCTCGACGGGCCCTGCTGGGTCGTCTCGACCGCGTGCTCGTCGAGCGCGAAGGTCTTCGGCAACGCGGCGCGACTGATCGCGGCCGGGCTGATCGACGCCGCGGTCGTCGGCGGCGTCGACAGCCTGTGCCTGACGACGCTGTACGGCTTCAACTCGCTCGAGTTGTTGTCGAACGAGATCTGCCGACCCTGGGACGCGGCGCGCAACGGCCTGTCGATCGGCGAGGCGGCGGCGTTCGCGCTGCTCGAGCGCGTGGCCGATGGGCCGCCGCAGGGCTGGCTGCTCGGCGTCGGCGAGAGCAACGACGGCTACCACATGAGCACGCCGCACCCCGAAGGCCTGGGCGCGATCGCCGCGATGCGCTCGGCGCTGGCCGATGCCGGCCTGCAGCCCGCCGACATCGACTACATCAACCTGCACGGCACCGCGACGCCGAGCAACGACGCGAGCGAAGACGCTGCGGTCGCGTCGGTGTTCGATGCCGCGACGCCGTGCAGCTCGACCAAGGGCGCGACCGGCCACACGCTCGGCGCCGCCGGCGCCGTCGAGGCCGCGATCGCGCTGCTCGCGCTGCGCCACGGGCTGCTGCCGGCCGGGCTGAATGTGCTGGGCCGCGATCCGACGCTGCGCATGCGTTACCTCGTCGAAAACCGCGCGGCCCCGCTGCGCCGCGTGCTGTCGAACTCGTTCGGCTTCGGTGGCTCGAACGCGAGCCTCGTGCTGGGGGCTGTGGAATGAGCGGATTGACGGTCTGGGTCCAGGGCATTGGCCTGCTCGGGCCGGGGCTCGGCTCGTGGGCCGGGTCGCTCGATATGCTGCGCGGCGCGCAGCCGTATGCCGCCACGCCGACCGCGCTGCCCATGCCGATGCGCCTGCCGCCGGCCGAACGCCGCCGCGCCGGCGCGGCCGTGAAACTCGCGCTGGCGGTCGCCGACGAAGCGGTGACGCAGGCAGCGCTCGAGCCCGCCCGGCTCGCGACCGTGTTCACCTCGAGCAGCGGCGAAGGCGTGAACTGCCACGCGCTGTGCGAGACGCTCGCGATGCCGGCGCCGATGGTCTCGCCGACCCGCTTCACGAACTCGGTGCACAACGCCGCAGCAGGCTGCTGGCACATCGCCGTCGGCAGCCGCGCGGCGTCGACCAGCCTGTGCGCGTTCGACGGCAGCTTCGGCGCCGGGTTGATCGAGGCCGCGACCAGCGTGCTGAGTTGCGGCGAGCCGGTGCTGCTGGTCGCAAGCGATTCGCCCTACCCGGAGCCGCTGCATGCGGTGCGGCCGTTGCCCGATCACTTCGGTCTCGCGCTGGTGCTGGCGCCGGCGCCGAACCCGGCCTCGATCGCCGCGCTGACGATCGCGACGGTCGACGCGCAGCACGCGGCGACGCGTTGCGCCGACGCGGCCCTCGAAACGCTGCGCCGTGCGATTCCCGCCGCCGCCGCGCTGCCGCTGCTGCTCGCACTGGCGCGCCGCGGACCGCGCGAGCGCGTGGTGCTCGACTACCTGGGCCGGATGCGGCTGCAGGTCGATCCGTCGTGAACGCGAACGCCGGCCTGGCCCACGACGGCATCGCCGCGCTGATCCCGCACAGCGGCACGATGTGCCTGCTGGCGCGCCTGGAGCAATGGGATCTGCAGCACATCGTCTGCGCCGCCGACAACCACCGCGCCGCCGATCACCCGCTGCGCACCCGGCGCGGCCTGCTCGCACCGTGCGCGATCGAGTACGCGGCGCAGGCGATGGCGCTGCACGGCGCGCTGATCGGCCGCGCCGCGGGCACGCCGGCGACGCCGGGCTACCTCGCGAGCGCGCGCGGCGTGCGACTGCACGTGCTGCGGCTCGACGATCTGCCGGCGGCCCCAGATGCAACCGACGAGTTGCGCATCGAGGCCACACGCCAGGCCGGCGACGCGCAGCAGATCCTGTACACCTTCACGGTCCGCCATGCCGGCCGCCTGCTCGCCGAAGGGCGCGCGGCGGTCGTGCTGAACACCGCACTCGCCGCATGACCGAAGCTCTCGCGAAGACATCCAAACGCGCCCTCGTCACCGGCGCCAGCGGCAGCCTCGGCCGCGCGATCGCATGGCGCCTGGCGCGCGACGGACTGCATGTGATCGTGCACGCGAACCGCCGCCTCGACGCCGCCGCCGCACTGGCCGACGAGATCAGCGCGGCCGGCGGCAGCGCCGAGCCCGTCGCGTTCGACGTGACCGATCGTGCCGCCACGCACGCCGCCTGCGCGAAGCTGCTCGAGGCGGGCCCGATCCAGGTGCTCGTCAACAACGCCGGCACGCACGACGACGCCGCATTTCCGGCGCTGCGTGAGGCGCAATGGCACGACGTGATGGCGGTCTCGGTCGACGGCTTCTTCAACGTCACGCAGCCGCTGAGCCTGCCGATGATCCGCACGCGCTGGGGCCGCATCGTCAACCTGTCGTCGGTCGCCGCGCTGACCGGCAACCGCGGCCAGGTCAACTACGCGGCCGCGAAGGGCGCGTTGAACAGCGCGACGAAGGCGCTCTCGCTCGAACTCGCGAGCCGCGGCGTCACGGTCAACGCGGTCGCGCCCGGGATCATCGATTCGGGCATGGCCGCACAGGCCGGCTTCGACAAGGCGACGATCGAGCGCCTCGTGCCGTGCAAGCGCGCCGGCCGCGCCGACGAGGTCGCCGCGCTGGTCGCGTTCCTCGCGTCGG
Organism: Rhizobacter sp. P5_A1; assembly: GCF_056400745.1. Taxonomy (NCBI): domain Bacteria; kingdom Pseudomonadati; phylum Pseudomonadota; class Betaproteobacteria; order Burkholderiales; family Sphaerotilaceae; genus Rhizobacter; species Rhizobacter sp. P5_A1. The sequence goes on from NZ_JBFUKR010000004.1 coordinate 39,158, forward strand.
ACGACGCGGGCTACATCAGCGGCCAGATCATCTCGATCAACGGCGGCATGGTCTAGGGGCCCCGGTCGGCAGAGAAAGTTCGGTCCGGGCGCGTGCGCTCGCGATGCACATGCCAGTCATGTACGATGTGCATCAGATGTCATCGCCCGGACACTCGATGCCGAGGGATCCATGGAGCTCAAGACCGCACGGTTGACGCTGCTGATCGATCCGAACAAGAAGGCCGCGTTCGAAAGCCTGTGTGCGCGGCAGGACCGCACGGCGTCGCAGGTGGTCCGGCAGCTCATTCGCAACTACCTTGCCGAGCACGGCGTCGAGTTCGTCGCCAGCGGCATGCCCGTCGACGAGCCTGCGCCTGGCGCCTCCTTGCCGCCGCGCACCGGCCGGGCTGTAAAACGCAGGCCCGCGGCCGTTGCCAAGAAGCCCCCGACGGGCCGTCGCAAGACCTGAGCCGTGACCAGCCCGAGCGCCGCCCCGTGGCTGCTGCACCTCGACGGGGTGCTGATCGTCATGGCAGCCTGGCTGGCGGTCGGCGCCGCGGGGGTGTTCGCGCTGCGCCGGTTCAGGTTCGTGTCCCACGCACTGTTCCCGGCCGGCGGCGTGCTCGGGCTGGCGCTGTTCGGCATCGCACTCGCGGCGCTTCCGGGCACGGCCGAGATCGCGGTGCTGCCGATCGGCCTGCCGGCGCTGCCGTTCCACCTGCGGCTGGACAACCTGTCGGCGTACTTCCTGATGGTGATCGGCGCCGCGTCGGCCGGCATCTCGGCGTTCGCGGCCGGCTACTTCCGCAAGGGCGAAGGCACGCCGCCGGGGCTGCTGTGCCTCGAGTACCACGTGTTCCTGGCCAGCATGGTCGGCGTCGTGCTGGCCGACGATGCCTACTCGTTCATGGTGATGTGGGAGACGATGGCGCTGGCCTCGTTCTTCCTCGTCACCGCGAACCACCGCGTGCCCGAGGTTCGCAGCGCCGGCTACCTGTACATCACGGTCGCGCGCATCGGCGCGATCGCGATCCTGTTGTGCTTCGGCGTGCTGCAGGCGAACACCGGCGACTACACCTTCGCGAACATGCGGGCGCAGGCGCTGACGCCGTTCTGGGCCTCGATCGGCTTCATGCTGGCGCTGTTCGGCTTCGGTGCGAAGGCGGGCGTGCTGCCGCTGCATGTGTGGCTGCCGGAGGCGCACCCGGCCGCGCCTTCCCCGGTCTCGGCACTGATGAGCGGCGTGATGCTAAACACCGCGATCTACGGCCTGCTGCGCGTCTCGCTCGATCTGCTGCACCTGCAGCTCTGGTGGTGGGGCGGCCTGCTGCTCGCGATCGGCCTGGCGACCGCGCTGTTCGGCGTGGTGTTCGCAGCGGTGCAGACGGACATGAAGCGCCTGCTCGCCTACTCGTCGATCGAGAACATGGGCCTGCTGTTCGTCGGCATGGGCCTGACGCTGATCTTCGCCGCCTACGAGATGCGGCCGATGGCCGCGCTGGCGCTGACGGCGACGCTGTACCACGTCGCCAGCCATGCCTGCTTCAAGAGCCTGCTGTTCCTCGGCACCGGCAGCGTGCTGCACGCCACCGGCGAGCGCAACCTGGGCAAGCTCGGCGGCCTGATCCGCACGATGCCCTGGGTCGGCTGGCTTGCGTTGCTCGGTGTGCTGGCCAGTGCCGGGCTGCCGCCGCTCGGCGGTTTCGTCTCGGAGTGGCTGCTGCTGCAGAGCTTCCTGTTCACGCCGGGGCTGCCGGTGCCGCTGCTGACGATGCTGATCCCGGTCGTCGCGGCGCTGATCGCGCTGGTCGCGGCGCTCGCGGGCTACACGATGGTCAAGTTCTTCGGCGTGATCTTCCTCGGCCAGCCGCGCGAGGCGAAACTCGCCGAGGCCCACGATGCCGGCGCCTGGGAGCGCGGCGGGATGATGTGGCTGGCGCTCGGCTGCATCGCGCTCGGTCTGCTGCCGACTCAGTTCATCCAGCTGATCGACCCGGTGACGCAGCAGCTGGTGCGATCGGGCCTCGGCGCGCACGTCGCCGGCAGTGGCTGGCTGCTCGCGCCGAACAGCCTCGCGCAGGCGAGCTACGGGCCGGTCATCTTCCTGCTCGGCATCCTGGCGAGCTTCGCGATCGCCTATGTGCTGGTGCGCCGGCTCTACCACGGGCGGATGCGCCGCGCACCGCCCTGGGCCTGCGGCTTCCCGTGGGGCACCGCGCGCATGCAGGACACGGCCGAGGGATTCGGCCAGCCGATCCGCCAGATCTTCGAACCCTTCTTCGTGATGCGGCGCGAACTGCCGACACCGTTCGACGAACGGCCGCACTACCGCGTCACGGTCGAGGATCACTTCTGGCGCTGGCTCTATGTGCCGCTGGCCGACCTGGCCAACTACCTGGCCCGCTTGGTGGGCCTGATGCAGCAGGGCCGCATTTCGGTCTACCTGCTGTACAGCTTTCTGACGCTGGCGGCCACGCTGCTGGCGGTGATGCGGTAGCCAAGAATGACCTTCACGGGAGTCCTCTCGCAGCTGCTCGAGATCGTCATCGCGATCGCGCTGGCGCCGCTGCTGACCGGCTGGGTGAACCAGTGGCGCGCGTGGCTGCAGAACAAGTCGGCGCCGAGTCTGTGGCAGCCGTACCGGGTGCTGCACAAGCTGTTCAACAAGGAGTCGATGGTCGCCGAGCACGCATCGCGCCTGTTTCGCACCGCGCCCTATGTCAAGTTCGGATGCATGGTGCTCGCCTGCGCGATCATCCCGACGCTGTCGACCGACCTGCCGCTGGCGCCCGCAGCGGATGCGATCGCGCTGGTCGGGCTGTTCGCGCTCGCGCGCGTCTTCATCTCGCTGGCCGCGATGGACATCGGCACCGCCTTCGGAACGATGGGGGCGCGGCGCGAGATGCTGGTCGGCTTTCTGGCCGAGCCGGCGCTGCTGATGGTGCTGTTCTCGGCCTCGCTGATCTCGAAGTCGACCTCGCTGACGACGATCGTCGAGACGCTCGCGCACCGCGACCTCGCGATCTACCCCGGCCTGGCCTTTGCCGGCGTCGCGTTCACGATGGTGTCGCTGGCCGAGAACGCGCGCGTGCCGGTCGACAATCCCGCGACACACCTCGAGCTGACGATGCTGCACGAGGCGCTGATCCTCGAGTACTCGGGCCGGCATCTCGCGCTGCTCGAGTGGGCGGCTAGCCTGAAGCTCTTCGCGTACTCGTGCATCGGCCTCGCGCTGTTCTTCCCGTGGGGCGTGGCCGAGGCGCAGGCGCCACTGGAGATGCTGCTCGCGCTGCCCGCGCTCGTGCTCAAGCTCGCGATCGGCGGCTTCCTGCTCGCGGTGCTCGAAACGGTGAGTGCCAAGATGCGCATCTTCCGCGTCCCCGAGTTCCTGGCCACCGCGTTCCTGCTCGCGGTCATCGGGATGTTGGTCCATCTGCTGCTGGCGCGGTGATGAGGGCGCCGATGCTTCGCGGACCCATCGCCGGACCAAGCGCGGCGCGTCGCGGCAGGGTCGGGCCGCTTGCGGCCCAAGTCCGCGTGTCTGAGGCCCGTACTCGGGCCGAGTTTGCGGACTTGCCCTGCGGAGCGAGCAGCGCAGGGCACCCCTCGCGCAGCGAGGGGCGCGGCTTCAGCCCTCGACGGCCTGGCCGCTCTCGCCCTTGCTGCTCCAACATCCGCGAAGAGTCTGTGTGCAGCTGGCGGTACTTCTGACATGAGCGCCCTGCTGACCCAGTTCGTCAACCTGCTCGGCGCGGTGCTGCTGATGCTCGCGTTCGCGATGATCGCGCAGCGGCGCATCCTGTCGCTGATCTACCTGTTCACGATGCAGGGCGCGACGCTCGCGCTGGCCACCGCGGTCGTCGGCTACGTGACGAACCAGCATCATCTGTACCTGTCGGCAGGCCTGACCTTCCTGCTCAAGGTGCTGCTGATTCCCTACCTGCTGCACCGCGTGATCGACCGGCTCGGCATCCGCCGGGACGTCGAGACCTTGATCAACATCCCGACGACGATGCTGATCGGCATCGGCGTCGTGATCTTCGCGTTCAACCTCGCGATACCGATCTCGCAGCTGTCGTCGGCGCTCGCCAGCGGCACCTTGGGCATCGCACTGGCCTGCGTGCTGCTGTCGTTCCTGATGATGATCACGCGCGCCAAGGCGGTGCCGCAGGTCATCGGTTTTCTGGCGATGGAGAACGGCCTGTTCTTCGCGGCAACCTCGGCCACCTACGGCATGCCGATGGTGGTCGAGCTCGGCATCGCGCTCGACGTGCTGGTCGGCGTGCTGATCCTCGGCGTGTTCATGTTCCAGATCCGCGAGCAGTTCGACAGCCTGGACATCCGCAACCTCGAGAAGCTGAAAGAAGACTGAGTTGCAACTCGAACTGAACGCCCTGGCCTTCCTGCTCGCCTGCCCGCTCGCCGGCGGGCTGGTGCTGGCGCTCGTGGGCCACCACGACAACGCGCGCGACATCAATGTCGCGTTCAGCTTCGGCACCTTCGTCGCGGCCTGCGCGCTGACCGCACGCATCGTCGCCGACGGACCGATGCTGGTGTGGGAGCGCGAGTTCTACATCGATGCGCTGAATGTCTTTCTGGTCACGCTGACCGCGTTCGTCGGGCTCACGACCTCGATCTTTTCGCGACCCTACATGCGCATCGAGCGCGACCGCGGCAAGATGACGCCGCCGCGGCTGCGCCTGTACCACAGCATGTACCAGCTGTTCAGCTTCACGATGCTGCTCGCGCTGACGACCAACAACATGGGGATCGTCTGGGTCGCGATGGAAGCCGCGACCCTGACCACCGTGCTGCTCGTCAGCGTCTACCGCAGCGCGGCCAGCCTCGAGGCGGCGTGGAAATACTTCATCCTGTGCGGCGTGGGCATCGCCCAGGCGCTGTTCGGCACCGTGCTGCTGTACATGGCCGCCGAGAAGGTCATCGGCCCCGAGGGCGGCGCGCTGCTCTGGACCCATCTCGATGCCGTGAAGGGCCAGCTCGACCCCAACGTCATCACGCTGGCCTTCGCGTTCCTGTTCATCGGCTACGGCACCAAGGTCGGCCTGGTGCCGGTGCACAACTGGCTGCCGGATGCGCACGCCGAAGGGCCGACGCCGGTGTCGGCGGTGCTCTCGGGCCTGCTGCTGAACGTCGCGTTGTACGCGGTGCTGCGCTGCAAGGTCTTGACCGACGGCGCACTGCACAACAGCCAGCTGTCGGGCCGGCTGATGATGGGCTTCGGGCTGCTCTCGGTCGTCGCGGCGGTGTTCTTCCTGATCCGCCAGCGCGACGTGAAGCGGATGTTCGCGTACTCGTCGATCGAGCACATGGGGATGATGACCTTCGCGTTCGGCATGGGCGGCCCGATCGCGAGCTACGCCGGCCTGCTCCACATGACGGTGCATTCGCTGATCAAGTCGGCGATCTTCTTCGCGGTCGGCCACGCGACGCAGAAGGCCGGCACGCAGATCATGGAACACATCCGCGGGCTGATCACCGTCAGCCCGACGGTCGCCTGGGGCCTGATGCTGGGCGCGCTCGCGATCCTGGGCATGCCGCCGTTCGGGGTGTTCGCGAGCGAGTTCCTGATCGTCACCACGGCGATGCGCGAGCAGCCCTGGGCCACGCCGTTCCTGCTCGTCGCGCTCGGCCTGGCCTTCGCCTCGGTGTTCAGCCGGGTGCAGCCGATGGTGTTCGGTGCCACCAACGTCCAGCCGCTCGCGCACCCGCCGGCGCTGGTCCCGGTGTTCGTGCACCTCGCGCTCGGCCTGATGCTGGGCCTGTACATCCCGCCGTACCTCGACGGCTGGTATCGCCAGGCCGCGGCGATGCTCGGCAACTGAGCGATGACGACGCCAGCACTGTCGGACCTCGGGCTCGCGCTGCGGCGGCTGCTGGCGCCGTTGCCGATCTGGCATGCGCGCGTGGACCGCGAGCGCTGGTCCGCCGCAACCCGCGCCATCGCCGATCGGGGCGGCCGGCTGGTCGCCGTCTGGGGCATCGATCGGCACGCCGGCGAAAGCGCCGTCTGCGCCGCGCTCGCGCTGCCGGAGGGGCTGGGCTGGCTCGAACTGCCGCTCGATGCGTCGACACCCGGCTTCCCGGATCTGTCGCCGGTGTTCCCGTGCGCCCGGCGCATGCAGCGCGCGATCACCGACCTCTCCGGTCTGCGCGCCGACGGTGCCAGCGACACGCGCCCGTGGCTCGACCACGGCGTGTGGGCGCCCGGGCCGGCGCCGTTGCAGCACGGCAGTCACCCCGCGCCGACGAGCGCCGGCACGCTGCCCGCCGACTACCCGTTCGTGCGCGTCGAAGGTGACGGCGTGCACGAGATCGCGGTCGGGCCGGTGCACGCCGGCATCATCGAGCCGGGTCACTTCCGCTTCTCGGTCGTCGGCGAGAAGGTGCTGCGCCTGGAGGCGCATCTCGGCTACGTGCACAAGGGCATCGAGCGGCGCTTCACCGAACTCGCGCCGCTCGACGCGCACCGGCTCGCCGGCCGTGTCTGCGGCGACTCGACCGTGGCCTTCGCGTGGGCCTACTGCATGGCGCTCGAGTCGGCGTGGGGCTGCGAGATCCCGACACGGGCGGCCTGGCTGCGCGCGCTGCTGCTGGAGCGCGAGCGCGTCGCCAATCACCTGGGCGATCTCGGCGCGCTTGGCAACGACGCCGCGCTGTCGTTCGGCCTCGCGCAGTTCTCGCGCCTGCGCGAGGACTGGCTGCGTCTGTCGGCGCAGGCCTTCGGGCATCGGCTGATGATGGACACGGTCGTGCCCGGTGGCGTCGCGATCGACCTGTCGCCGCCGATGCGCGATCGGTTGCGGCAGCAGTGCAACGCGATCGAGCGCGAGGTTCGCGTGCTGAAGAACGCCTACGACGAGCATGCCGGCCTGCAGGACCGCTTTCTCGGCACCGGCCGGGTCGCGCCGCAGCTGGCCGCGCAGCTCGGCCTCACCGGGCTGGCGGGGCGCGCCAGCGGGCAGGCCTTCGATCTGCGTTGCGCACCCGGCTGGGCGCCCTACGACGATCTCGCGGTGCAGATCGCGACCCACCAGGACGGCGACGTCGCAGCCCGCGTCGGCGTGCGCTTCGACGAGCTGCACGAATCGCTGCGGCTGATCCGCGCGCTGTGCGACGGCCTGCCGCAAGGCGGCGTCCGGGCCGCGCTGCGCGCCGCTTCGGAGCGCTCGATCGGTGCCGGCCGGGTCGAGGGCTGGCGCGGCGAGGTGTTCGTCGCGCTCGAGCTCGGCGCCGCCGGCGAGATCGTGCGCTGCCACTGCCACGATCCGTCGTGGCAGAACTGGCCGGTGCTCGAACACGCGGTGATCGGCAACATCGTTCCGGACTTTCCGCTGATCAACAAGTCCTTCAACCTCAGCTACTCCGGGCACGACCTCTAGATGTGGCACGTCCTCAAGCAAATCGTTCGCACCGGCATCGTCACCGAGCCAGCGCCGCAGGTGGCCGATGCCGATGGCGCAGCGGTGCAGCGCATCCATCAAGACCTGCTCGCGATCCTCGGCCAGGCGTTGACGATCCGTCAGGTCGATGCCGGCTCGTGCAACGGCTGCGAGCTCGAGATCCACGCGCTGAACAACCCCTACTACAACATCGAGGGGCTGGGGATCAGGTTCGTCGCGAGCCCGCGCCATGCCGACATGCTGCTCGTGACCGGGCCGGTCTCGCGTCACATGGAGGAGGCGCTGCGTCGAACCTTCGAGGCGACGCCCGAACCGCGTCTCGTCGTCGCGGTCGGCGACTGCGGCTGCAGCGGCGGCATCTTCGGCGAAAGCTACGCGAGCTGCGGCAAGGTCGCCAACGTGATCCCGGTCGATGCCGAAGTGCCGGGCTGCCCACCGCCGCCGCTCGAGATCCTGCGCGGCATTCTCGGCGCCGTGCGCCAGCGCCGGCCGCAACGGCAGCGCCGCGCGCCCGTCTGACCGCGCGCACCTGGAGCTGCTGCATCTTTGGGCAGCCGCGCCGAGACCGCGTCGGCGCTGCGCTTCGAGCAGGCATCCTGCGGATGTCCACAGGCTTTTCCACCGCCACTGTGCACAAGCTCACACGCGACAGTTGTTTTGATGAGTCCGCCCCCGCAGCCGCGGGGGGCGCGTGGACCGCACGACTTCGCACAATTCATTCCACGCCAGGCCTTTGCCTTCTGCATCTGCATGGCCTTCCGTTCAAACGTTCAAACCCTTGGGAGCAAAGATGAAGATTTCCACCCGTATCCTGCGCAAGGCCCTCGCGCTTGCATTCCTCGGCTCGGTCGGCTCGGCGTTCGCCACGGACCTGCCGGCCGTCATCGCCCCCTGCGCGGTGACCGACATCACCGTCAACGCCCAGGATTGCCGCGGCTTCTACGGTGACCAGTGGCTCAGCGGCAATGCCGGCGACGTGGCCGTGCAGGTCGAAGCGCTCAGCCAACTCGGCTTTGCCTGGGACGGCGTCACGACCGTGGTGCCCGACAACCAGTCCGGCCTCGGTGGTGCCACGCTGCTGAACTTTGCGGTGCCGCTGACGGGCATCAGCTACATCGGCATTCACTACGGCGGTGGCGCAGCCAGCCCCGTTCCTGGCCAGGACACCACCGCGTTCTACCGCCTCGACGCCGGCGCGGGCCTGGACTCGCTGACGCTGAGCTTCGGCGCGAGCTCGGACATCAAGGTCTACTCGACCGTCCCGGCCGTTCCGGAGCCCGAGACCTACGCGCTGATGCTCGCCGGTCTGGGTGTGGTCGGCTTCGTCGCTCGCCGCCGCAACCGGCAAGCTGCCTGAGTCTCGCTTCGTTGCGGCGAACCCCGCTGCGGCGGGGTTTTCTCTTTTCTACAGCGTCTGAAACGGCGGCCGCCGCAGCGCGCGGCGCAGCAACAGGCTCGGCAGTCGCAGCGCGAATTCGAGCATCAGCCGCAGGTGCATCCAGGTCAGCAGCACGTTGTCGCGCCCGTAGCGGAAGTGCGAGACGCCGCCCTCCTCGGCCGACAGGTAGCGCACCGGCGCGGCGATGTTCACCGGCTTGACGCCGCGCCAGGCGAGGCGCACGACGGCCTCGGTGTCGAAATCGAAACGGCGCATCCAGGGCTGACGGCGCATCACCGCGATCAGGTCGTCGACCGGATAGACGCGAAAGCCGTAGAGCGAATCGTCGATGCCGGCGCCCAGCGTCTCGAGATTCGTCCACCAGTTCGAGATGCGCCGGCCGCGCACGCGCAGCAACGGCGCCGAGGCATCGAACACCGGGCGGCCGAGCACCATCGTCTCGGGCTGCTCGGCCGAAGCCTGCATGAACGCGGGGATCAGCTCGGCCGGGTGCTGGCCGTCGGAGTCCATCGTCAGCGCGTGCGTGAAGCCGGCATCGCGCGCGGCCTGCAGCCCGTGCAGCACCGCCGCGCCCTTGCCGGCGTTGGCGGGCAGCTCGATCAGCTTCAGCCCCGGGTCGGAGGCGGCGATCTCGCGCAGGCCGGCCGGCGTGCCGTCGGTACTGCCATCGGTGACGACCCAGACGGGGTTCCAGCGCGCGCGCGCCGCACGCACCGTGTCGAACACCTTCGGCCCGGTGTTGTAGCTCGGGATCAGCAACAGGTGCGTGCGCGAAGCGGGGTTCATCGCCGCAATTCTTCCGCGAAATAGGCCTCGAGCCGCTTCAGCAATCCCTGATGGTCGGCCTCGGGCGCGAAACGCGCGCCGAGCCGCACGCTGAAGACCACCGGGAACTGCGGCGTGCGGTAGATTGGCCAACCCTTGCCCAGGTAGGGCGAGTCGGACTCGATGATCACGGTCTGGATCGGCACCTGCGCCATGTGCGCGATCAGCGTCACGCCGGGCCGGAACGGGTTGATCGGCGACTGCACCGTGCGCGTGCCTTCGGGGAACAGCACGAGCTGTGCGCCCGCCTGCAGGTTCGCGATGCAGCTGCGGATCATGCCGCGCGGCGGATCGTTGCGGATGTAGCGCGCGAGGCGTGCGCCGGCACCGAGAAACGGATTGCGCATCAGGCTCGCGCGCATGATGCAGATGCCGCGCGGCACGCGCGCGATCACGAGCAGCGCATCGAGCATGCTCGGGTGGTTCGCGGCGATGATCAGACCGGCGTCGCGCCGCAGCGCATCGAGCGCGGCGTAGTCGATGCGCATCAGGCCGAGCCACTGCGCGCAGGCCCAGAAGCCGCGGTAGACCGACGAGATCGCCGCACGCCCGACGACCACGCCCTGCTCACGCGTCAGGAACGGGTACAGCACGAAGCAGACGAGGTTCCAGCTCAGCGACATCGCACCGAGGTGCAACAGCAGCACGTAGAACAGAACGCTCTGGAACAGACGCCGCAGGAGACTCAAACAGCACCTCAGTCAGTGCCCGCCACGAGCTCGGACGAAGTCGCCAGAATCCATGAAACGCCGAAGCCGAAGGTCACGGCCGCGCTGCGACGCAGCAGCGGGCTGTCGTCGAACGTGGCGCCGCGGAAATTGTCGTAGCGCACGAACGCGCCGACCCAGGCGTTGCCGAAGCGGCGCGACGTGGCCGCCAGCGCGCGCCAGCCGGCGTACCCGCCGTGGGCCTGGTACACGGGCCGATCCGGCGTCGCATAGGCCGCATCGACGCCGTAGTAGTACTGGTGGAACTTGCGATCCGCGAACACCGGCCCGGTCAGCATGCCCAGATTCCAGCCGCCGCCGAGGCCGCCGATGTCGAGGTTCAGGTTCGGCGAGAAGGTCGTGCCGACGAAGCTCGGCGAGCGCTCGATCGTCACGGCGCCGCGCAGCGGCAGGCGCAGGTCGATTTTCCAGCGCTCCTTCGGCGAACTCGCGAGCGTGATGTTCAGGTTCGGCCCGAGCTCGAAAGTGCCCGACAGGTTCGGCATGCCTTCGCGCGCTGCGTTGCGGCTGCTGCGCGTCGGCGTCGATGCGGCGACACTGACATCGACCTTGATGCGCTGCGAATCGAACAGCAGCGCCCGCGCGCCGTCGCGGTCGGCCTTCAGCCAGGTGCCGCGATAGACGATGTAGGGCAGCGGCAGCAGGTAGTAGTGGCTCTGGTCCGAGCCGGGGTAGTCGGGCAGCCGCAACCCGGCGACGCCGAGACCGAGCTCCCACAGCGGACGTTTCGCGCCCGGGTTCAGACCGGCATCGACATCCGGGCCGGGCTCGACCGGATCGGCGCTGCAGACCGGCACCGCCAGTGCCGCCGCGAGCAGCAGCGCGGCGCTTCGAACGGCATTCGTCATGCGCCGCCCCCGACCTGCGCGAAGACGTGCGCTTCGATCTCGACCAGCAGATCGGCGCGGCAGATGTCGGCCTGCAGATAGATCGCATCGCGCGCCGCAGCGCTGTCGGCACCGACCGCGCGTTCGAAGACCTCGCGCACGATCGCGAGATGCGCGGCATCGCGCACATACACCGTCGGGATCAGCGCGTCGGCAGGGAACGCCGCGCCCGCGCGCTCGGCCGCGATCTGGCGCAAGGTCGCGATGTTGCGCAGGCTCTCTTCGGTCTGGCGGCGCACGTCACCGATGTGCAGCGTCGCGTGGCCGACGATGCTCGCGGTGCCGGAGATGAACAAGGCCTGGCGCGCGCCGCCGATGTCGACCAGCGCGGCGCGCGAGAACGTCGGCGTGCGCGGGCCATAGACGTCGGGATAGCGGTAGGCGCTGATCTGGCGCGGGTTCTCGATCGCCAGCGGCGGCCTGCGCCCGGCCAGGAAGTAGACGCGCAGCGGGCCGCCACGCGTGCCGAGCGCACAGGCGGCCGGCGCACCCTCGAACGCGCTGCGGCGCGCATCGACGAAGGCCTGCTGGCGGCCGACGTTGAACTGACGGTAGCGCTCGCTGCCACCGGTTTCGCGGTTGATGTCGGCGAGGTAGTTCCACAGCCGCAGCAGGTGCGGGCAGTCGTTCGCGGCGAGCACCTCGAACAGATCGTTGTAGGCGCGCTGCGTCGCGGCCTGCAGGCCGTCGGTGCGATCGTCGATCTCGGCCAGGCCGTGCAGCCAGTGGCCGTCGGTCGTGTAGCGCACGCTGCCATGCCGATGCTCGGCGCTCGGCGCCGCGCTGCTCCAGGCGTCGAAGACATCGCCATCGGGTGCGAGCAGCGCCGCGTCGAGCGCGCCTTCGCCGAGCCCGACCCGACGACCGCCAAGCGCGGCCGGTGCGGCGCCGAGCGCCGCCAGCCGCTGCCGGCGGAAGACGAGCGGCTCGGGAGCCGCGACAACCACGGGCGACCTCGCAGCAACACTCACGCGGCAGAGCCCTCGACGTCGCGGATGTTGACGCGGCGGCGCCGCCAGGCCCGCACCGTGCGGCCCAGGTTGCCGATCGAGACCAAGTAGTACAGCGCCTTCATGATGCGCAGCGAGCCCCAGATCGGCGTCTTGCCGAAGATGTCGCCGGCGAGCAGCGACAGCAGCGCTTCCTTCACGCGCATCGGGTTCTGCGGCTCCATGAAGAACTCGCGCATCGTCGGGTTCGTGACGCGGAAGATGAACCACGAGAACTCGCGCGGGCCGAGGCGCATGCGCTTCTCGAAACGCGCGCGCGCGGCGGCCGCCTCGCGCGGCTTGTCGAGCGTCGTCTCGATCACGTCGGCCCCTTCGAAGCCGCTTTGCATCGCGAGGAAAACGCCCGACGAGAACACCGGGTCGATGAACGCGTAGGCATCGCCCAGCATCAGGTAGCGCTCGCCGCTGCAGTGCGAGCTGCTGTACGAGTAGTTGCCGGTCGCGTAGACCGCCTCGTCGACGAGCTGCGCCGCTTCGAGTCGCTTCGCGAGCTCGGGGCACAGCGCGATCGTGTCGCGGAAGAACTCGGGCAGCGGCCTCTTGTTGCGCGACTTCAGGTAATACGGCCAGCAGACCGCGCCGATGCTGGTCGTGCCGTCGGCCAGCGGAATGAACCAGAACCAGCCGTGGTCGAACCACAGGATCGTGATGTTGCCCTCGAGCTTGCCTTCGAGGCGCTGCGCGCCGGTGAAGTGGCCGTAAAGCGCCGAACTGTTGTGCTGCGGATTCTTCTGCTTGCACTTGAAGTGGTTCGCGAGCAGCGTGTCGCGGCCGGTCGCGTCGACGAGGAACTTCGTGCGCCAGGTCTGGCGGGCGCCATCGTCCAGCTCGACCTGCACCGTTGCGCCATCGGCGTCGAACGCGACTTCGCGGACCTGGTGGCCTTCGAGCGTGCGCGCGCCCTTCGCGCCGGCGTTGCGGAACAGGATCTCGTCCATCTCGGAGCGGCGCACCTGCCACGCGTAGGGCATGCTCTTGTCCCACGCGTCGGCGAACTCGACGAAGGCGCGGTGCTCGTGATCTGGCGAGACGAACTCGACGCCCCACTTCTGCATGCCGATCGCCTCGATCCGCTCGCGCAGGCCGAGCCGATCGAACAGCTGCGCATTCGCCGGCAGCAACGATTCGCCGATGTGAAAACGCGGGTGATGCGCCTTCTCCAGCATCACGACATCGCGGCCGCGCTCGGCGAGCACGGCACTGATCGTCGCGCCGGCCGGGCCGCCGCCGACGACGAGCACGTCGCAGCGAAATTCGGCGCTCGCCGGGGTGGAATGGGGCATGTTCATGGCCGGCGAATTGTATCGTCAGCACTCCGCGCGGCCGGGCCCCCGGTCGCGGGCTTCGGGCCCGCTTGAGGCATCTCAGGCCAGCGCCGGGCCGCCCCAAGCGGCCCGAGCTCCCCTCGGGGGACGACGCCGCAGGCGTCTAGGGGCGGACAGTCACTCGCCGAGGTAGGCGGCGCGCACTTTCGGGTCGTTCAGCAGCTGCTTCGCATCGCCGCTCATCGTCACTTCGCCCGAGTCCATCACGTAGCCGCGCGACGCGAGCTGCAGCGCGCGGCTTGCGTTCTGCTCGACCAGCAGCACGGTCGTGCCGCGGCTGTGGATGTCGTTGACGACCTCGAAGATCTTGTCGACCATGATCGGCGAGAGGCCCATCGAGGGTTCGTCGAGCAGCAGCACCTTCGGCTGCGCCATCAGCGCGCGGCCCATCGCGAGCATCTGCTGCTCGCCGCCGCTCATCGTGCCGGCGAGCTGGTTGCGGCGCTCCTTCAGGCGCGGAAAGATCGCGAACACCTTGTCGATGTCGGCATCGACCTGCTTGTCGTTGCGGACGAACGCGCCCATCTGCAGGTTCTCGGTGATCGTCATGCGCGTGAAGGTGCCGCGGCCTTCGGGCACCATCACGAGGCCCTGCTTGACCAGGTCCCACGGGCCCTGGCCCTTGATCGACTTGCCGAGGTATTCGATGTCGCCACCGACCGCCGGCTGGATGCCGGTGATCGCCTTCAGCGTCGTCGTCTTGCCCGCGCCGTTCGCACCGATCAGGCTGACGAGCTCGCCTTCGTGCACTTCGAAGGTCACGCCCTTGACGGCCTGGATGCCGCCATACGCGACCTTCAGCCCGGTGACCTTGAGCAGAGTATTTGCCATGAATGTATTTCTCAGTGCGTCTTGTGCTCGGCGCCGAGGTAGGCCTCGATCACCTTCTCGTTCTTCTGCACCTCGGCCGCGGTGCCCTCGGCGATCTGCTTGCCGTAGTCGAGCACGGTCAGGCGGTCGCACAGGCCCATCACGAGCTTCACGTCGTGTTCGATCAGCAGGATCGTGCGGCCGTCCTTGCGGATCCGGTCGATCAGCTCGCGCAACACGATTTTTTCGCTCGCGTTCATGCCGGCGGCGGGCTCGTCGAGCGCGATCAGCTTCGGGTCGGTCGCCAGCGCACGGGCGATCTCGAGGCGCCGCTGGTCGCCGTAGCTGAGCGTGCGCGCCTTGTATTGCGTGAAGCGGCCGATGCCGACGTAGTCGAGCAGCTCCTGCGCGCGCTTCGCGATCAAGGCCTCTTCGGCCATGAAGCCGCTGGTGCGCAGCACGGCGCCGACCAGACCGGAGCCGGTGCGCACGTGGCGCCCGACCATCACATTCTCGAGCGCGGTCATCTCGGCGAACAGGCGGATGTTCTGGAAGGTGCGCGCGATGCCGGCCTTCGCGACCTCGTGCACTGCCGTCGGCTTGTAGGGCTTGCCGCCGAGCTCGAAGCTGCCGGAGTCGGGCGCGTACAGGCCGGTCAGCACGTTGAAGAACGTCGTCTTGCCGGCACCGTTCGGGCCGATCAGCCCGTAGACCTGGCCCTTCGTGATCGTGATGCCGACATCCGACAACGCCTGCAAGCCGCCGAAGCGCTTCGAGACGCCGCTGACCTTGAGAATGGTTTCACTCATCGTGGCGCTCCTGCTCACTCGATGGTCGGCACGATGGACGTGGCCGGCGGCGGTATCTGCTCGCCCGGCGCCAGGCGCGCGTGCGGGTTCACTGGCAGCGTGTCGGGCGTCACGTCCTTGCCGTGCTCGGGCGAAGGCCACAGGCCGCGCGGGCGCGACAGCATGATGCCGATCATCGCCAGCGCGATCAGCAGCTGGCGCAGGATCGACGCGTCGAGCCGCCCATCGCTCCACTGCTGCAGCGGCCCCGCCACGTAGCGCAGCACCTCGGGCAGCGCCGACAGCAGCAGCGCGCCGACGATCACGCCGGGCAGGTGGCCGATGCCGCCGAGCACGACCATCGCGACGATCATCACCGACTCCTGCAGGCTGAACGACTCCGGCGAGATGAAGCCCTGGAAGCTCGCGAACATCGCGCCCGAGACGCCGCCGAAGGTCGCGCCCATGCCGAACGCGAGCAGCTTCAGGTTGCGCGTGTTGATGCCCATCGCCTTCGCGGCGATCTCGTCCTCGCGGATCGCCATCCAGGCGCGCCCGATGCGGCTGCGCTCGAGGCGGTAGCAGACCAGGATGCCGATCAGCACGAGCGTGAGGAACAGGTAGTAGTAGTTCGTGACCTTCGGGAACTCCATCCCGAACAGCTCCTGCGTCTTGCCGAAGTGGATCCCGAACATCGAGATGTCGTCGATCCCGGTGATGCCCTTCGGGCCGTTCGTGATGTTGACCGGCGCATCGAGGTTGTTCATGAACACGCGCACGATCTCGCCGAAGCCGAGCGTGACGATCGCGAGGTAGTCGCCGCGCAGCTTCAGCGTCGGCGCGCCGAGCAGCACGCCGGCGCCGCCGGCCAGCACCGCGCCGAGCGGGATGATCACCCACCACGGCGTGTGCAGCCCGTTCGGGAACATCGCGGCGATGCCGGGGAAGGTGTCGGTCAGTTGCGGCGACGCGAGCAGGCCGAACATGTAGGCGCCGACGGCGTAGAACGCGACGTAGCCGAGGTCGAGCAGCCCGGCGAAGCCCACGACGATGTTCAGGCCGAGCGCGAGCAGCACGTACAGCAGCGCGATGTCGATGATGCGGACCCAGGCGTTGCCGGCCTGCTGCGCGAGCAGCGGCAGGATCAGCAGGCCGATCGCCACGATCACGATCTTGAGCGTCTTGTTGTCTTTCATGATCGTCTCCTGGTCAGGCGCGGTCTGCGACACGCTCGCCGAGCAGGCCTTGCGGTCGCAAGGTCAGCACGAGGATGAGCACGATGAACGCGAAGATGTCCTGGTAGTTGCTGCCCAGCACGCCGCCGGTGATCGCACCGATGTAGCCGGAGCCGAGCGACTCGATCAGCCCGAGCAGCACGCCACCGACCATCGCGCCGGCGAGGTTGCCGATGCCGCCGAAGACCGCCGCGGTGAAGGCCTTCAGGCCCGGCAGGAAGCCCATCGTGTGCTGCACCGAACCGTAGTTCGCCGCGTACATCACGCCGGCCAGCGCGGCCAGCGCGGCACCGATCACGAAGGTGGCCGAGATCACGTGGTCGGGCCGCACGCCCATCAGGCCGGCGACACGCGGGTTCTCGGCGGTGGCGCGCATCGCGCGCCCGAGCTTGGTCTTGTTGACCAGGTACACCAGACCGCTGAGCGTGATCGTCGTGACGATCAGGATCATGATCTGCACGTTGTTGATCACCGCGCCGCCGACGTTGTAGGGCTCGCTCGGCAGCAAGATCGGGTACGACTTGTAGTTCGGCTTCCAGATGATCATCGCCAGCGTCTGCAGCAGCAGGCTCATGCCCATCGCGGTGATCAGCGGCGCCAGCCGCGGCGCATTGCGCAGCGGCCGGTAGGCGATCTTCTCGATGCTGTAGTTGAGGGCGCAGCAGACGATCACGGCGCAGATCAGCCCGATGAGCAGCAGCAGCCAGCCCGGCAGCCCCGCACCGGCCAGCGCGGTGACGACGGTCCAGCTCGTCAGCGCGCCCACCATCAGCACCTCGCCGTGCGCGAAGTTGATCAGGTTGATGATGCCGTAGACCATCGTGTAGCCCAGTGCCACCAGCGCGTAGACGCTGCCGAGCACGAGGCCGTTGATGATCTGCTGGATGAAGGTGTCCATTCTGTTCTCACTCCTGCGTTGTCGACCCCGTTTCGCCGCCTGGGTGCAGAGCGCGACGACGCAGAGCGCCCGTCGGCGTCGGGCCTGTACTTCCGTGCCTCATCCAGTAGCAATAATCCGGCCACGGCCTGGTTGCGTCGGGGGCTCGCCATGCAGCGCGAGCCGGAGCGCAGCGGATTCTAGGTTCGCGGGCAGCGGCATCCGACCCTGACTTTCCCGATACTGGTGCATCAAACGCGTACCAGGAACTGGGGGTCAGCGCGAAGTGCCGGCGTCCTCGTTCAGACGGCGCAGTTCGCGCAGCCGCTCGCCGATGCGGATTTCGAGCCCGCGCTCGACCGGCTCGTAGAACTGCGGCGCCTTCATGCCGTCCGGCCAGTAGGACTCGCCGGCCGCGAAGCCACCGGCTTCGTCGTGGGCATAGCGATAACCCTTGCCGTAGTCCAGGCCCTTCATCAGCGCGGTGGGCGCGTTGCGCAGCCGCAGCGGCACCGGGCGGGTGCCGTCCTTGCGGATGAAGTCGCGCACCGCGTTGTAGGCGCCGTAGACCGCGTTGCTCTTCGGCGCGATCGCGAGGTAGACGACCGCCTGCGCGAGCGCGAGTTCGCCCTCGGGCGAACCGAGCCGCTCGTAGGTTTCGGCGGCGTCGAGCGTCAGGCGCAGCGCGCGCGGGTCGGCCAGACCGATGTCTTCGCTGGCCATGCGCACCATGCGGCGTGCCGCGTAGCGCGGGTCGACGCCGCCGTCGAGCATGCGCACGAACCAGTAGAGAGCCGCATCGGGGTCGCTGCCGCGCACCGCCTTGTGCAGCGCCGAGATCGTGTCGTAGAACTGCTCGCCGCCCTTGTCGTAGCGGCGCAGCTGCTCGCCGAGCGAGCGTTCGAGCAGCGCCTCGTCGATGCTCGCGACCTGACCGGCCATGCCGATCAGGTTCTCGTAGGCGTTCAGCAGGCGACGCGCATCGCCGTCGGCGTAGGCGACGAGCCGGTCGCGCGCCGCATCGCTCATCGGCGGCGCGGCGAGCAATGCGGCGGCGCGGCCGAGCAGCTCGCCCAAGTCGTCTTCGGTCAACGTCTTCAGCACATGCACGGTCGCGCGCGAGAGCAGCGCCGAATTGACCTCGAACGATGGGTTCTCGGTGGTCGCGCCGATGAAGGTGAACAGGCCCGATTCGACATGCGGCAGGAATGCGTCCTGCTGCGCCTTGTTGAAGCGATGCACCTCGTCGACGAAGACGATCGTGCGGCGCGCGCTGTTGCGCGCGATCTGCGCGCGCTCGACGGCGTCGCGGATGTCCTTCACGCCGCCGAGCACCGCCGAGATCGCGATGAACTGCGCGTCGAAGCCCTGCGCGACGAGCCGCGCCAGCGTCGTCTTGCCGACGCCCGGCGGGCCCCACAGGATCATCGAATGCAGCCGGCCCGAGTCGAAGGCCGCGCGCAGCGGCTTGTCGGGGCCGAGCAGGTGCTGCTGGCCGATGACTTCGTCGAGCGTCTTCGGGCGCAGCCGCTCGGCGAGCGGGGCGTCGAGCTCGTCGTCGAAGGGCAGGCCGGGCGAATCGGTGGGCATGAAACGATTGTCGCAGCGCGCCAACGACGCGCGCTGGCGCTGCGCCAGAATGCCGACGGCACGCGGGGCTGACAGCCGCTCGCCGTACAGCGGGGTTGGCCATGAAGCGCATCAACGACAGGACGAAACAGATCGCCGCCGGCGCGCTGTGTGCCGCACTGGCCGGCTCGCCAGCCCATGCGCAGACCGAGGATCCGCCGCCACGCAGCGCGAGCGTGCCGCCGTGGAGCTGGGACGCGACCTACAAGGCCGACTGGCTGCACAGCCGCGCGGCCGGCAACCCGTGGGTCGGCAACCTGGGTCTGCGCGTCGTCGCCGACGCCGGTGCGCTGCTCGGCTGGGACGGCGTGACGCTGCATGGCGAAGCGCTGCTGAACCATGGCGGCAAGCCGAATCGGCGCATCGGCAGCATCCAGGGGGTCAGCAACCTCGAGGTCGCCGAGAGCGCCGCGCGGCTGTACGCGACCTGGCTCGAGAAGGACTTCGGCAATGGCGCGAGCCTGCTGTTCGGCCTGTACGACCTGAACTCCGAGTTCTACGCCACCCCGGCCTCCGGGCTGCTGATCCACCCGTCCTTCGGCATCGGCATCGACTTCTCGCAAACCGGGCGCAACGGGCCGTCGATCTTCCCGAACCTCGGTCTGGCGCTGCGCGGCAAGATGCAGCTGGGCGCCGACCACTATCTGCAAGTCGCGGTGATCGACGGCGTGCCCGGCGACGCCGAGCATCCGGGTCGAACCGTCGTGCGCTTGAGCCGCGACGACGGGGCGCTGCTGGTCGCCGAAGCCGGCTGGCAAGCGCGCGGCCCCGATGGCCCGATGCCGGACCGCCTCGGCCTGGGCGTGTGGGGCTACACGCGGCGCAGCGAGCGCGTCGACTCGAGCGGCGCCGAGCGGGACCGGGGCATCTACGCGCTCGCGCAGGCGGTGCTGCGCGACGCGCCCGATGCACGCACGACCGGCTTTGTCCGCGCGGGGCTCGCCAACCGGCGCGTCAACGCAGTCGCGTTCGGCTTCGACGGCGGTGTGCTGGTCGAGCGGCCTTTCGGCGACCGCGGGCCGAGCGCGCTCACTGCCGGCATCGCGGTGGCGCGATTCGGTCGGGCGCAGCGCGCTGCGCGCGCGCTCGAAGGCGTGTCGATCGCAGCCCGGGAGACCGCACTCGAGGTCGGTGCGCGCTGGCAGCCGGTGGCCGCGCTGGCGATCCAGCCGCTGGTGCAGCGGGTCTGGAACGTCGGCGGCCGGCCCGGCGCACGCGCGACCATCGCCGGCATGCGGCTCGAATGGACCTTCGAGTCGGCGCCGCGCTGAACCGCGGCCACCGCAGCAGCCGCCGCTACTGCTCGATCACATCGGCGCCGGCCGGTGGCTTGAACTGGAAGGTCTCGGCGCCGAAGCTGACACCGGCCGTGAATTGGCTGAACTGCAGCAGCGAACGCTGGTCGAAGGCGTCGACGATCTCAAGCGCGGCGAGCTCCTTGGCGCGAAAGCCGACGCGTACCGACTTGAATGCGCCGTCCTTCGCCTTCGGTGTCGCGCTGGCCCAGTCGAGGCCGTCGCGCGCGGGCAGCGCGGCGAGATCGAAGTCTTTGTCGAGCGAGCCGCCGGCAAGCAGCGCGGCGGGCGTCGCGCCGAGCGCGGCGCTGAACTTGCGCGAGCTCGCCTGGTTCAGGTCGGCATCGTAGATCCAGACCTTCTGGCCGTCGGCGACGATGACCTGCTCGAACGGCTTCGCGTAGATGAACCGAAAGCGGTTCGGGCGCGAGAACTCGAAGCTGCCGGTCGAGGTCTTTTTCTTCGCGCCGTCGGGCGAGGTCACCGTCTGCGTGAACTGCGCGCGGCCGGTCTTCACGTCGCGGATGAAATCCTTCAGCGTGTCGACGGCATCGGCGTGGGCGGCAATCGCGGCGAGGCTCAGCGACAGCGCAACGAGGAGTCGTTTCATTCGGATCGGTTCGGGGCGATGATGTCCCGGTTGCCGTTGGTAGACATGCTGGATACGAGCCCGGATTTCTCCATTTGTTCCAGCAGCCGCGCGGCGCGGTTGTAGCCGATGCGCAGGTGGCGCTGCACCAGCGAGATCGACGCGCGCTTGTGCTGCAGCACGATCGCGACCGCCTGGTCGTACATCGCGTCGCTTTCGCCGCCGCCCATCACACCGCCCTCGCCGGTCAGCACGTCGGCGCCGTCGTCGAGCACGCCGCCTTCGAGGATGCCTTCGATGTAGTTCGGTTCGCCCTGGCTCTTCAGGTAGCTGACGACGCGGTGCACCTCGTCGTCGCTGACGAACGCGCCGTGCACGCGCACCGGCAGCCCGGTGCCCGACGGCATGTACAGCATGTCGCCCATGCCGAGCAGCGCCTCGGCGCCCATCTGATCGAGGATCGTGCGCGAGTCGATCTTGCTGCTGACCTGGAAGCTCAGCCGTGTCGGGATGTTCGCCTTGATCAGCCCGGTGATCACGTCGACGCTCGGCCGCTGGGTCGCAAGGATCAGGTGGATGCCGCAGGCACGCGCCTTCTGCGCGAGGCGGGCGATCAGCTCCTCGATCTTCTTGCCGATCACCATCATCAGGTCGGCCAGTTCGTCGATCACGATCACGACGAACGGCAGGGATTCGAGCGGCTCGGGCTGTTCGGGTGTCAGGCTGAACGGGTTCGGGATCAGCTCGCCGCGCTCTTTCGCCTCGAGGATCTTCTTGTTGTAGCCCGAGAGGTTGCGCACCCCCATCTTGCTCATCAGCTTGTAGCGGCGTTCCATCTCGCCGACACCCCAGTTCAACGCGTTCGCGGCCAGCTTCATGTCGGTGACGACCGGGCACAGCAGGTGCGGGATGCCTTCGTAGACGCTCATCTCGAGCATCTTCGGATCGATCAGGATCAAGCGCACGTCGCGTGCTTCGGCCTTGTAGAGCAGGCTCAGGATCATCGCGTTGATGCCGACCGACTTGCCCGAGCCGGTCGTGCCCGCCACCAGGCAGTGCGGCATCTTCGCGAGGTCGGCGACGACCGGGTTGCCGACGATGTCCTTGCCCAGGCCCATCGTCAGCTGCGACTGCGCGTCGTTGTAGACCGTCGAGCCGAGGATCTCCGAGAGCCGGATCGTCTGGCGCTTCGGGTTCGGCAGCTCGAGCGCCATCGTCGTCTTGCCGGGGATCGTCTCGACGACACGGATGCTGACGAGGCTGAGCGAGCGCGCCAGGTCCTTCGACAGGTTCAGCACCTGCGAGCCCTTCACGCCGGTCGCCGGCTCGATCTCGTAGCGTGTGATGACCGGCCCCGGCGATGCCGCGACGACGCGCACCTCGACGCCGAAATCCTTCAGCTTCTTCTCGATCAGCCGCGAGGTCATCTCGAGCGTCTCGGGCGAGACCGTCTCGGTGCGGCCGGGCGCGGCGTCGAGCAGGTCGACCTGCGGCAGCTTGGTGTCGACGAGCTCGCTGAACAGCGGCTTCTGCCGCTCCTTGACGACGCGCGTGCTCTTCGGCACCTCGACGACCGGCGCCTCGATGACGATCGGCAGGTGATCCTCGTGCAGGCGATGTTCGACGTCGACGACGACCTCGCGCTCGCGCAGCGCCTTCGCACCGACGCGGACGTCCTCGGCGCGCTCGATGCGCTCGACGCGCTGTTCGCGCAGCGAATCGATCCGCGCACCGATGCCTTCGGCCAGGCGCAGCCACGAGAAGCGCAGCGCCAGCGCGACACCCGCGACCAGCGTCGCGATCCACAGCACGCCCGAGCCGACGAAGCCGAGCAGCTGCTGGCTCAGGCTACCCAGCGTGTAGCCGATCGCGCCGCCGGCGTGTCCGCCGGCAACGCGCCCTTCCCATTGGTACAGTCGCGTCCATTCGAGCGACGAACTGGCCGCCAGCAGCAGCGCCAGGCCGACCCAGAACAGCCACGCCGGCCGGGGCGCGGCGTCGCTCGGATGAGGTGCTGCCGGATCGCTGCGCAGCATGCGCGCCAACGCCCCGAGCCAGGCCCGCAGCGCGACCGCCACGGCCCACCAGACCGAGTAGCCGAATCCGAAGTACGCGAGGTCGGAGAACCAGGCGCCGAGCGCACCGGCCTTGTTCAGCGTGATCGAGGCGGTGCCCGAGGTCGAGAACGCCGAGTCGCCGGCGTTGTGGGTCGCCAGCGCAAGCACTGCGAGCAGCCACAGCACGCCGCCGATCAGCAGCCCGAGCTGGGCGCGCCAGCCGGCCGGATGGTGCGGCACGCCGCCGCCGAAGGGCACGCCGCCGGCCGAGAATCCGTTGGAGGCGCCGCCGTCGGAGCGGAGTGAACCGAGAGGGAATGTCATCGGCGGATTGTGGCCGATCGCGCCAGGCGTTCAGCCCGACGGCGCGCCGAGCGGAAGCTCAGGCGGTCAGCTGTTCCTTGATGATCACCGAGCCGTTTTCCTGGGTCTGGATCATGCCGCGCTCTTCGAGGTCTTTCATCACGCGGCTGACCATCTCGCGCGAGGCGCCGACGACCTTGGCCAGATCCTGGCGCGAGACCTTGTTGCGGATCAACTTGACCTCGCCTTCGAGCTCGCACATGTCGAGCAGCGTGCGAGCGACACGGCCGTAAACATCGAGCAGTGCGAGCGATTCGATCTGCCGGTCGGCGCTGCGCAGGCGCTGCACCAGCCCGCGCATGATCGCGTATGACAGGCTCGAGTTCTCGGGCAGGCAACGCGCGAACTCGGCGCGGCCGAGGATCAGCATGTCGGTCTGGACCTCGGCGCGCACGGTGGCCGAATGCGGTTCGTTGTCGATCAGGCTCATCTCGCCGACATAGTCGCCGGGCTGCAGCACCGCGAGGATCACCTCGCGCCCGCGCGCATCGGCCGTCAGCACGCGCGCGCGGCCGGTCAGCAGAATGAACAGGGCATTCGACTTCTTGTTGTGCTCCACCACGATCTCGCCGCGCCTGAAGCGCCGCTTGACGACGCTGTCGGCGATGCCCTGCGCCTGGTCGTTGGTCAGAAGTGAAAACAACGGCACGCGCCGGATCAGATCGAGATTGGAAAGCATTGCCATTCGGTTTGCCTTTCGATTTGTGTTGCTGACGACAAGCCCTGCCACGGGCCGACCGTGCGCCTTTCGTGCCACGGTCTAGCAGGAAGCGTTCCTCGCCAATTTTTTCACGCTACCTACAATTTCGCTATTGTCACCATTAACGAGCTTGGCGCCAGCCCGATCGAACCCCATGTCAGACTCGCGCGTCGTCGCTCCCGTCGAGCGGCGCCTGTCCAGCCCCGAACACTCGAAAACATGAGCAGCACTCCGACCTCACACGCCCGCGTCCTGATCCTCGGCTCCGGCCCTGCAGGCTACAGCGCCGCCATCTACGCCGCGCGCGCCAACCTGAAGCCGGTGCTGATCACCGGGATCGCGCAGGGCGGGCAGCTGATGACGACCACCGACGTCGACAACTGGCCCGCCGATGTCGATGGCGTGATGGGGCCCGACCTGATGCAGCGCTTCCAGAAGCACGCAGAACGCTTCGACACGAAGATCGTGTTCGACCACATCAACACCGTCGACCTGTCGAAGCGGCCGTTCACGCTCCAGGGCGATTCCGGCACCTACAGCTGCGACGCGCTGATCCTCGCAACCGGCGCCTCGGCCAAGTACCTCGGCCTGCCCTCCGAAGAGACTTTCATGGGCCGCGGCGTCAGCGGCTGTGCGACCTGCGACGGCTTCTTCTATCGCGACCAGGCGGTCTGCGTCGTCGGCGGCGGCAACACCGCCGTCGAAGAGGCGCTGTACCTGTCGAACATCGCGAGCAAGGTGCACCTGATCCACCGCCGCGACAAGTTCCGTGCCGAGGCGATCCTGGTCGACAAGCTGCACGCGAAGGTCGCCGAAGGCAAGATGCAGCTGCACCTGTGGAACACGCTCGACGAGGTGCTCGGTGATGCCTCCGGCGTGACCGGTGTGCGGCTGCGGTCCACCGCCGCGGGCGCGAGCGGCGGCACGAGCGAGCTGAAGGTCACCGGCTGCTTCATCGCGATCGGCCACCAGCCGAACACCGACATCTTCAAGGGCCAGCTCGAGATGAAGGACGGCTACCTGATCACGAAGAGCGGTCTCGCCGGCATGGCGACGATGACCAGCGTGCCCGGCGTGTTCGCCGCGGGCGACGTGCAGGATCACGTCTACCGCCAGGCGATCACCAGTGCGGGCACCGGCTGCATGGCGGCGCTCGACGCCCAGCGCTTTCTCGAGCAGCAGTGACCCTTCAAAATCGGTCTATAATCGCAGTCTTTGCCGAAATTCCGGCAGCCGGATCAATAGATCATAGATTGGAGAAGCGTCATGGCACGCGTCTGTCAGGTCACGGGCAAAGGCCCGATGGTGGGGAACAACGTCTCCCACGCAAACAACAAAACGAAGCGTCGCTTTCTGCCGAACCTGCAGTACCGCCGCTTCTGGGTCGAGGCCGAGAACCGCTGGGTGCGTCTGCGCATCTCGAACGCGGCGCTGCGCCTGATCGACAAGGTGGGCATCGAGAAGGTCCTCGTCGACCTGCGCGCCCGCGGTGAAATCTAAGCCAAGGAGCTGATCATGGCAAAAGGTGGACGCGAGAAAATCAAGCTGGAATCCAGCGCCGGCACCGGTCACTTCTACACGACCGACAAGAACAAGAAGACCACGCCCGAGAAGCTGGAAATGATCAAGTTCGATCCGAAGGCACGCAAGCACGTGACCTACAAGGAAACGAAGCTCAAGTAAGAGGGGAAGAAGGGGTCGCGTTGCGACCCCTTCTTTTTTGCTTTCGTCAAACAGAAAGGGCCGCATTCGCGGCCCTTTCGTTTGGACGCCTCGGACGGCGTCTCTTGTGCCCTATGCGTGGGCGGCGCGCAGCTTCAGCGCGAACTCCTGCAGCGCAGCGATGCCGCTCTCTTCGGCCTTCTTGCACCACGCCTGCAGATCGGCAACCAGCTGCTCGGCCGACACGCCGGTGCGGGTCCAGAGCGAGCGCAGTTCCTCGCGCATCGCGACCAGCTTCGCCAGCCCCGGGCTGTGTTCGACTGCCGCGGCGACACGCGCCTTCACGGCCATCGGGATCTTGTCTTCGTCGCGGTGCAGCCAGCGATTCGCGAGCCGCATGTTCTCGAGCTTGGCCGCGCTGCTCGAGCCCTCGGCCTTCAGGCGTGCGACTTCGGCGCGGCTCGCATGGCGCAGGTTGCGCGCGTACTTGGCCATCACCTCATAGCGGTTCGCGATGATCGCCTCGAGCGTCTTGTCGTCGGCAACCGGCTTGACGCTGCCCAGACGCAGCAGCGGCGCGGTCTTGCGCACCTTCGCCAGGCCCAGCATTTCCAGACCGCGGATGTAGGCCCAGCCGATGTCGAACTCGTAAGGCTTGACCGACAGCTTCGCCGACGTCGGGTACGTGTGGTGGTTGTTGTGCAGCTCTTCGCCGCCGATGATGATGCCCCACGGCGAGATGTTGGTCGACGCGTCGGGCGCCTCGAAATTGCGATAACCCCACCAGTGGCCGATGCCGTTGATGATGCCGGCCGCGGTGATCGGGATCCACGCCATCTGCAGCGCCCAGACGGCCGCGCCGATCGCGCCGAACAGCATCAGGTCGATCAGCAGCATCACGCCCACGCCCTGCCAGCTGTAGCGGGTGTAGAGATTGCGCTCGATCCAGTCGTCCGGCGTGTTGTGGCCGAACTTGGCGAGCGTTTCCTGGTTCTTCGCTTCGGCGCGGTACATCTCGCTGCCGGTCAGCAGCACCGCCCTGATGCCACGCGTCTGCGGGCTGTGCGGGTCGTCTTCGGTCTCGCACTTGGCGTGGTGCTTGCGATGGATCGCGACCCACTCCTTGGTCACCATGCCGGTCGTCAGCCACAGCCACAGCCGGAAGAAGTGCGACGGAATCGCGTGCAGTTCGAGCGCGCGGTGCGCTTGCGCGCGGTGCAGGAAGATGGTGACCGAGGCGATCGTGACGTGGGTCGCGACCAGCGCGAACAACAGCACCTGCCACCACGTCGCCCCGACCAGGCCGTCGGCCAGCCAGTTGATCAACGCGTCCCAAACCAATATCAACGAATCCATTTGTACCTTTGAGCCCGCTCGAAACGCAGGTGGCAGATTGTAAAGGAGGGCCTGGCGCCAAACCCTTTCGATTTGACGGGTTTGACACCGCCTGTTTGTCCCATGTCAAGGCGGATGGCCTGATCTCAATTGCGCTCCCAGACCGCCGCGAAGAAGCCGTCGGTTCCGTGACGGTGCGGCCACAGGCGCAGGCAGTCGCCGCGCACCAGCGTCTCGGCCTGCGCGACATGCGCCTTCGTCAGCACATCGAGCGCCGGCAGGCGCCTGAAGTCGCGTTCGCGCTCGGCGTCGAAGGCCTGCGCGATCTCTTCGTTCTCGGCATCGAGCAGGCTGCAGGTCGCGTAGACGAGCCGGCCGCCCGGCTTCAGCAGCCGGGCCGCACTCGCCAGGATCGCCGCCTGCTTGACGCGCAGCTCGTCGACCGACTGCGGTGTCTGGCGCCACTTCAGGTCGGGATTGCGGCGCAGCGTGCCCAGCCCCGAGCAGGGCGCGTCGACCAGCACGCGGTCGAGCTTGCCGGCCAGGCGCTTGATGCGCTCGTCGCGCTCGTGCGCGATCTGCACCGGGTAGACGTTCGACAGTCCGCTGCGCGCCAGCCGCGGCTTCAGCGACGCGAGGCGGTGGCCGGAGGTGTCGAACGCGTACAGCCGCCCGGTGTTGCGCATCTCGGCGCCGAGCGCGAGCGTCTTGCCGCCGGCGCCGGCGCAGAAGTCGGCGACCATCTCGCCGCGCTTCGCGCCGAGCATCAGCGCGAGCAGCTGGCTGCCTTCGTCCTGGACCTCGACGTCGCCGCGCATGAACACATCGAGCTTGTGCAGTGCCGGCTTGCCGCCGATGCGCAGACCGAGCGGCGAATACGGCGTCGGCAACGCTTCGATGCCCTCGGCCTTGAACGCGGCCTGCACGTCGTCGCGCTTGGCCTTGAAGGTGTTGACACGCAGGTCCAGCCCGGCGCTCTGGTTCATCGCCTCGACGAGCGGCCAGAACTCGTCGCCGTGCGCCGCCTGCAGCCGCTCGGCGAGCCATTCGGGCAGGTTGTGGCGCAGCTTGTCGGGAAGCGCGCTGCGATCGACGTTGCCAACCTGCGCGAGCCACTGCTGCTCGGTCTCGCTCAGTGCGGCACGCAGGAAGCCCTCGTTGCCCTGCCAGGCCAGCACCGCGAGGCGTCGTTCCATCTCGCCCTTGCCCGATTGCGCCAAATGCTGGTAGAGCAGGCGCTCGCGCAGCACGGTGTAGGTGGTTTCGGCCAGCGTGTGGCGCTCGCGGCTGCCGAGTGTGCGGTGCTGGCGGAAGAAGTCGGAGACGACGCCGTCCGCCGGGTGTTTGAGCTGAAGGACCTGGTGGATCAGTTCGGTGGCGAGTTCGAGCAAGGCGTTCGGGTGCATCGCCGGATTATCCTTGGCCGATGACCGACGCCCCTTCAGCCCTGCCCGCCTTGCCCGACACCCCGCTCGGCCGTTACCGGCACTACAAGGGCGGCGAATACGAGGTCGTCGGGGTCGCCCGCCACAGCGAGACGCACGAACCGCTGGTCGTGTACCGGCCGCTTTACAACACGAGCGGCTGGTGGGTGCGGCCGCACGCGATGTTCTTCGAGAACATCACGATCGACGGCGTGACGCAGCCGCGCTTCCGGCGCGTCGACCCTGCATGACGCGGCTGCTCGAACATGTGCGGGTGCGTCCGCGCATGGCCATCGCCACGGTCGTCGGCCTGGCGGTCGGCTTCGGGGCGCCGGGCGCGGCGCACCCGGTCACGCGAATGCTGATCGGCTGGAACGCGGGTGTCTGGCTGTTTCTCGTACTGGCCGGGCTGATGATGCTGAAGTCCGACCACGAGCGGCTGCGCCGCAATTCGATCGCCCACGCCGAGGGCGCCGCCACGGTGCTGACGCTGGTCGTCGTCGCCGCGGTGCTCAGCATCGTCGCGATCGTCGTCGAGCTGGCGGCCGTGAAGCAGCCCGGCGCGCACCACGCGCTGCCACACGTCCTGTTTGCGCTGGCGACCGTCGCCGGCTCGTGGCTGCTGTTGCCGACGCTGTTCGCGATGAACTACGCGAGCCTGTACTACGTCAGTGCGCGTGGCGGCGGGCTGCAGTTTCCGGGGCCGGACGCCACGTTCCAGCCCGACTACGGCGACTTCCTGTACTTCTCGTTCACGATCGCGGTCGCATCGCAGACCGCCGATGTGTCGATCTCGACGCGTGCGATGCGCCGCCTGGTGCTGCTGCAATCGGTGCTGTCGTTCGCGTTCAACACGACGATCCTCGCGTTCACGATCAACATCGCGGCGAGCCTGTTCTAGATCTCGTCAACGCAACAGCTGCGGTTCGCCGCGCAAATGGCTGACGATGCCGTCGGTCGTGCGCAGCAGGTCGTGCACGAGCCAGCGCACCGCACGCGGGTACAGCACGTGCTCGCGTTCGAGCACGCGCGCCGCGAGCAGTTGGGGCGTGTCGTCGGGCAGCAGCGGCACGACGGCCTGCGCGATGATCGGCCCGTGATCGAGTGTCGGGGTCACGAAGTGCACCGTTGCGCCGGCGAGCTTGCAGCCGGCATCGATCGCGCGCCGGTGCGTGTCCAGCCCGGGAAAGGCCGGCAGCAACGACGGATGCACGTTGACGAGGCGGCCCGCGAAGCGCTCGACGAAACCGTCGCTCAGGATGCGCATGAAGCCGGCGAGTGCGACCACGTCGGGCGCGAAGGCCTCGATCGCCAGCGCCAGCTCGGCGTCGAAGGCCTCGCGCGAATCGAAGGCCCGGTGTTCGACGACCGCCGTCGCGATGCCGTGCTGGCGCGCGAACGCGAGACCCTGCGCATCGGCCCGGTTGCTGATCACCGCCGCGACGCGCGCGCTCCAGCCCTCGGTGGCGCAGGCGCGCACGATGGCTTCCATGTTCGAGCCACGGCCCGAGACGAGAATGACGATTCGCTTCACAGGGCGCGCAGTGTACAGAGCACCCGGGTCTGCGAGTACGCAGACCCACCCGCCGAGCGGGTCGGGCCTTGCTTGGGGCGGCCCGGCGCGGCGGCCCGCGCGCCTACACTCACGTCGCATGAAGCAACGGGTTCTTTCCGGCATGCGCCCGACCGGCGCGCTGCACCTCGGCCACTACCACGGCGCGCTGAAGAACTGGGTCCGGCTTCAGCACGAGCATGACTGCTACTTCTTCGTCGCCGACTGGCATGCGCTGACCACGCATTACGAAGACCACGCCGACCTGGAACGCAATGTCTACGACATGGTCGTCGACTGGCTCGCCGCCGGCATCGACCCGGAGCGTGCGACGCTGTTCATCCAGAGCCGGATGCCCGAACACGCCGAGCTGTTCACCTTGCTCGCGATGGGCACGCCGCTGTCGTGGCTCGAGCGCGTGCCGAGCTACAAGGATCAGATCGAACATCTTCGCGGCCGCGATCTCGCGACCTACGGCTTCCTCGGCTACCCGTTGCTGCAGGCGGCCGACATCCTGATCTACCGGGCCGCCTTCGTGCCGGTCGGCGAAGACCAGGCGCCGCACGTCGAGATCACGCGCGAGGTCGCACGGCGCTTCAACCACCTCTACGGCCGCAAGAACGGGCAAGAGCGGACCGTGCTGACCGAGCCGGCGACCCTGCTGACCGAGACCAGCCGGCTGCCTGGCCTGGACGGCCAGAAGATGAGCAAGAGCTACGGCAACGACATCGCGATGCGCGAGGAACCGGCCGAGGTCGAGCGCAAGATCCGGCGCATGCAGACCGACCCGGACCGCGTGCGCCGTACCGACAAGGGCGACCCGAATCGCTGTCCGGTCTGGCAGTTCCACAAGGTCTACTCCGACGCCGACACGCAGGCCTGGGTCACCCAGGGCTGCACCAGCGCCGGCATCGGCTGCCTCGAATGCAAGCAGCCGGTGATCGACGCGATCCAGCGCGAGCAGGCGCCGTGGCGCGAGCGCGCCGAACGCTACCTGAGCAACCCGAAGCAGGTGCAGTGGATCGTCGAGGTCGGCACCGAGCAGGCGCGCGGCGTCGCGCGGCGGACGATGCGCGACGTGCGCACTGCGATGGGCCTGAACTACTGAGCCAGCGCGGCGAGCGCGTCGGCGACATCCTGCGCGCTGACGCCCTCGCCATGCGCCACCGGCGCATCGGGGATCGCCGCCGCGCCTTCGTTCTTCAGCCGCGCGACCCACTGGCCGGCATCGCGCCCCGAATCGAAGGCCGCGCTTTGCAGCAGCACGCGGCCATCGGCGGCCGCGAGCTTGAAATAGAACTTGCCGTCGGCCTCGCGGTACTGCTTGAAGCTCGGCAGCGCGGGCTTCGCCTTTTCCGCCGGCGCGACCTTGGCCACCGGTGCGGCGACCATTCGCCGCAGGCCGACCGCATCGCGCAGTTCGGCGAGGAACGGCGCCGCCACCGCACGCGCCTTGCGTGCGCCTTCGAGCAGCGTCTCCTCGATGCGCTCCGGGTGCGCGATCAGGTCGGCATAGCGTTCGCGCAGCGGGCCCAGGTCGCGCTCGATGCGCTCGACCACGTGCGCCTTGGCGTCGCCCCAGCCGAGGCCGGCCTTCAGTTCGCTGCGGAACGCGGCGCGCTCGGCATCGTTCGCGAACGCCTCGAAGATCGCGACCAGGTGCGAGTTGTCCGGATCCTTCGGCTCGCCCGGCTCGCGCGAATCGGTCACGACACGCGCGAGCGCCTCGCGCAAGCCCTTCGCACCGCCCTCGAACAGCGGCACCGTGTTGTCGTAGCTCTTGCTCATCTTGCGGCCATCGAGCCCCGGCAGCATCGCGACGCGCTCGTCGACGTTCGCCTCGGGCAGCACGAACAGGTCGCGCCCGGCGCCGAACAGGTGGTTGAAGCGCTGCGCAAGATCGCGCGCCATCTCGATGTGCTGGACCTGGTCGCGGCCGACCGGCACGCGGTGCGCGTTGAACATCAGGATGTCGGCGGCCATCAGGATCGGGTAGCTGAACAGGCCCATCGTGATGCCGGCATCGACATCCTCGCCGGCCGCGAGGTTCGCATCGGCCGCGGCCTTGTACGCGTGCGCCCGGTTCATCAGCCCTTTCGACGCGACGCAGGTCAGCAGCCAGGTCAGCTCCGGCACCTCGACGATGTCGCTCTGGCGGTAGAAGGTGACGCGCGACGTGTCGAGCCCGGCCGCGAGCCAGGTCGCGGCGATCTCGAGCCGCGAGCGCTCGATGCGCGCCGGCTCGTCGCACTTGATCAGCGCGTGGTAGTCGGCGAGGAAGAAGAAGCTCTCGACGCCGGCCTCGCGGCTCGCGGCGATCGCCGGCCGGATCGCGCCGACGTAGTTGCCGAGGTGCGGGGTGCCGGTCGTCGTGATGCCGGTCAGAACGCGTTGGGTCATGGGGTCGTGGATTTCGTTGTTCGAGGCATCGTCAAAGCGGTCGCGCCGCGAGCGCGTCGGCGACCGCCTGCGCGCTGAAGCCGACGAGCCGCCTGCCGCGCACCAGCAGCACCGGCGTGCCGGGCGCCATCAGCGCGTGGTAGCGCTCGGCGCAGGCCACGTCGCGCTCGATCAGGCACTCGCTGAAGGGCACGCGATTCTCGTCGAACCACGCGCGCGCCGCGGCGCAGTAGACGCAGGTCACCGAGCCGATCATCTGGATGTCGCCGGGTCGCGCAGCGGCCGCGACCTCGGCGCCGAGCCGCTCGCGCGACCACTTCGTCGCGGCCTGCATCGCCACCGCGGCGCCCAGCACCAGCGCGACGAGCGCCAGCAGCGAGCGGGGCGATGATCCGAGCTGCATCGGGGTCTCAAGCAAATGTGGCTTTGCCACTTTGCTTCACCCCTGGGGGCGGGAATGTCGAAGACATTTCCTGGGGGTGCTCAGATGGCCGCGGTCACGACCATCTCGACCTTCCAATCCGGCTTCGCGAGGTTCGCCTGCACGGTCGCGCGCGGCGGCGCGTCGCCGGGCGCGAGCCAGTCTTCCCAGACCTCGTTCAGCGTCGGAAATTCGGCCAGGTCCTTGATGAAGATCTGGCACATCAGGATGCGCGCCTTGTCGGTGCCGGCTTCGTGCAGCAGCTTGTCGATCGCCGCCAGCACCTGCTCGGTCTGGCCGCGGATGTCTTGTGACGCGTCGCCCGCGACCTGCCCGGCAAGGTAGACCGTGCCATTGTGAATCGTCATCTCCGACAGTCGATCGCCGACATGGAATCGGCGCAGCCCCTGGGTCATGATTTCGCTCCGTGCTTGTGTGAGTGTTGCGAGTGTTTGGCGTGATGCGGGTGGTGGGCCGCCGCCGGCGCGGCGACCGCCTTCTGTCCAAGCTTGCTCTCGGTGCCCTTGAGCAGCTTCTCGATGTTGGCCTGGTGGCGCCAGATCAGCAGCAGGCCCATGATCGCGACCGCCACCGCGACCGGCCCGCCGCCCCAGATCAGGATCTGATAGAAGGGCGCGAACACCGCGCTAACGATCGCCGCGAGCGACGAGTAGCGCGTGAACACCGCGATGATGACCCAGGTCGCGAGCGTCGCGAGACCGAGCCAGGGATTCAGCCCGAGCAGCACACCGGCGGCGGTCGCGACACCCTTGCCGCCCTTGAAGTGGAAGAACACCGGCCACAGGTGGCCGAGGAACGCAGCCAGGCCGACCAGCGCGACGGTGCCTTCGTCGAGCCCGTACGGGGCGCCGAATTCCTTCACCAGCGCGACCGGCACGTAGCCCTTCAGCGCGTCGAGCAGCAGGGTCGCGATCGCGGCCGACCTGTGGCCCGAGCGCAGCACGTTGGTCGCGCCGGGGTTGCCCGAGCCGTAGCTGCGCGGATCCTTCAGCCCGACCACGCGGCTGACGATGACCGCGAACGACAGCGACCCGATCAGGTAGGCGGCCAGCGTGGCGAGCGCGGGATAGAGGGTCTGCATGGAGTGGGTGTGGAGTCAGCGGCAGCCGTCATTTTGCGCCCGGCAGCAGCGCACGCATTCAGAGGGCGCAGTTCACCGGCTTGGCGCCGAGCAGCTCGACCAGCAGCTTCGGCGCGATGCCGATCAGGTAGCCGCGCCGCCCGCCGTTGATGCAGATGCGCGGCAGCGCGAGCGCGGTCTCCTCCACATAGACCGGCATCGCCTTTTTCGTGCCGAACGGCGAGGTGCCGCCGACCATGAAGCCACTGTGGCGCTGGGCGACCTCGGGCCGGCAAGGTTCGACCGACTTCGCGCCGATCTGGCGCGCGAGGTTCTTCGTGCTGACCTGCTTGTCGCCGTGCATCAGCACGATCAGCGGCTGCGCGCGTTCGTCCTGCATCACCAGCGTCTTGATGACCTGGTGCTCCGGCACGCCGAGCTGGCGCGCCGACTCGGCCGTGCCGCCGTGCTCGACGTAGTCGTAGACGTGCTCGCTGAACGCGACGCCGTGCCGGCGCAGGAACTGCGTCGCCGGGGTCTCGCTGACGTGCTTCTTCATTGGGCCGGATCGCGAATCGTCCAGCGGATCGCGTCGATCTGCGCCAGCAGCTCCGGCGCCAGCGCCGTGCCCCAGGCCTCGAGGTTCTCGTCGAGCTGCGCGACCGTGTTCGCGCCGATGACCGTGCTCGCGACGCGCCAGTTGGTGTAGCAGAACGCCAGCGCCATCTGCGTCGGCGTCAGGCCGTTCGCGCGCGCGAGCGCGTTGTACTGACGCGCGGCGGCGAGCACCTCGCGCCGACCCCAGCGCTGTTTGCGAAACGCCTCGAAGCGCGTCATGCGGTCATTGGCGCCGCCGCCGGTGAAGCCGACCTCGTCGTACTTGCCGGTCAAGGTGCCGAAACCCAGCGGCGAATACGCGAGCAGCGAAACGCCCTGGCGGTACATCACCTCGTCCAGGCCGTTGTCGACGACGCGATTCACCAGCGTGTAAGGGTTCTGCACCGTCGCGACGCGCGGCAACCCGTGCGCATCGGCGAGGCGGACGAACTCGCTCAGGCCCCAGGGCGTCTCGTTGCTCAGGCCGATGTAGCGAACCTTGCCGGCCTGCACCAGACCCGCCAGCGCGCAGAGCTGGTCGTGGATCGAGGTGTAGTCGCGCTCGTTCGCCGGCTCGAAGTAAAGCGGCCCGAACATCGGCACGTTGCGGTTCGGCCAGTGAATCTGGTACAGGTCGATCACGTCGGTGTGCAGGCGCTGCAGGCTGTCGTCGCAGGCCTGGCGGATCTCGTGCGGCGTCAGGTTCGCGCTGCCGCCGCGAATCCAGTCGGCGTTGCGCGACGGGCCGGCGACCTTGGTCGCCAGCACGACCCGGTCGCGCAGCCCCGGGGAGCGCGCGAACCAGCGGCCGATGATCCGCTCGCTCGCACCCGCGGTCTCGCGGCGCACCGGCACCGCGTACATCTCGGCGGTGTCGATGAAGTTCACGCCGCACTCGAGCGCGCGATCGAGGATCGCATGCGCGGTCGGCTCGTCGACCTGCTCGCCGAAGGTCATCGTGCCCAGGCAGATCGGCGGCACGCGCAACTCGCTGCGGCCAAGGGTGACAAGCGGCAGGGTGTTCATGGCCGCCGAGTTTATCTGCGGCGCGCGAACGGTGGCACAGT
Organism: Rhizobacter sp. P5_A1; assembly: GCF_056400745.1. Taxonomy (NCBI): domain Bacteria; kingdom Pseudomonadati; phylum Pseudomonadota; class Betaproteobacteria; order Burkholderiales; family Sphaerotilaceae; genus Rhizobacter; species Rhizobacter sp. P5_A1. The sequence goes on from NZ_JBFUKR010000004.1 coordinate 74,616, forward strand.
CCGGCCCGACGGGGTTGACCGTCACGGTGCGTCGCGCACCTTCTGCGAAACTCCGGGAGATGACGCCGCCGAATCCGCAATGATCCGAACCGCACCGCCGCCCTGGGCCACCGAACTCGCGCTGCGCCTGCGCCGCCATTTCCTGCTGAAGCTGTTCGGCACCACCGCGTGGGTCTGGGCCTTCTTCATCGGCTACTTCGAACTGTTGCGTCACCCGGTCCATCCGGTCACCGTGATGCCGCTGACGGCGCTCGACACGCTGATCCCGTTCCAGCCCGGCGCGCTGTTCGCGTACCTCACGCTGTGGCTGTACGTCGGCGTCGCCCCCGGTCTGCAGCTGACGTTCCGCGAGCTGCTGGTCTACGGGCTGTGGGCCGGCGCACTGTGCCTGACCGGCCTGGGCCTCTTCTACGCCTGGCCGACCGCCGTGCCGCCGCTCACGTTCGACGTCTCCGGCTTCGCCGGCTTCGCGATGCTGCAGGGCGTCGACGCGACCGGCAATGCCTGCCCGTCGATGCACGTGGCGATCGCGCTGTTCACGATGCTCTGGATCGAGCACTTGTTGCGCCGGATGCGGGCACCGCTGACGCTGCGCGGCCTGAACCTCGCCTGGTTCCTCGCGATCGCCTGGTCGACGCTGGCCATCAAGCAGCACGTGGTGCTCGACGTGCTCGCAGGTGGCCTGCTCGGCCTCGCGTTCGCGCTGCCGTCGCTGCACTGGCGTCCGGGCGCGGCGCGCGAGCGTGGGCCAGAAAGAGGAGCAGATATCATCGAACGCATGTCGACCGACACCGCCCAATGAACACGCTGAAAGACCTCCAGGCGCTGATCCACGAGAAGTTCGGCATCGATCCGGCAGAGCTCGGGCCGGACACCTCGATGCGCGAAAAGGGCTTCGATTCGCTCGCGCTGGTCGAATTCCTGTTCGCGATCGAAGATCACTTCCAGATCTCGATGCGCGACGAAGACTCCAACATCGACACGCTGGCCCAGCTGGCCGCCGCGGTCGATGCGATCCGGGCCAAGCAGGCGGCGTGAGCACCCCGGTCGCGGTCACCGGCCTGGGCGTCGTCGCCCCGCACGGCGACGACGCCCAGGCCGTTTTCACAGCGCTGATGCGCGGCGAGTCGGCGCTCCAGGCGATCTTCCCTGACTTGCCCAAACCGGCCGCCGCTGCCCGCGTCGCGTTCGACGCGGCGCGCTGGTTCACGAAACTGCAGTTGGCCGGCGTCGACCGCGTCAGCCAGCTCGCGGTCGCCGCCGCCGAGCTCGCGATGCTCGATTCAGGCGCGGCCGGCAGCGCCGACCCGGAGCGCATCGGCATCTACGCCGGCTGCGGCATGGGCGGCGCGACCGCGCTCGAAGCCGCCTATCGCAGCGGGGGCGGCGGTCGCGTGCCGCCGCTGACGATTCCCGCCTTCATGCCGAGCGCGCCGGCCGCGCACATCGCGATGCGCCAGCGCGTTCAGGGGCCGGTGCTGACCTACTCGGTGGCCTGCGCGTCATCGGCTGTCGCGATCGCCGAGGCCGCCGCAGCCGTGCAGCGCGGCGACATCGACCTGGCGATCGCCGGCGGCGCCGAGGCGCTGATCGTGCCCGGCGTGCTGCTCGCGTGGCAGGCGATGCAGACTCTCGCCGCCTTCGAGCCGGGCGCGGCAGCGCGCGCGGTGCGGCCGTTCGCCGGCGACCGCAGCGGCTTCGCGCTCGGCGAAGGCGCGGCCTTCGTCGTGCTCGAGTCGGCCGAACGGGCGCGCCGCCGCGGCGCACGCGTCCACGCCTCGCTCGCCGGCTGGGGCTTGAGCAGCGATGCGACGCACCTGACCAAGCCCGATGCGCCCGGCCAGGCGCGCGCGCTGCGCGCCGCATTGCGCCGTGCCGGCCTGCAAGCGCGCGACATCGGCTACTGCAACGCGCACGGCACCGCGACGCGCATCGGCGACGTGGTCGAACGCGACGCGCTCGCGCAGGTCTGGGGCGACGACCTCGACACGCTGCGCGTCAGCTCGACGAAGGCGCTGCATGGCCACCTGCTCGGCGCCGGCGGCGCGCTCGAGGCGGTGATCACGGTGCTCGCACTGCAGCGCCGCGAGCTGCCACCGAACGCGCACTGCGCCGAGGTCGATTCTGCTTGCCGGATGAACCTCGTGCTGCATCCCGACACCCACGCGCCGCAACTCGAGGCCGCGATCAGCAACTCCTTCGCGTTCGGCGGCACCAACGCGGTGCTGCTGTTCGCACGCGCCTGAGAGGGAGACCCGCGGCCCGCGGCGTATGCTGCGGCCTGCCCCGACAACCGTTGACGAAAGAGCTGCCGATGACGACCCCGATTCAAGCGACCCTGATCCCGGGCGACGGCATTGGCCCCGAGATCGTCGACGCGACGCTGGCCGCGCTCGACGCGCTGAAGGCCCCGTTCGAATGGGACCGCCAGATCGCCGGCCTCGGTGGCGTGCAGGCCGCCGGCGACCCGCTGCCGCAGGCCACGCTCGACAGCATCCGCCGCACGCGCCTCGCGCTGAAGGGTCCGCTCGAGACGCCGTCGGGCGGCGGCTACCGCTCGTCGAACGTGCGGCTGCGCGAGGAGTTCAAGCTCTACGCCAACCTGCGCCCGGCGCGCACCGTGATCCCCGGCGGGCGCTTCGACAACATCGATCTGATGGTCGTGCGCGAAAACCTCGAAGGCCTGTACATCGGCCACGAGCACTACGTGCAGATCGACGACGACCCGCATGCGGTGGCGATGGCCACCGGCATCAACACCCGCGCCGGCAGCCGGCGCCTGCTCGAATACGCGTTCGAGACGGCGGTCGCGACCGGCCGCAAGAAGGTCACGATCGTGCACAAGGCCAACATCATGAAGGCGCTGACCGGCATCTTCCTCGAGACCGGCCTCGATCTGTACGAGAGGAAATACAAGGGCCGGTTCGCGCTCGACACCGTGATCATCGATGCCTGTGCGATGAAGCTGGTGCTGAACCCGTGGCAGTTCGACATGCTGGTGACGACGAACCTGTTCGGCGACATCCTCTCCGACCTGGTCGCCGGGCTGGTCGGCGGCCTCGGCATGGCGCCGGGCGCGAACATCGGTGCCGACGCCGCGATCTTCGAGGCTGTGCACGGCTCGGCGCCCGACATCGCCGGCAAGGGCATCGCAAACCCGACCGCGCTGCTTCTCGCCGCCGCATTGATGCTCGACCACGTCAAGCTTCCGCAGCTCGCGACCCGTCTGCGCGAGGCGATCGATGCGACCCTGAACATCGACAAGGTGCGCACCGGCGACCTCGGCGGCACGGCGGGCACGGCGGCGTTCACGAAGGCGCTGGTGAGCCGCATCGGCGGCGGGTGAGACCCCGGATCGGTTGCGTCAGACCAGCACGACCGCCTGCAGCTGGCGCGCGATTTCCATGATCTGCGCCGTCATGTCGGCCTCGACGCCGCGCACCGGCGCAGGGCCGAGGAAGAAGGTCTCGCGCCCGCGCTGCGCGACGAGGCGATGGCCGTCGACGCCTTGCGAGCGCGCGTAGATCACGGTCTCGCAGGTGTCGGAGATCAGCGCCTTGTTGCCCGTCTGCGATTGCGCCTCATAGAAATTGCTGCCTCGTGGCGCCTCGGTCAGTATCCACATGTCTCGGTCCTCGGTGGGCTTGTGAGTCGAAACGACTAATGTGCCTGAGCGCCACGGCCGGCACGCCACGTTCCCCTCCAAACCACTCTCGCCGATGAATGATCTTCAATCCCTGTTGAACGACACCCCCGGCGCCGCGCTGCTGCTGACGGCGATGCTGGCCGCGAGCCTGGTCGGGCTGTTCAGGGCGCCGCAGATGGTCGAGCGCAATCTGTTCCGGCCGCACTGGCTCGTGCCGCGCGGCGAGTACCTGACGCTGATCACCAGCGGCTTCCTGCACGCCGACCTCGCGCACCTGCTGTTCAACGCGTTCACGTTCTGGGCCTTCGGCTTCGGCCTCGAACGCACGATCGGCACGCCGGCGTTCCTGGCGCTCTACTTTTTCGGCCTGCTGGTCAGCGACGCAGGCACCTGGCTGAAGCACCGCGACGACCCCGACTACCGCAGCCTCGGCGCGTCGGGCGCGATTCTGGCCGTGCTGTTCGCGGCCATCGTCTACCACCCGGCCAGCTCGATCTTCATCCTGCCGATTCCGGTGCCGATCCCGGCGCCGCTGTTCGCGCTCGGCTACCTCGCCTACACGTACTACGCGGCGCGTCAGGGGGGCGGCCGGATCAACCACGACGCGCACCTGGCCGGCGCGGTGGCCGGCGTCGCGTTCGTCGCGGTCACCGACTGGCCGGCGCTGATGCACGCGCTGCACAGCTTCATCGGCTGATCCGATCGTGCCGGCGCGGAACCTCGCGCGCGAGCGCGATGTCCTTCCCCGCCACCACCGGACCGGGCGAGAATCGCGACCTTGTTGTATCAACCGAGCCCTCCACCGGCCGCGACGATGGACGCCCTGCCCTTCGCCACCACCAAGATCCAGCCCCCGCGCCTGCGCGCCCTGCGCGTCGAGCGGCGCGCGCTCGACGCGGCCGTCACCGAGGCCGTGCTGACCCGTCGCGTCGTGCTGCTCCAGGCGCCGGCCGGCTTCGGCAAGACCTCGCTGCTCTCGGCGCAACTCGGCCGCCTGCCGGCGGGCACCGCGCAGGCCTGGGTTTCGCTGGACGCAGACGACGATCCGCAGCGCCTGCTGGCATGCCTGATCACGGCGCTCGAACCCCATGACCTGCCTTGGCGCACCGCGCCGGAAGCGTTGGTGGCGCAGGCGGCCGACGCCGGTCCGGGCATGCGCCGAGCGGTCGCCGAGCTGATCAACGCACTCGCCGCTTGCGACGCTCCGCGCGGCGTGATCGTGCTCGACGACCTGCACCGCGTCACGCTGGCGCAGACCGGCGCGCTGCTCGATGCGCTGATCGAGCGCTTGCCGGCGCACTGGACGCTCGTGCTCGCGAGCCGCGTCGCGCCGCCGCTGGCCCTCGCGCGCTTGCGGGTCGCCGACGAGCTCGCCGAGTTCACGCAGGACCAGCTGCGCTTCGGCGCCGCCGAGGCCCGGGCGCTCGCCGACCACGAGGCCGAGCCGGCCGCGAGGGCGCGCGTCGACGCGTGTGTCGACGAACTGCTCGCGCGCACACAAGGCTGGCCGGCCGGTCTGCAGCTCTGCCTCGCGGCGCTGCGCACACGCGGCGGCGCCACGGGCAGCCTGGGCGCGCACGCCGACATCGGTCCGCGCGCGTCGAACCTGATGGACCGGCACCTGTTCGACTACCTCGCCAGCGAAGTGCTCGACGACATGCCGACACCGCTGCACGATTTCCTGGTGCGCTGCTCGGTACTCCCGGAGCTGACGGCTGGCCGCGCCGCGGCCGTCAGCGCAGATGCTCTCGCGGCGCAGCACATGGACGAGGTCGAACGCCGCGGCCTGTTCGTCACCGCGCTCGAATCGAACGAGCGCACGCTGGTGCTGCACGACCTGTTCCGCGATGCGTTGCAGGAGCGGCTGCGGCGCCGCTTTCCCGACGAGCTGGCGGTGCTGCTGCGCCGGGCCGCGGCCGGCGAGACCGATCCGTTGCGCCGCGTCGGCTACCTGCTGCGCGCGGCGGACTGGGCCGCGGCCGAGGATGCGCTGGTCGAGTCGGCATCCGACCTGTTCCTGAACGGCGGCAGCGGCGAGGTGCAGCGCCTGATCGAGCAGTTCCCCGCGGACTGGCGCGGTGCCTCGCCGCGACTCCTGCGTCTGGCCGGCATCGGCTGCTGCCTGCGCTGGCAGTGGACCGAGATGGCGCGCTGCATGCAGGAGGCCGAGACCGCCGCGGCCGACGACGAGGACGAGCGCCTGCTCACGCAGGCCTACCTCGCGCTCGCCTGCTACCCGCTCGGCCGCGATGTGCACAGCGAGTCGCTGATCGCGCAGCTCAAGGCGCACGAGACGCGCTCCGGCCGCGCGCTCGGCCCGGCCACGCGCCGCGTGATGCTGATGGCCGATGCAAGCCAGCACTTCCGGCGCGGCGACCACGCGGCACTGCCCGCCGTGTATGGCGCGGTGCTGCAGTCGCTCGCGGCCGGCGCTTCGCTGTATGCATGGTGGGAGTGCGCGCCGGCCACCAACTGGTCGACGATACGCGGCATGCGCGTGCTGCTCTCGCGGTATGCCGACGGCGCGCTGGCGCGGCTCGGCGAGCGCGCGCTGCCGATGCGCGGCGAGGTGCAGCTGCTGCGCGCTTTCACGCGGCTCTGGGCCGGGCATCTCGACGCCGCGGCCGCCGAGGCCCGCAGCGCCGAAGCCGACATGCAGTGGCTGGCGTGCTCGGCCGAGATGGAGGTCGGCGTCGAGACGTTCCGGATGATCGAGGCCGCGATGCGCGGCGACGCCGCGACCGTCTATCGGCGGCTCGACGCGCTGTACCTGCGCGAAGACAACGCGACCGAAGAACGTCGCGCGCTGTGGCGCCATCAGATGGCGGTCTACGGCGTGCGTCTGAGCGACGTGCTCGGCGGCGACGCCGCGGCGCTGCAGCACTGGGCCGGCCGCCTGTTCGAGCGCCCGCTCGACGATCCGGCGCCGGTCAACGCGCGCGCGGTCGCGGCGCGCGCGCGCTACGCCGCCGCGCAGGGTCGGTGGCCCGACGCCGTGGCGCTGTTCGAGCACCTGCTGCCGCGGGCCGAGAACATGGACGTCAACGGCCAGGCGATCGAGCTGCAGCTGCGCTGCGCGCACGCGCGGCTGCGCTGCGATCGCTTGGCAGACGCTGCCGCAGCCGCCGCCGATGCGCTCGACCGCATGCGCCAGGAGGACGAACGCGGGCACGCGTTGATGTGCGGTACCGCGGTGCTCGAAGCGCTCGCGAGTGCGCCGTGGGGCGAGCGGCTATCGATCGAACAGCGGGCGGAGCTGCACGCCGCTGCGGCGCTGTCCCGCAACTTGCGCAGCGCCGCGCCGCCGGCCTCGAGCGATACGCTGCCGGCACCGGCAAGCGAAGCCGCCGGCGATGGCTTCGCGGTGCCGGCGCTGCTGAGCAGCCGCGAGCGCGAGGTGCTCGAGCGCATCGGCGCCGGCGACAGCAACAAGCTGATCGCCCGCGCGCTCGACATCAGCCCGCACACGGTCAAGCGCCACGTCGCCAACATCCTCGACAAGCTCGGCCTCGCCTCGCGCGGCCAGGCCGGCGCGTGGCTGCGCGAGAACGCCTGACGCGGCGGCTGGGATCTAGACGCGCGCCGGCGCGCGCTTGCCCGGAACGCCCAGACGCTCGGCCGAGACATACTGCTGGCGGTAGAGCTCGAACGGCAGGCTGTCGTTCGCCTCGAGGCGCTTCTGCGCGTCGACCGAGGCCTTCGATTCGGCCGCGAAAAGCGCCTGCGCTTCATCGGAGAACGGCAGCGCAAGCAACGCGTGGCGCGTCTGCAGCGACTGCGCGCGCGTGAAGCCGACGTACGAACTATCGAAGTCGCGCGTCATCGCCGCGAGCACGCGCGCGGAAGGCGCGATGTCGGGCTCGCGCAGCACCGCGGTGGCGGACGCGAGCGCCTCGCGGTAGCCGCTGCCGCCGTGCAGCGCATCGAGCCGGCGCGCGATCGGCGCGAGCGCGCGCAAGATCTCGCCGCCCCACTCGGTCAGCGTGACCGCGGCCGCGCCGCGTTCGAGCCGCAGGCCCGGCTCGCGCCCGCGGGCCGCGACGCGCTGCTGGTTGCGCGCCAGTGCGCCGATCTCGTCGGGCGTGTCGGGCGGGCTCTCGGCGAGCAGGCAGTGCAGCAGGAACAGGTCGAGGAAGCGCATCGTCGAAGCGTTGATGCCGACCGGCTCGAACGGATCGAGGTCCATGCAGCGCACCTCGACATACTCGACGCCGCGCTCGCGCAGCGCATGCAGCGGCCGCTCGCCAGGGAAGATCACGCGCTTCGGGCGGATCGTGCCGTAGAACTCGTTCTCGATCTGCAGCAGGCTGGTCGCGAGCTGGTTGTAGTCGCCGCCCGGGTTGCGAATGCCGACCGCCTCGTAGGCCGGATACGGCCTTGTCAGCGCCTCCTGCAGTGATGCGGCGTAGCGCTCGAGGCTGTTGTAGCTGACCGAGAGCGAGGCCTGCGCGTCGCTCTGGTAGCCCAGGCGGCCCATGCGCAGCGAGGTGCCATGCGGCATGTGCAGCGTGCCGCCATTGAGCACCTGCAACTCGTGCTCGCGTCCGGCGACAAAGCTCGAACACAGCGCCGGCGACGCACCGAACAGGTACAGCAGCAGGAACGACTCGCGCCTGAAGTTGCGGATCAGCCCGAAGTATTCCTCGGTCGAGATGCCCGGCATCGACCAGTTGTAGTGGATGCCCGAGATCGTCTGCATGCGCCGGCCGTAGCGATGCCCCAGGCCCATGCGGTAGACGCTCTTCGCGCGCCCGACGTTCGAGGTGCCGTAGCGGCCGATCGGGATGTTCTCGTCGGTCGGCAGCCCGCAGGGCATGCTCGAGACCCACAGCATCTCGTCGCCCAGTTCCTGCAGCGCGCGGTAGCTGAACTGGTGGACCTGCGTCAGCTCGGCCACGCATTCCTGCGCGCTGGCGTGAACGCCGGTGACGAACTCGAGCTGCGATTCGCTGAAATCGGTCGTGATGTGCGGATGCGTCAACGCCGAACCGAGCGCCGCGGGATGCGGCGTGAGCGCGAGCCCACCGTCCGGCAGCGCGCGCAGGCTCTCCTTCTCCACCCCCCGTCGCATGTCGCGCAGCCGTGCATCGGGCCATTCGCGCAGGCGCTGATCTGTACCGCTCATGCGGTCTCTCCTCGAAACTTGTCTGGGGCGGACGGTAGCAGACCTTGAATCTGCCTGCCCGCGTCCGGGAACCGGCGGCGCAACCCCGAGGCGGCGCGCCCGCTTGAGGGAAAATCGACGCCTGCAGCGACGACGGAGTGCCAGTGTGAGCGGCGTACCCAATTTCCACTTCCTGACGCGGGACCTGGCGCATGAGGTGGATGCGGGGCGCGTGACGGACATCGAAGCCGCCGGCAAGGTGGCCGAATACATCCAGAAGGCGCTCGGATGCATGCACGTGACCTTCTGGAGTGTCTCCGGTCAGGTCGGCCAACGGGTCATGCGCAGCGTCGCGGCCTATGACGGCGCGCGCAACCTCGCCGTCGCCGGCACCGCGGTGTTCCCCGAATCCGGCGGCGGTTTTTTCGGTGCGCTGGTCCGCGACGGATGCTATGTCTGCGGCGACACCTTCGCGGACCCCGCTCTGCAGAGCGTGAAGGAGCGGATGCTGGTGCCGTTCAACATCCGCGCCTTGTTGGCGGCCTCGTACGGCGGCCATGGCGAGGTGTGGGGGATCATCACCTGCACGAACAACGTCGCTCGGAAGTGGCGCCCCGCCGAGGTCACGGCACTGCGCAAGTGCGCGGCCGAAATCTCGACGCTGCGCGCCAGGCGCCGCAGACTCGGGAATTCGCTTTCCACCGGTGGCTTCCTGGATTGACGGCGTGGCCGTCGAGCGCTTCCGGCCGGCCGCAATGCATCAGCCTGCCAGTCGCCGAGTTCCGCCTCGAGCGAGACCGAAGAAGTCCTCTTTGCCGATCTGTCCGCCCTTCAGCACGATCTCCAGGCCATCGCGTTTCGGACTGGCCGACCAGGCGCGGCACAGCGGCGCGCCGGGCGACAGGCCGGCCGTCACCGTGAGGGCCTGGATGCCGAGCACGCTGGCGACCTCGCCGGAGCTGTCGCCCCCGGCGATGACGATGCGGGTCGGACGCGCCCGATCGAGCAGTCGCTTCGTGACTTCGGCCAGCGTCGCGCCGATGCGGCGCGCCGCTTCGGATCGCGCAAGACCCGCTTGCTGCGCGATCTGGTCGAAGCGCGTCACCGTGTCATCGTCCGGCCCTTCGGCGCTGAAGATCAGCGGGCTGGTGCCTTGCTGAAGCGCCGCCGTCGCGATCGCGACGACGCGCTCGATCTCGGCCTCGCGCATCCGTTCGTCGAGTGCGTTCGGGAGCCGCAGGCGCTCGGTGCAAAACCCGTTCGCGCGGGCCCACGCGATCTGCGACGCGGTCACCGGCGAGCAGCTGCCGCTGACCACGGCGATCGAAGCCGCCGCCGACGGCTCGGGCAGCGAAGGCTCGTTCGGCAGCAGGCCCAGCTCGCGCCAATGCGCGGCCAGCGCGTACTGCAGGCCGGAAGACGACGCGCTGAACAGCCCGTCACCGCGCCGCTGCCACACCAGCCGACCGGCCGCGGCGAGCGTCTCGTCGTCGAGCACGTCGATCAACACGATCGGCACGTCGTCCCCGGCCAGTGTCTGTGCGCGCTGCGGCGCCGTCCCATCGCGCAACTGCAGCATGTCGATCAGTTCGATGCGGCGCGTCGTTTGCGCGCCCAGGTGGCGACGCAGGTCGGACTCACCCATCGGCGTGACCGGGTGCCGCGACATCGTCGGATGCCGGTCGAGGCGGTAGCCGACGCCATCGACGGCGGCGAACAGGTTGCCGAAGACCTGGTAGCGCTTCAGGCGCGGCGCGCCGACGATCGTCGGCGACCAGCGTCCGGGCATCGCCTGCGTGCCGAGTTCGATGGCGCGGCCGATCGAACCGATCGCCGGTGACGAGTCGAAGGTGGAGCAGACCTTGTAGTGCAGGATCGGCGCCCGCAATGCGGCGAGCGCCGCGAACGCCTTCGGCAACTCGGCGTCCATCCACTCGGGACTTCGCCCGCGCGACGAGCCGGCGATACCGACGCAGCGCGCGTGCGGGAAGCGCGCCAGCAGGTCGGTGTCCGGCGTCGCGAGGAACAGCACGGTCGGCACGCCGGCGGCGGTCATCGCCTCCATCGCGTCGGTCGAGCCGGTGAAGTCGTCGCCGTAGTAGGCGAGCAGCGGGCCTTCCGGCCAGAGGGGCGCCGGGGTCATCGCCAGAACCCGAGCGCCTGGGCGAGCGCCGGAACACGCTCGGCGTGCCTGGCGAGCGGCACGCCTTCGATCGCCGCGCTCCATGACGCGCGCAGCGCCTCGACACCGGCCGGCACGCCGTTCGGGTGCCCGAAGATGCCGCCGCCGGCGGTGTGGATCAGATCCGCCGAGCCCAGCGCGGCGTAGGTGTCGTGTGCCTGCAAGCCCGTCTGCCCCGAGCTGAACACCGGCATCGCAGGCAGGGCCGCACTCGGCATCACCGGCGCCAGCACCGACCGCGCCGCAGCGATCACGCTCTCGTCCGACTCGCTGAACTTGTTGCGCAGGCCGTTGACGTGCAGGTGGTCGGCGCCGGCGAGCCGCCAGATCTTCTGCAGCGGCGCGAAGTCGAAGCCGAGCGCGGGCGACCGGTTCAGGTAGCCCCAGCCGGCACGGTGCGCGTGGATCGGCAGTTGCGAGTGGCGCCGCAGCGCCGTCAGGCCGACCAGGCCGACCGAGTTCAGACAGGCCATCACGCAGGTGCCGCCTTCGGCCAGCACCAGGTCGTGGCGGCGCCGCATCTTGTCGAGATCGCCGGTGAGGTTGAACGCGACCATCGCCTTCTTGCCGGTGCGCTGCGCCGCGTCGTTGACGACCCGCATCACCGCACGCACACGATCGTCGAACGGGCAGTTCGGACCGTCGGCCTGCAGCTCGTCGTCCTTGATGAAGTCGATGCCGCCGGCGACCAGCTCGCGAACCTGCTGTGCCGTCTCGTCCGCGGAGAGGCCGACGCTCGGCTTGATGATCGTGCCGATCAGCGGCCCGTGCGCGACGCCGGCCAGTTTGCGCGTGCCCTCGATGCCGAACGCCGGCCCGGGGTAGGCGGCCGCGAACGACGGCGGCAACTGCAGGTCGAGCAGCCGAAGCCCGGTGACCGCGCGCAGCTCGTACAGATTGCCGGCGATCGTCGCCATCAGCGTCGGCAGGCAGGGGCCGAGGTTCTCGATCGGCCACGAGAGCTCGAGCGTGCAGCGCGTGTACTTGCCGGATTGCTTCGGCGTGGGCAGGCTGGGCGTGGAGACCGTGTCGAGCACCTCGAGCCGCTCGACCCGCGCACCGGCGCGGGCCTTCAGCGCCGGCGTTTCGGTCGCGAGCGCGACGAAGGTGCCGCTCGATTGTTCGCCGGCAATCACCTCGGCGGCGCGCGCCGGATCGTCGCCGGTCTCGAGCCAGTAGGTCGCGTGGATGCGTTCGCCCATCGGTGTCTCCTCGGCCTTCCCGTTCAGGTGATGCGGCGGATGCTCTCGGCGATCTCTTCGCGATCGAATACCTTCAGCCAGTCGTCGCGCATCAGGCGCGGCTTGCCGAAGGTGATCGCCTTGTTGCAGGCGTCCGAAAACGCGCCCGGGATCTCCTTGAAGATCACGGCCGCCAGGATGTTCATGTGGCCGAGCAGGAAGTCGCGAGCGCACTGCTCGGGCACGCCGCGCCTGACGGTCTCGTCCATCGCCTCGCGCATCACGTCGAGCAGGGTCGCGCAGATGGTTTCCGACAGGCCCGGTTCGAGGATCGCCATCTGGTCGACCGTCAGCCGGTACGAGCGCAGGATCGGCGCGTAGATCACCTTCGCGACCGCCTCGCCGAGGTCGAATGCTTCGGCCGGGCCTTGCATCAGCGCGCTTGTAATCGACTGCTTCGCGGCGCCGCCGCCGAAGTGATCCTTGCGCGCATCGGCGTCCGTCTCGTCGTTGAAGATCGTCGGGTGGCAGGGGTGGGCGACGAAATAGACCAGGTCCTTGCGGTCAGGCAGGTGGCCGGCGAATGGCGCGGCGGCGTCGAGCGTCATCACCATCGTGCCGGGCTTGAGCCTGGGCGCGATCTCGTGCGAGATCTTGCCGATCAGCGTGTCGGGAATCGCGAGGATCACGACATCGACGTTGTCGAGCGCCGCGTCGACATCGACGCACTCGATGCCGAGCTCGTCTTTCAGGCGCGCGCGCCCGACCGGACTGGGTTCGATGTGGCTGACGCGATAGTCGGACTTCAGCAGGTTCTTCGACAGGCGCACGCCCATCTTGCCGCCGGCGCCGAACAGGGCGATTCTTTCATTCATGGTGCGCATCTCCAGGGTTGCGTGTGGGGATCGAGCGGGTCACTTGGCGTGAGGCGAAGGCTCGAGCGAGAAGGGTTGGTTGCCGGCGATCGTCGGCTTGGCCTTGGCCGCGGCGATCCACATCACCAGGATGGCCGACAGCAGCAGGAACCCGCCGACGACGAACATCGGGGCCTGGTAGGAGCCCGTCGCGTCCTTCACGGCGCCGGTGATGTAGGGCGCTGCGAAGCCGCCGAAGTTGCCCATCGTGTTGATCAGCGCGATCCCGGCCGCAGCGCCGGCGCCGCTGAGAAAGCGTGCCGGCAAGGCCCAGAAGTTCGGCAGCGCCGCGAAGATCGAGCAGGCCGTGATCGTGACGACGGCGACGGTCGCTGCCGGCGAGTTCATGTAGAGCGCGCACGGGATGCTCAATGCCCCGATCAGCGCGGGGATGCCGACATGCCAGTTGTGCACGCCGTGCCGGGTCGAGTGCCTGGTCCACAGGAACAGCGCCAAGGCCGCAGGCAGGTACGGGATCGCGGTGATCAGGCCCTTCTGGAACACGTTGAACTTGGCGCCGAACTGAGCTTCGAAGCCGCCGATGATGGTCGGCAGGAAGAAGGCGAGCGCGTACAGGCCGTAGACCAGGCCGAAGTAGATCAGCGCGAAGGTCCAGACGCGCGGATCGCGCAGCGCGGCGCCGGCGTGCCGGCCGTGATCGCTGGCCTTCGAGCGGTCTTCCTTCGCGAGTTCGGTGGTGAGCCAGTCGCGTTCGGCGGGGCTGAGCCACTTCGCGTCGGCCGGCTTGTCGGTCAGGTAGAACCATGCGACCAGGCCGACCACGATCGCCGGGATCGCGACGCCGAAGAACATGATGCGCCAGCCTGCCAGGCCGAACGCGCCGTCCGCGCCGATCAGCAGCGCCGCGACCGGGGCACCGATCACGATCGTCAGCGGTTGCGCGAGGTAGAACAGGCCGAGCACATGGCTGCGGTGTCTTGCAGGCACCCACAGGCTGAGGAACAGGATCGCCCCCGGGAAGAAGCCCGCCTCGGCGACGCCGAGCAGGAAACGCAGCCAGTACAGGCCCGTGATGCTGCTCACCCAGGTGAACAGCAGCGCGACGACCCCCCAGGTCACCATGATCCGCGCCATCCAGCGGCGCGCGCCGAACTTGTGCAGCGCCAGGTTGCTCGGGATCTCGAGCAGGATGTAGCCGACGAAGAAGACGCCGGCCGCGAAACCGAATTGCGCGGCACTCAGCCCAAGATCCTTGGTCAGGCCGTTCGGGCCGGCGAACGAGATGGCGGTGCGGTCGAGGAAGTTGATGAAGAACATCGATGCCACGAACGGCACGAGCCGCAGCGAGACCTTGCGTATGGCGGACTTTTCGAGGGCGGGCGTCGACGGGTTTTCCACGTTGTCTCCGGAAGGATTGGGGGTCGCCGTGCAGGGCAGGCAGGACAGCCTCTTGTTTGGCGCAACGAGCTGGTATGCTGAGTACACCATATGGTGTGATCTCATTGCATTCGGGTTTGCCCGCATGGCCTCGTCATCGCTTTTTCGGGGGCGCGGAGCCCGTGGTAATGTCATCACACCAGTAAAGCGCCTTCGACAGGCAGACCATGGCCGAAACAATTCAGCGCCGAAAGCTCTATCAGGAAGTCCTGGATCGCCTGATGGAGCGGATCAGCTCGGGCGCGATTCCACCCAATTCGCATCTGCCCTCGGAACGCGAGCTGATGGAGGAATTCGGCGTCGGTCGACCCGCCGTGCGCGAGGCGCTGCAGTCCCTGGAGCGCTCCGGCATCGTCGAAATTGCGCACGGCGAGCGCGCCCGCGTCGTCGTGCCGACCGCACAGCGGCTCATCTCGCAGTTCGCCGGTGGTGCGATGCACATGCTGCGCACCCAGCCCGGCACGCTCGAACACCTAAAGGAAGTGCGCGTCTTTCTGGAAACGGGAACGGCGCGCATGGCCGCCGAGCGTGCCACCGAAGAGGACGTCGCGCGCCTGCGGCTGGCGATCGCAAGGCACCGCGCGTCGATGGTCGACCTGAACCGGTTCATCGAACTCGACATGGCGTTCCACCGCGAGATCGCCGCGATCAGTCGCAACCCGATCTTCCCGTCGATCGTCGAGGCGCTGTTCGGCTGGGCGCGCGAGTACTACCAGTCGCTCGTCCGCGCGCCGGGGGCGGAAGAGCTGACGCTTGCCGAGCACGCACGCATCGTCGATGCGATCGCGGCGCGCGATCCCGATGCTGCGGCGGCAGCGATGCACGCGCACCTGACGCGAGCGAACACGCTGTATCGACAGCTGCTTCGGCCGCTGTGAAGACGGCTCGGCGGCTTGAAAGCGGCGCGCCTCAGACCCTCTGAATTCGATCGATCAGTGGGGCGCACCTTCTCGCCGCATCGTCGACTCGATCGCTCGGCGAAGGTCCGCCAGGCCGAACGGCTTCGTCAGGCAGTTGTCCATCCCGGCGGCACGGCAAGCGGACAGCTCGTTGCTGTCCATGGTGGCCGTGGTGGCCAGGATGCTCAGCCGCGAACCGCCGGCTTCCGCCTCTGAGGCGCGCAGTTCGCGCGTCGCCGCCAGGCCATCCATCACAGGCATGTTCACGTCCATCAAGAGGACGTCGAACGGTTCTCCCGCCACGCAATCGATCGCCTCGCGGCCGTTGCTCGCGACCACGGAGGTGGCGCCCAGTTCCGCAAGCATCGCCTGCACGACCACCTGGTTCACCGGGTTGTCGTCGGCGACGAGTATGTTCAGACCTGCCAGTGGCTTCGCGGATGTCGAAGCGGTCGTCGCCATCCGAGTGCGTCCTTGCGGAGCGACGACGGCCTCCAGCGCCTCGCGGCGCACAGGCTTGTAGAGGAGCTGTCCGGAAGCGGGCACGCCCACGACGGCATCCGCACCGAGCGGTGTGAGGATTGCGATCTGACGCCCCGAGTTCGATGGGTCCGAAAGCCACTTCTTGACGTCCGGCATCTGCAGCAGCGGCGCATCGACCAAGAGCAGCTTGCAGTGCTTCAATTCCTCCGGGTCCGGCAGCCGACGGACGATCACCGGATCGACCTTGAGTTCATGCAGCAAGGTCTTCAGATGCCGCTCCAGCCCAGGGTTCGATGTCGCCAGCAAGACATCGGCGCGGTACGACGCCGCGGGCAACACCATCTCTTCCGAGTCCTGCGTCAGCGGGACCACCAACGAGAAACGGCTGCCCTCACCCACCACGCTGCGGACCTCGATTCTGCCGCCCATCAACCTGCACAGTTCTTGAGCGATGCTCAATCCCAGGCCGGTGCCCCCGGAGCGCCGCGTCACGCTCAGGTCCGCCTGGACGAACGCGTTGAAAAGTGCCTTCAGCTGGTCGTCCGGAATGCCCGGCCCCGAGTCGACCACTTCAATCCGAACCCAACGGCTTCCCGCTGGGCGGCTCACCGGATCGGCCTCGAGCGAGTCCATCGACAGGTGAATGTGCACGCCCCCTCGTTCGGTGAACTTGACTGCATTGCTCACCAGGTTGTTGACCACCTGCCTGAGCCGCAGCGGGTCGCCCAGGAAGGACCGGGGAACATCGGGGTTGCAGCTGGAGGTGATCTCGATCCCTTTCGCAAACGCCTGCATGGAATAGAGCTCGTTGGATTCAAAAATGATCCCGCGCAGAAAGGCAGGCCGGACCTCCAGACGAACCTTTCCCGCGTCCAGCTTCGCAAAGTCCAGCACGTCGTTGACAAGTGCGAGCAATGTCTTCGCACTCTGGCGTTGCATGCTCAACAGCTGGAGCCGTTGGGCCTCCGAGAGTCCCCTGGAGTCCAGGACTTCCGCAGCGCCGATGATCCCGGTCAGCGGTGTCCGGATTTCGTGGCTCATGTTGGCCAGAAAGCGAGCCTTCAGCTCGGCCGCTTCGCTTGCCGCGCGGCGCGCCGTTTCGAGCGCTTCGGCAACGCGTACGCGACTTCGCATCGCGACGATGATCATCCACAGCGCCAGCAACTCGGATCCGATGACAGCGGCATACCTTCTCCAGGGCTCGACCACGTCGCGGGTCACCGGAGTCGGGAACCACACCGGTTGAAAGTACAACACCGAGACCGTGCCAGCAAACGCGAACACAGCCCCGATCGCCAAATAGTGCAGACCAGCCCCGGCCAGGATGAACGGAACGATCGACAACCACCACGCGGCCGCCGGAAAGTCCGAGCCCTGCTTGAGCGTCGTCCATGTCAACCAGGAAAAGACCGAGATGGACAGGACGCGGAGCGGCCACACATGCGATCTCGCACGCAGGCTGAGGCCGACGCCTGCGGCCGCGGCGAGCGCCGCCACCAGCGACTCGAGCGCGAACGCCCGGGTTCCGCGCACCCAGAAGACCACCGCGTAGACGGCGAGAACGGCAATCGCGAAGCCGCCGAACGCGAAGAAGATTCGCTTCTGCGTCGTGTCGTCGAGATCCGTCGCCGACGGAAACTGGATGGGGGTCAGGAGCACGTCCTTGAACCGCTGCGACATAGACACGCTTCGGACTCCCTACACCCTGAAGACCGCGATCGTCCCGGACAAGCGAGTGGCCTGCACCTTCATGCTCTCTGCGGCGGCCGCCGATTCCTCGACCAGAGCGGCGTTCTGTTGCGTGACCTGGTCCAGCTGCGACACGGCATGGCTGACCTGCTCGATCCCTTCGGATTGTTCGACGCTCGCCGAGGAGATCTCCCCCACGAGATCGTGGACCCGACTGACCTGTTGCACGATCTCGGTCATGGTCTGGCCCGCCTCGGCCACGAGCCTGGCCCCGTCATCGACCCGGCCCACACTGAGCTGAATCAACGACTTGATTTCGCGGGCGGCGTCGGCACTGCGGTGAGCGAGCGATCGCACTTCGGCAGCGACGACCGCGAAACCGCGCCCTTGCTCTCCTGCCCGGGCCGCTTCGACCGCGGCGTTCAGGGCCAGGATGTTCGTCTGGAATGCGATGCCATCGATGACCCCGATGATGTCGCTGATTCGGTTCGAACTCTCGGAGATCGACGCCATGGTGGCGACGACGTTGCCGACGGCCTGGCCGCCTCGCGCGGCGACCTCCGTGGCACCGGCCGCCAATTGCGATGCCGCCTTCGCGTTGTCGGCATTCTGTCTTACCGTCGACGTCAGCTGCTCCATGGAGGCAGCGGTCTGCTGCAGGTTCGAGGCCTGCTCCTCGGTTCTCTGGCTGAGGTCCAGGTTGCCGGTCGCGATCTGCGCCGACGCGGTACCGACCGACTCGACACCGTTGCGCACGTCGGCGACGACCGAACGCAGCTTTGTCACCATCACGCCCAATGCCCTGGTGAGTTGCGCGACCTCGTCCCGGCCGTCGGATGTCGGCGCCTGGGTCAGGTCCCCGTCCGAGACCGCTTCGGCAAGCTTGACCGCCGCCGCGAGAGGGACCGAGATGGCCCGGCCGATGGCCCATCCGAGACCCATCGCCATCGCAATCGCGACGAGTACGCCGACCCCGACGCCGATGCGACTGTTCTGGTAGATCGCCTTGGCGACGCCGGCGTCCGCAGTGGCCTGCTGGTCGTTGTACGCGGCGAGCTTCTTGATCGCGGTAAGCGCTTCGTCGAAACGCTTGGACGCGCCCGGCGGAGTGATCAACTCGACGGCCTCGTCACGATGTCCCGCTTGTGCGGCCGCGACTGCCTTGGCGGAGACCTCCGCATACGCGGCCCACGAGCGCATCGCCTGCTCATAAAGGTCTTTCTCGACAGCGTCGGCAATCGAGTTGGCGTAATCCGCCCGGGCGGCCTCGAACTCCGCCTTCGACGTTTCCAGCTTGGCGACCGCCGCAGGCATTGCCGCCGGATCCGTGACCAGCAGACGGAATTCCCTCTGGCGGAGGAAAATCGCCGCGCCATACATGCGCAGGCTGTCTCGCACGCCGGGCAGGCGCGACGCCAGTACCGATTCGGTCTGCGCGTTGACCCGCCCCAACTGCCACACGGAAAGCCCGCCGAGCACGATCAGCAGGAACAGCACGCAGGAAAAGGCAAACGCCAGTTTGCCGCGGATCGACAGGGCATTCAAAAGCTTCACGGAGCACTCCAGGATTCGTTTCGGACTCTCCGGAAGTCTTCGGCAAAGCGCTCGACAACTGAAGCTAATTAGTCATGTACGTTTACACGTACATATACATTCTATCGGGCCGCTACACTTTGTGTCAATGACCACCAAGCGCAAAACGAATCCGGTTCGCAAATCAGTCCACGCCCGTGTTCGACGGGGCAACCTCGAGGACGCCGAGCGTACGCGGGTGGAGTTGTTGTCGGCGGCCGCGCAACTGTTTTCGGAACGCGGACTCGCGGGCGTGACGATCCGCGCGGTCGCGACCCTGGCCGGCGTATCCGCGATGACGCCCTACCGCTACTTTGCCAACAAGGCGGAACTGCTCGCGGGTCTTTGGCAGACCGTCATCGCCGAGGTCTACGAGCGCATGAAACGTGCCGTCGAACTGCAGTCGGGCGGAAGAGCCCGGCAGCGCGCATCGATCGACGCCTTCCTGTCGTACTGGGAAGAGAACCCGGATCACTATCGCCTCGTCTACATGACTGAACAGACAACGCGCGCCGGACGTCGAGGCGACGATCGGCCGATGTTGGCGGAGACACCGGTCTACCGCGACATTCTTGCGCTCGTGCTGGACGTGACCGCGGCGATGGCAGAAGAGATCGGCGCCCCGATGACCCATGCGAAGCTGGCGGGCGACATCAGATTCATGATGCAGCTCGGCTATCTGAACGCTCAATTGGTCAACAGACGCTACCCCTGGTCGGATGCTCGACGATTGCGCGCGGCTTACATCGAGCAGATCGTCGTCGCGGTGGAGCACTGCCTGCTTTTCGGAGGGTCCACCGCAAAACGACGACCGCGCTAGCGGCCATCGACCTCCACCTCGGCAAAGGCGCGACCGCCGCGCGCCAATACCGAGTGGACCCGCCGGGACCGAAGCAGCGGATAGAACATCTCGACGAACCATCGCTCCTTGCCATGGACCAGGTCGTCCTGCAGGCCGACCTGCGCCGGATAGCGGCGGGTGATCTTTGCCGTACCGAACAACATGTCCCAGATGAACAGCAGGTTGCCGAAGTTTCCCTTGTAGTGACCGATGCCGTCGTCATTGGTCAGCGCGTGGTGCGCCCAATGTGTTGCCGGCGTGGAGATCGTCCGTTCGACGATCCACGCGAGCGGATGCAGCCACTTGGTGCGGTAAAGGGGCTCGTCCCAGCGCACAGCACTGTGAGCGCCGAGGATCACGGTCAACTTGACGACGATGTAGACGAGGTACACGGTCCCGAACCCCAGGTAGATCAGCACGCCCGAGACCCACAGGCCCGGCATCATCAGGTAGTAGAAGAAGTTGTTGCGGTACGTGATGCGGATGCTCATGTAATGAGCGGTGTGATGCGCCCGATGCAGCGGCCACATCAGCGGCGTGTGCGAAAGCCGATGCCACGCGTACTGTGTCAGGTCGTCGCCGATCAGCAGCAGCGCGGCCATTGCCCACCACGGCCATTGCGCCCAGGCGCCGCGCTGTGTTGGCATGACCACTGCGCAAAGCTTGCCCGTGATCGCGAAGACCAGCGGCTGCGACACCGCGATCAAGGCCAGGAACATGAACAGCTCGAGCTGCGTGTCGTCGCGCGTCGCGCGAAAGTGCCGGTGCCGGCCGGAGCGGATTTCGATCAACGCAAAGGTCAGGATGATCGCGGCCAGGACGATGTTCTGTACGAGGTTCACTTCGAGTCTCCCTGGGTCGTTGTCGCGCGACCCGCAATCGCGGAAGCGATCTGTGCCGTGCCGCATTCTTGCGACGATCGCCGATTGAGTCCAATGCATTGGAAGACTAATATCAATGCAGTGAGTGCAATCATCGGGGGTGAACCATGGACATCAAGCGCTGGAACCATGTCGTTGCAGTGGCTGACCGGCGCAGCTTCGCGCGCGCGGCCGAACAGGTCCATCTCAGCCAGCCGGCCCTGACGCGCAGCATTCAGGCGGCCGAATCCGAACTGGGTCTGCGCCTGTTCGATCGCGGCACGCAAGAGGTCGTGCCGACGCCGGCCGGCGAGTTCGTCGTCGCACGGGCTCGCCAGCTGATCTTCAACAGCCGCTGCCTCGAGCGGGACGTGGCGTTGTATGTGAATCGCGATCTGGGTGACACGGCATTCGGCTGCGGGCCGTTCCCGGCCGCGACGTTTCTCCCCCCGTTGCTCGCCGGACTGCGACGCGATTTCCCCGGCATCAACTTGAGGGTCGAGATCGGCAACTGGGAATTGCTGCTGACGAGGTTGCGCGACGAGGACATCGAGTTCTTTGTCGCCGACGCGCGGGACCTGCCGTCGGACCCGCAGCTGCAGGTTCGCCCGATGCGCAGGGAGCCCGGTGGCTTCTACGTTCGTTCCGGACATCCTCTGTCGTCGAAGAGGTCAGTCACCTTGGCTCAGGTCTGGCGCTACGGCGTCGCGACGGTGCGGCTGCCACAGGATGTGCGGGCGGCGCTGGCCCGCCTGCTCGAGCTGGCTTCGCCCGCCGAGGTGCCGCTGGCGCTGGAGTGCGACCACCTGGAAGTGCTGAAGGGAGTCGCGCTCGGATGCGACACGGTCCTGGCCGCGCCGCACGCTGCCCTCGCCGAGGAGATCTCTGCGGGCACCCTGCACGCGCTGTCGGTCTCGGGCCTTCCACCGCTCGCTTCGCACATGGGCGTGGTCAGCTTGAGGGGACGGACGCCGTCGCCGATGGCCGATCTGATCATCAGGCGCTTGCCGACGGCGCGCTAGAAGTACCTCACCATGTCGGGAGCAAGACGCCTCAGCAACTGCGACAACGGCGACGGGATGTTGCCGAGATCGAGTGCCGCTGCCAGCAGGGCCCCGTAGCGAATCTTGCGCCCCGCCCTCGTCCCCATGAAGCGCCGCAGATGTGCGTCGGCCGGGCGACCCTGCTGTGCCGGCTGCACCTGGAAGCGCCGGAACGCACCGATCTCGCCCTCGGCAGCGATGACCTGCTCGACCGCTTCTGGCCCGAGCGCACGGATCATTTCGTCTTCAAGGTCCTCGCTGCAAGCATAGAACCCGAGGCTCTCGGCGTCGGTTCGATCCTGAGCCGGGGTCGCCATGCCTGCACATAGGGCGCGCAGAAAGTGCCGTTCTTCGGGCAGGTCGTACAAGCCGGCCAACCGCAGCCGAAGCCCTTGCATGCCAAAGCGCAGGGCAAACGGGTATGCGTTCGTGGCGCCGCCGATCGGAAGAACGACGATGCCCGTGGCTCCGAGGTCAAGGCCAACGCGACGGGCCAGCGTTTCAACGGCGGCCTGATCGCTCCAGCCTTCGACGAGCACGACGGTGTCGGCGTTGGCTTCGGTGACGACGCGCTGCGCGGCATCGAGGCTCAGCGGCGGGCGTGGCCCCTTTTTGAGGTCATCGGTCAAGCGGTGACCTCCGCCCCACCTGGCACCGGCGGCGGCAGCGTCTTGCACTCTTCGAACACGCGCACGGTGCAGCGCGCGCAGATGCCGCGGTCGAGCCGGTCGAAGATCGTCGCGATCGCGATGCGCTTGGTCGCGAAGATGTGGTCGGCACCGAGCTGCTGCGTGTAGCCGACGCGCTGCCAGAGCTCGAGCACCGGCGGGCGCGGTCGATGGAAGTACAGGTCGCCGCCCTCGGCGCGGCGCTTGAGCATCTCGTCGCGCCACAGGTCGGCGGCCGGCAGGTCGATGAAGTTCATGCTCTTGGCCATCACCAGCAGGTGTTTTGCCGCACCGGGCGGCGTGCGCAGTTCGCGCAGCTGGTCGGCCACGTAAGGCACCGCGCCGAAGTAGACCTCGCCTTCCATCCGGATCATCTTCAGCTGCGGGCATTCGGCCAGCGGCGCCGGCACGTCGGCGCGCACGACGAACGGGCGATCCGGCTCGGTGCTGTCGAAGCCCATCACGCGCATGAACGGTCGTGAGGTCCGGTACAGGTAGGTCACCAGCGACAGGATCGTGCCGAGCAGGATCGCCATCTCGATGCGGATCGTCATCGTCGCGACCGCCGTCACCGCGGCGATCGCAAAATCCTGCCGGCTGTGCCGCCACAGGCGGCGCCAGCCGGGGATGTCGAACAGCGACCACGCGATGACGAGCAGCAGCGCGGCGATCGCCGGCAGCGGGATCAGCGCCAGCAGCGGCGCCGTGAACGCGATCAGCAGCAGCAGCCAGATCGACGCGAACACCGCCGCCAGCGGCGTGCGCGCACCGGCCTCGAGGTTCGGCATCGAGCGGTTCAGCGAGCCGCACGAGACGTACGACGAGAAGAAGCCGCCGACGATGTTCGACAAACCCTGGCCGCGGAACTCGCGATTCGCGTCGATCGCCTGGCCGGAGCGGGCCGAGACCGCCTTCGCGATCGAGATCGACTGGCCGAGTGCGACGATCGTCAGCGCGAACGCGATCGAGAGCAGGTCCGGCAGGCTGCCCAGCGCGACCGCCGGCCAGTGGAAGCGCGGCACGATCGCCGGGATGCGGCCGACGACCGCGACCGGGCCGCTCTGCAGCCACTGCGGCCACTGCGGCCAGGCCGCGACGCCGTTCAACAGCATCGCGAGCGCCGTGCCGGCCGCCAGCCCGATCAGCATGACCGGCCAGCGCGGCAGCACGCGCCGCAGCAGCAGCACGGCCGCGAGTGTCACGCCGCCGACGGTCAGCGCGGCAGGCCGCAGCGCGCCGAGCTGCTCGCCGAGGTACACGAGCAGCGCGCCGGTACCGTGCCTTTCGGGCGCCGGCAGGCCGAGCAGATCGGTCAGCGAATGCAGCGCGATCAGCGCCGCGGCACCGGTCATGAAGCCGCGCAGCGCCGACGGCGAGATGAAGTTCGCGAGGCCGCCGAGCCGCAGCGCGCCGATCAGCCACTGCATCACGCCGACCAGCACCGTGACCGCGAGCGCGAGCTGGATGTAGGCCGGCGAGCCGACCGCCGCGAGCGGCGCCAGCGCCGCGAACAGCGCGAGCGAGTTCGCGTTCGTCGGCCCCGAGACCACGTGCCGGCTCGAGCCGAACAGCGCCGCGACCACGCAGGGCACGATCGCGGTGTACAGGCCGTATTCGGGCGGCAGGCCGGCGAGCGTCGCGAACGCGAAACCCTGCGGCAGCACCAGCAGCGCGCCGAGGATGCCGGCGATCGCATCCGCCCGCAGGCTGCGCCGATCGACATGTTGGACCCAGGGGCCGAAGGCGCGCGACAGAAGCTCGGTCATGGGCCGCTATTGTGCTTGCGTGTCAGGCACGGATACGGTCCATCCCGACACCCAGGAGCGGGCCGCCGACCGCTTCGACGCGCGGGTGATTCGATCGCGCGCGCCGACCGGCACCGGCGTAGCATCGGCACGCTCCAGACCTGCCCACTGGACGCCCATGACCGCCCCGTCGAACCCGCATCGCGCTGCGCTCGCGCAGTACCGCCGCCGCGCGCCTGTGTACGACGTCGAGCTCGCGGTGTTCGAGCCGATCCGCCGCGCCGCGATCGCGCGCCTGGCGCTGCGGCCCGGCGACACCGTGCTCGACGTCGGCTGCGGCACCGGCCTGAGCGTGCCGCTGCTGCGCGAGGCGGTCGGCTCGCGCGGCCGCGTCGTCGGCATCGATCAGTGCCCCGAGATGCTGGCGCGAGCGCGCGAGTGCGTGCGCCAGCACCGCTGGCGCAACGTGACGCTGATCGGGGCCCCGGCCGAAGACGCCGTGGTCGAGTGCCGCGCCGATGCCGCGCTGTTCCACTTCACGCACGACATCCTGCGTGCGCCGGCGGCGCTGGCCAACATCGCGCGGGCGCTGCGGCCCGGCAGCGCGGTCGTCGCGTCGGGCCTGCAGTGGGCCGCGTTGTGGGCCTGGCCGGTGAACCTGTTCGTGCTCGGTGCGGCGCTGCATTCGGTGAGTTCGCTGGACGGGCTCGCGCGACCGTGGAGCCTGCTCGCCGAGCGGCTCGACGAACTCCAGGTCGACTCGGCAGCAGCCGGTGCGGTGTTCGTCGCGCGCGGCCGGCTTCGCGCAGAATCGGCGCCCATCGAACACCAGGAGACGTCGCGATGAAGATCCGCGAGATGGCCACCGGCCTGCAGTTCCCCGAGGGCCCGATCGCGATGGACGACGGCTCGGTGCTGCTGGTCGAGATCGCGCGCGGCACCTTGAGCCGCGTGCTGCCCGACGGGCGCGTGCAGGTCGTCGCCGATCTGGGCGGCGGCCCGAACGGCGCCGCGATCGGGCCCGACGGCGCGGTCTACGTCTGCAACAACGGCGGCTTTCGCTGGGGCACCGAGATCGACGGCACGCACCGGCCGATCGGCCAGGCCGAGGACTATTCCGGCGGTCGCATCGAGCGCGTCGACCTGACGAGCGGCCGCTTCGAGCGGCTCTACGACGCGGTCGAGGGTCTCGGCCTGCGCGGCCCGAACGACATCGTGTTCGACGCGCACGGCGGCTTCTACTTCACCGACCTCGGCAAGGTCCGCGAGACCGAGATCGATCGCGGCGGTGTGTTCTACGGGCAACCCGACGGCAGCGCCGCGCACGTGATCGCGCGCCCGGTGATGACGCCGAACGGCATCGCGCTTTCGCCCGACGGCAACACGCTGTACTACGCCGAGACCGAGGGCGCGCGCGTCTGGGCCTTCGACATCAGCGCGCCCGGCCAGGTGCGCAAGGCGACCTGGCCCTCGCCGCATGGCGGCCGGATGCTCGCCGCCTCGCCCGGCGACCACTGGCAGCGCTTCGACTCGATGGCGGTCGACGCGTTCGGCAACCTGTGCGTCGCGACGCTGATGCATGGCGGCATCACGATCGTCGCGCCCGATGGCAGGAGCCAGGGCCACGTGCCGCTGCCCGACCGCTTCACGACCAACCTCTGCTTCGGCGGCAAGGACCGGCGCACCGCGTATGTCACGCTCTCCGGCAGCGGCCGGCTCATTGCGATCGATGACTGGCCGGTGCCGGGTCTGAAGCTGAACTACGAGGGCTGAGCAACCGCGTTGGGGCGCGCCGCCGCGGGCCGCCCGCCCTGCGCACACGACGCGCGGATCGCTTCCGGCGACATCGACAACAGGCGGGCCGTGTTGACCAGCGCCATGTGCGTCAGC
Source organism: Rhizobacter sp. P5_A1 (assembly GCF_056400745.1). Lineage (NCBI taxonomy): Bacteria > Pseudomonadati > Pseudomonadota > Betaproteobacteria > Burkholderiales > Sphaerotilaceae > Rhizobacter > Rhizobacter sp. P5_A1. The sequence goes on from NZ_JBFUKR010000004.1 coordinate 100,731, forward strand.
GCCTGCGGAAAGTTGCCGAGCATGCGGCCGGTGCGCGGATCGAACTCCTCGGAGAGCAGCCCAACATCGTTGCGCACGCGCAGCAGGCGCTCCATCACGGCCTCGGCCTCGTCGCGCCGGCCGGTCACCGCCAGCGCATCGGCGAGCCAGAACGTGCACGGCAGGAACGTGCCCTCACCGGGCGGCAGGCCGTCGACGCCGGTGGCGGTCGGATAGCGGATCACCAGCCCGTTGACGACCAGCTCGCGCCGGATCGCATCGATCGTCGAATGCACCCGCGGGTCGTCGGGCGGCAGAAAGCCCACCATCGGGATCAGCAGCAGGCTCGCATCGAGCGCCGAGGTTTCGTAGTGCTGCACGAAGCAGTTGCGCCGCGCATCGAAGCCGGCCTCGCAGACCTGGGCGTGGATCTCGTCGCGCGTGCGCCGCCACGCCTCGACCGGCCCCTTCAGCCCGAAGCGCTCGACCGCCTTGACGCCGCGATCGAACGCCACCCACGCCATGATCTTCGAGTGCGTGAAGTGGCAGCGCGGTCCGCGGATCTCCCAGAGGCCCTCGTCCGGCTCGCGCCAGCAGGTCTCCAGAAACGCGAGCAAGGCCTTCTGGATCTGCCAGATGTGCGGCTGCGGGTGCAGCCCGACGCTGCGCGCCAGGTGCAACGTGTCCATCACCTCGCCGTAGACATCGAGCTGGAATTGCTCGCTGGCGGCATTGCCGACCCGCACCGGCGCGGCGCCCTGGTACCCGGGCAGCCAGCCGAGCTCGATCTCGGCGAGCCGGCGCTCGCCGGTCACGCTGTACAGCATCTGCAGGTCCTTGGGGCTGCCGGCGACCGTGCGCAGCAGCCACTCGCACCATGCAGCGGACTCGTCGGCGTAGCCGGCGAGCAGCATCGTGTTGAGCGTGAAGGTCGCATCGCGCAGCCAGCAGAACCGGTAGTCCCAGTTGCGCACGCCGCCCTCCTGCTCGGGCAGCGACGTGGTCGGCGCCGCGACGATGCCGCCGGTCGGTGCGTAGATCAACGCCTTCAGCGTGATCAGCGAACGCATCACCGCGTCGTGCCAGCGGCCCTCGTAGCGGCTGCGGCCCGACCACGCGAGCCAGGCGCGCTCGGTCTCGATCAGCGCCTGCTCGGCATCGAGCGGTTCCGCCGCCGGCTCGTGCGAGGCGCGGCAGTTCAGCATGAACGGCACGCGTTCGTGCGCGGCGATCTCGAACTCGGCCACGGTCTTCATCTGCTCGCCGTGGGTGTGCACCGGCGTGCGCAGCTCCAGCGTGTCGGGGCCAGCGGTCGCGAGCACGGCACCGTCGAACTTGCGCACCCAGGGCACGACCCTGCCATAGTCGAGCCGGATCACGAGCTCCATGCGCATCGGCACCCGGCCGCGCAGGCCCTCGACGATGCGCACGACGTCCCGCCGGCCCGCCGACAGCGGCATCAGGTCGATGATGCGCACCGCGCCTTCGTCGGTCTCGAAATCGGTCTCGAGGATCAGGCTCGCTTCGCGGTAGCGGCGCCGCACCGCGCGCACCTCGGCGCTCGGGGCGATGGCCCATCGGCCGTGCTGCGGATCGCCGAGCAGCGCGGCAAAGCAGGCGCCCGAATCGAAACGCGGCAGACACAGCCAGTCGATCGAGCCGTCGCGCCCGACCAGCGCGGCGGTGTGGCCGTCGCCGATCAGTGCGTAGTCTGCGATGGGCAGTGGCATGAGGATCGCTCGGTTGTCCGGGATCCGCGTCGCGCGATCCCGCGTCCAGCCGCAAGGTTCGCACAATTCGCCGGCGCGCGCGACAGGGCGTCGCCTGCCCACGCGCGACGTCAGGACACGACCTGGTAGTACAGGTTCTGCGGGTGCTTCGCCTGCGCGAAGAAGAACCAGCGCTCGGCGAGCAGCCCGGGCGCCTGGCAGGCGACTGCGAGCAGCCAGGGCAGCGCGGCGCCGCTCGCCACGCCCCACAGCGCGAACAGCGCCGGCAGCGCGAAGCCGAGCACGAGGAAGCCGAGCCGGACGCGCTGCAGCAGCGCGAGCGTGCGGCCATGGAAGAACTCGCGCGTGTTGAACGAGCCGGCCGACATGCCCATCGATTTCTGCTGCAGGTTCGGCGCCTGGATGCCGGTCGCCGATTGCAGCGTCGACCGGTGCGTCAGCGCAGCGTTGCGGCGCAGCGCGAGCACGCGCGTCGCCCAGGCGACCGAGGTGACGACCAACGCAGCCGGCCCGGTCGCCCGCAGCAGCGCGGCCTCGCCAGCGAACGCGGCCAGCGCGCTCGCGAGGACCAGGCCGGAGGACAGCCCGATCAGCGTGAAGTTCACCAGGGTCAGCGGCTGTGCCCACTCCTGGATGAAGCGCAGGCCGGCATAGATCATCGCGGTGCAATACCAGAGCGCCGCGGCAACGACGATCGCCGCGATCGGCAGCAACAGCGTGTGCATGCCCGCGCGCAGCGCCAGCCACCATAGCGCGATCGCCGCGATCAAGGCGGGCAGCACGATCACCTCGCGCGAGAGCCACGACGTGCGCCACATCAGCACCGCGCGCCAGGCGCGCTCGGGCCGGCCGAGGTGAGCGAACGAGGCGCCGAGGCCGATCAGCAGCATCACGTCGGCGAGGATCAGCGCAGCGCTGGCGAAACCCGATGCCAGCGGGACGCCGGCGAGGATCGCGAGCGCGAGCGTCACGACCAGCCCCTGCGCGGCGCCGGCGATCGTCGTGAAGATCACCACCGAAAATGCCGGGTTCACGGCAGCCCTTCCTCGGCAGGCTTCGTGATGCGCCGCGGCAGGTACTGGTTCGCCGGCTGCGTCTGCCATTCGGGCATCAGCGCGTAGCCGCCGCGCTCGCGGATCGCCTTCGAGACTTCGGAGTCGGGGTCCTTCACGTCGCCGAACAGGCGCGCGCCGGTCGGGCAGGCCTTGACGCAGGCCGGCTTGCGGTCTTCCTTCGGCAGCTGCTCGTCGTAGACGCGGTCGACGCACAGCGTGCACTTGGTCATCACCTGGCGCTCCTCGTCGAGCTCGCGCGCGCCGTACGGACAGGCCCAGGCGCAGTACTTGCAGCCGATGCACTTGTCGTAGTCGACCAGCACGATGCCGTCCTCCTTGCGCTTGTAGCTCGCGCCGGTCGGGCACACCGGCACGCAGGGCGGATCTTCGCAATGCAGGCAGCTCTTCGGAAAATGGATCGTGTCGGTGCCGGGGAAGATGCCGGCCTCGTAGGTCTGCACGCGGTTGAAGAAGGTGCCGGTCGGATCGGCGCCGTAGGGCCGCTCGTCGGCCAGCGGGCCGGCGCTGCCCGAGGCGTTCCATTGCTTGCACGAGGTCACGCAGGCATGGCAGCCGACGCAGACGTTCAGGTCGATCACGAGCGCAAGCTGCTTTGCGAGCGTGTCGCCGGGTTCCCAGCGCGCGCTGTCGTCGTGCGCCTTGCCGCCCAGCAGATCCTTCAGCCAGCGCATCATGGCTTGCGCCCCGCGAAGTAGGTCAGCACGCTCGCGACCGTGCCGCGCACGCCGGGCGCGGCCGGCATCGTTGCGATCTGCGGGAAGGTCTCTTCAGGTTCCTCGGGTGCCGCAGGTCGGATGCGCACCCGCACGTCGTACCAGCCGGCCTGCCCCGTGATCGGGTCCGAGTTGCTGATGGTCTTTCCATCGAACGGCAGCTCCTCGCTGATCAGGTGGTTCAGCAGAAAACCCTTGCGCGCTTCGTCGGCCCCGGGCGCGAGTTGCCAGGCGCCGTCGGCCTTGCCGATCGCGTTCCAGGTCCACACGGTGCCGGGCTCGACCGCCTCGCTGTAGCGCAGCATGCAACGCACCTTGCCCCATTGGCTCTCGACCCAGCACCAGCCGCCGTCTGCGATGCCGGCGGCCTGCGCGGTCAGCGGGTTGACCTGCAGGTAGTTGTGGCTGTGGATCTGGCGCAGCCACGCGTTCTGCGAGTCCCACGAGTGGTACATCGCCATCGGGCGCTGCGTGATCGCGTTCAGTGGATAGGCCGCGAGATCGGTCGCGGCCTCTTCGAGCGGCGCGTACCAGAACGGCAGCGGATCGAAGTAGGTGTCGATCCGCTCGCGCAGCGCGTCGGGCGGCTGGCGGCCCGCGCTCTTGCCCTGCGCAGCGAGACGGAAGCTCTGCAGGGTGTCGCTGTAGATCGCCAGCTGCACCGCGTCGTTCTTCTGGCGCCAGCCCTTGTCCTTCGCGAAGTCGAGGTACGCGCGGTTCCAGTTGCGCATGTAGTGCATCGTCTGGGGCAGGTGGTATTGGAAGACGCAGTCGTTCTTCGCGTACATCGCCCACTGGTTCGGGTTGGGCTCGCCGCGCAGGTGGCTTTCACCGTCCTTGCCGCGCCAGCCCATCAGGAAGCCGATGCCGGGCTGCGGCTGGAAGTTCACGATGAATTCCGGGTAGTCCTTGAACTTGCGCGCGCCCTGCTCGGTCGTGAACGCCGGGAATTTCAGCCGCGAGGCGAGTTCGATCAGCACCTCCTGGAACGGCCTGCATTCGCCGAGCGGCGCCACGACCGGCACACGCACCGAATCGACCGGCCCGTCGAACTCGGAAATCGGACGGTCCAGCATGCTCATCACGTCGTGGCGTTCGAGGTACGTCGTGTCGGGCAGCACCAGATCCGCGAACGCGACCGTCTCGCTCTGGAACGCATCGCAGACGACGAGGAACGGGATCATGTGTTCGCCGTGCTCGTCCTTGCGGTTCAGCATCTCGCGCACGGCCATCGTGTTCATGCTGCTGTTCCAGGCCATGTTGGCCATGAAGATCAGCAGCGTGTCGATGCGGTACGGGTCGCCCTTGACCGCGTTCGTGATGACGTTGTGCATCAGCCCATGCGCAGAGAGCGGGTGCTCCCACGAGAACGCATGGTCGATGCGGATCGGCGAGCCGTCGGGGTTGATCGCGAGCTCGTCCGGGTTCGCCGGGAAGCCCAGCGGCGCTGCGTTCAGCGGCGTGTTCGGCTGGATCATCTCGGGCGAATTGAACGCGCGGTAGTTCGGCACGATGTGGCGCGGGTACGGCGCCTTGTGGCGAAAGCCGCCGGGCGCGTCGATCGTGCCGAGCACGCTCATCAGCACCGCGAGCGCCCGCACGGTCTGGAAGCCGTTCGAGTGCGCCGCGAGGCCGCGCATCGCATGGAACGCGACCGGTCGTGCCTGCGTGCTCGGGTGCACCTTGCCCCAGGCATCGGTCCAGGGGATCGGCAGCTCGAACGCCTGCTTCAGCGCGGTGTCGCCGAGCTCGCGCGCGAGCCGGCGGATGCGCTGCGCGTCGATCCCCGTGATGCCTGCGGCCCATTCCGGCGTGCAGGTCGCGACGCGCTCGCGCAGCAGCTGGAACGACGGTGCGACCTGCGTGCCGTCGGCCAATGTGTAGTGGCCCTCGAGCGCCGGATCGCAGCCCTCTGCGATGCCTTCCGGGTACGCGTTGCGGACGCTGCCGCTCGCCTGGTCCCAGACCAGCTTGTTGTGCGGATGCCGGCCGTCGCCCGGCGGCCCCTTCTCGGGGTTCGGATCGAACGCGAACAAGCCTTGTCGCGCGCAATCATCGAGCACCACCAGCTGCGGCGCGTTCGTGAAGCGCTTCAGGAACGCGTGGTCGACGGCGTCGCTCGCGATCAGCTCGTGCAGCAGCGCCATCAGCAGCGCGCCGTCGGTGCCCGGCTTGATCGGGATCCACTCGTCGGCGATTGCCGAGTAGCCGGTGCGCACCGGGTTGATCGAGATGAAGCGCCCGCCGGATCGCTTGAACTTGGCGAGCGCGATCTTCATCGGGTTGCTGTGATGGTCTTCGGCGGTGCCGAGCATCACGAACAGCTTCGCGCGGTCGAGATCCGGCCCGCCGAACTCCCAGAAGCTGCCGCCGATCGTGTAGATCATCCCGGCAGCCATGTTGACCGAGCAGAAGCCGCCGTGCGCCGCGTAGTTCGGCGTGCCGAACTGGCGCGCGAACAGGCCGGTCAGCGCCTGCATCTGGTCGCGGCCGGTGAAGAGCGCGAACTTCTTCGGGTCGCTGGCGCGGATCTTCGCGAGCCGCTCGGTCAGCATCTCGAATGCGCGCTCCCACGAGATCGGCTCGAACTCGCCGGCGCCGCGCTCGCTGCCCGGCTTGCGCAGCAGCGGCTGCGTGAGCCGTGCCGGCGAGACCTGCTTCATGATCCCCGACGCGCCCTTCGCGCAGATCACGCCCTGGTTCAGCGGGTGGTTCGGGTTGCCGTCGATGTAGCGCAGTTCGCCGTCGCGCAAATGCACGCGGATGCCGCAGCGGCATGCGCACATGTAGCAGGTGGTGGTCCTGACCTCGGTCGAGGCCAGCGGCGCGGGCGATGCCAGCGGATCGTGCAGCGGCTCGCGGGACAGGAACTTGAACACCGCTACTCCTCGGCGCGACAGCGCGACCCGGTGAATGGTAGTGCGCGGCGCTGAATGGCGAAAGCGCACAATCATGGTCAGATCGATCGATAGATCCGATCAGTCGGATCAGCCCGATCGACACCGGAGTCGCGCATGCCCACCGCCCCACCCCGCCATGCCGCCGCCGCACCGCATCCGGAGCATGCACGGCTGCGCATGAACCTGCGCCAGCTCGAGGTGTTCGTCGCAACCGCGCACGGCGGCTCGACCCGGGCCGGGGCCGAACGCGTCGCGCGCTCGCAGTCGGCCGCGAGCACCGCAATCGCCGACCTCGAAGCGGCGCTCGGCGCCCCGCTGTTCGACCGCCTGGGCCGGCGCCTGGTGCTCAACGAGAACGGCCGCGCGCTGTTGCCGCGCGCCGCGGCGCTGCTGGCCGATGCGGGCGAGGTGCAGCACCTGTTCGGCGCCGAGCACGCGGTGCCGCTGCGCGTGGCCGCGAGCTTCACGATCGGCGAATACCTGCTGCCCGAGCGGGTCGCCGAGTGGAAGGTCGCCCACCCCGGCAGCCACCTGCGCATGCGCGTCTCGAACACCAACGACGTGATCGATGCCGTGGCCCGTCACGAGGCGGACATCGGCTTCGTCGAAGGCGCCCGCACGCATCCCGATCTGCTGGTGCGCCCCTGGCTCAGCGACGAGCTCGTCGTCTTCGCCGCGCCGACCCACCCGCTGGCCCGGCGCACGCTCGGCATCGACCAGCTGCGCAGCGCGTCGTGGGTGGTGCGCGAACCCGGCTCCGGCACGCGCGAGGCCACCGACCGCTGGCTGCTCGAACACCTCGGCGCGATCGACATCGAGTACGAGCTCGGCAGCACCGAAGCGATCAAGCGCCTCGTCGGCTTCGGCGCGGGCATCGGCTGCGTCTCGCGCTACGCGGTCGCGCAGGCGTTCGACGAAGGCTGGCTCGTCGCGCTGCGCACGCGCCTGCCGAAAGCCGTACGGCGGCTCGCGACGGTGGTGCATCGCGGGCGACCCCTGGGCGGCGCAGCGGCGGCGTTCATGCGCCATTGCCGGGGATGATGGGACCATGCGACCCGTGACCTCCACATGCCGAGGTGCGCGCCTTCGACGCAGCCGTCAGGCCAGCGCCGCCGTGTGCCACCGGCCGCGCGGATATGCTCGCGGCCATGACCCGCTGCATCGCCTTCCTGCGTGCCGTCAACGTCGGCGGCCGCCTCGTCAAGATGGACGCGCTGCGCGCCGCGTTCGAGGAACTCGGCCTGGCCGACGTGAGCACCTTCATCGCGAGCGGCAACGTGATCTTCGAGACGCGGGCGCGGGCGCTCGGCGCACTCGAGCGCAAGCTCGAGGCGCAGCTCGCGACGGCCTTCGGCTTCGAGATCGACACCTTCATCCGCACCGCGGCCGACCTGGCCGCCGCCGCCGCGCATGCGCCGTTCGAGGCGGCGCTCAGCGACGGTGTGCAGACCCGCGTCGTCGGCTTCCTGCGCGAGCCGCCCGGCGCGGACGCGCGCGCGACCCTGGCCGCGATGAACAGCGAGGTCGATCGCTTCTCGCTGAACGGCCGCGAGCTGTACTGGTGGAGCCGCCTGAAGCAGAGCGAATCGACCTTCTCGAACGCCGCGTTCGAGAAGGCGCTGCGCATGCGCGCGACCTTTCGCGGGCTGAACACGCTGCAGCGGATCGTCGCGCTGCGGACGGTATAGCCGAGCCGAGCCGCGGTTCGCCACCGCCGTGAAAGCAGCCGGGCACCCGAACTGTCTGGGTCCCGACGCGCTCAACCACGACCCGCCGACGATCGCCGGCATCCCTCTCGGAGGGCTGCTGGCGCTGCCGTTTCTGCCGCACGCCGCATTGACGGGGAAGTGCATGCCGTGACCGAAGCAGTTCGAGACGCCGGCCGCCGCGCGCCGCTCAGCGCGCGACCGCCGCGGCCCGCGCCTCCTCCTGCAGGCGCAGCACGCGCCGCTGCACCTTGCCGGTCGTCGTCATCGGCAGGGCCGCGATGAACTCGATCTCCTTCGGGTACTCGTAGGGCGCGAGCTTGCCGCGCACGTGCCGCTGCAGTTCCGCGACCAGCTCCGGCGTGCCCTCGAAACCCGGCGCGAGCACGACGTAGGCCTTGACCAGCGCGCCGCGTTCGGGGTCGGGTTTCGGCACGACGGCGGCGTTCGCGACCGCGGCGTGCTTGACCAGGCAGTTCTCGATCTCGCTCGGGCCGATGCGGTAGCCGGCGGCCTTGAACACGTCGTCACCGCGGCCCTGGTACCAGAGGTAGCCATCGGCATCCATCACCGCGAGGTCGCCGGTACGGCACCAGCTGCTCGCCGGGTCGCCGCTGAACTTGCCCCGTGTCGCGGTCTCGTTCTTCCAGTAGCCGAGGAAGAAGACCGGGTCGAGATCGCCGTGCACATCGCGCCGGTGCAGCGCGACATCGCCCGGCGTGCCGCGCGGGCATTCGCGGCCTTCGTCGTCGATCACCGCGACCCGATGGCCGGGATAGGGGCGGCCCATGCTGCCGGCGCGCGCCGGCCAGCGCGCATGCGAGTTGCCGACGATGTAGTTCATCTCGGTCTGGCCGAACATCTCGTTGACCGGCACGCCGAGCGCCTGCTGGCACCACGCGAACACCGCGTCGCCGACCGCCTCGCCGGCGCTCATGATCGCGCGCAGCCGCAGCGCGTAGCGCTCGCGCGGCGCCGGCACCGCCTTCATCATCGCCTTCAGCGCGGTCGGGAACAGGAAGGTGTGCGTGACGCGGTGGCGCTGCATCAGCTCGAACGCGGTCTCGGGCGCAAAGCGACCCTGGTAGCCGACGATGCCGCGGCCGAAGTACAGCGTCGGCAGCAGCGCATCCATCAGCCCGCCGGTCCACGCCCAGTCCGCGGGCGACCAGAACACCGCGTCGTCCTGCGCAAACCAGTTCTGGCTCGCGACGAAGCCGGGGAGATTGCCGATCAACGCGCGATGCGGGATCAATGCGCCCTTCGGCGGCCCGGTCGTGCCGCTGGTGTAGATCAGCACCGCCCCGTCGTCGCAGCGCGTCTCGACCGGCACGAACGTGGCGGGCTCACGGGCGCAGAGCTCGGACCAGTCCAGATCGCCCTGCCCCTGCGCAGCGCCGACCGCGAGCAGCGTCTCTAGCTTCGGGCACGCGGGCCGTGCCTCGCGCAGGTTCGCGATGCCGCTCTCGTCGACGATCGCGACGCGCGCATCGCTGTCGACCAGCCGGTACTCGAGCGCCTCGGGCCCGAACAGCATCGACAGCGGCACGCCGATCGCGCCGAGCTGGTACAGCGCGATGTGCGCGACCGCGGTCTCGAAGCGCTGCGGCATCACGATCGCGACCCGGTCGCCGCGCGCGACACCGAGGCGCCGCAACGCATGCGACAAGCGGTTCGCCGCGCGTTGCAGATCGGCATAGGTGTGCATCGCGATGCGGCCGTCTTCATGCTCGCAGCGCAGCGCGATTCGCTGCGGCGTGTCGCGGGCCCAGCGCGCGCAGCAGGCTTGCGCGATGTTGAAATCGGGCGGCACGTGCCAGCGGAAGCTCCGATGGAGGGCGGCCCAGTCGTCGATCGGTGGCATGTTCGCTCTCATTGTTGGCGGCCCGACATCACCTGCTGCATGCCGTCGGCGCCGCGCGACCCTGAGTTGCCACGCCGGTGGTCGTCAGGTGCCCAGAGCTTGCAGCGCCTCGCCGGTGACGCGGCAGATGCGCCACTCCGGCATCACGGTCGCGCCCATGCGCTCGTAGAAGCGGATCGCGTTCTCGTTCCAGTCGAGCACGCTCCACTCGAATCGCCCGTAGTCGCGCTCGACCGCGATCGCCGCGAGCCGGGTCAGCAGTGCCTCGCCGATGCCGGCGCCGCGCTGCTCGGGCTTCACGTACAGGTCTTCGAGGTACAGGCCCGGCTGCGCCAGGAAGGTCGAGAAGTTCGTGAAGAACAGCGCGAACGCGACGACCTCGCCGCCCCGCTCCGCGACCAGCGCCTCGGCCGCCGGGCGCTCGCCGAACAGCTGCGGGCGCAGCTTCTCGGGCGTCACCTGGAGCAGGTGCGTCAGCTGCTCGAACTCGGCCAGGTCGCGGATCAGCTGGACGATCGCGCCGATGTCGCGCAGCTCGGCGTTGCGCAAGGTGAAGGGTGTGGCTGGGTTCATCCGTGCATTCTCGCATCGGCTGTCGCGGCGCCGACAGCACGCTCGGCGCGCGCCGCGTACAGTGCCGCGCATGAGTTCATCCGCCGCCGCCGACGACACGTACCCGATCCGGCGCCCGAGCCGCAGCCGCTTCATCACCGTGCGCGGCCTGCGCCACCACGTGCTCGAATGGGGCGATGCCTCGATGGTCACGGCCGATCGCCCGCCGCTGCTGATGCAGCACGGCTGGATGGACGTGGCCGCGTCGTTCCAGTTCGTCGTCGATGCGCTGCCGACCGACCGCCACGTGCTCGCGTTCGACTGGCGCGGCTTCGGCCTGACCGACACGCCGGCCGCCGACACCTACTGGCTGCCCGACTACCTCGGCGACCTCGATGCCGCGCTCGACATCCTGTTCTTCGACGCCGCGCCCGCGCGGCCGATCGACCTGCTCGGCCACAGCATGGGCGGCAACGCCGTGATGCTGTACGGCGGGCTGCGCCCGCAGCGCATCCGCCGCCTCGTCAACCTCGAGGGCTTCGGCATGCCGGTGACGAAGCCCGCGCAATCGCCAAAGCGCATCGTGCAATGGCTGGACGAGCTGAAGACGCCGGCCGAGCTGCGCGACTACGCCAGCCTGGGCGAGGTCGCCGCGCGGCTGCGCAAGACGAATCCGCTGCTGGCGCCGCAGCGCGCCGCGTGGCTCGCGCAGCACTGGTCGCGGCAACGGCCCGATGGACGCTACGAGATCCTCGGCGACCCGGTGCACAAGCGCAGCAGCCCGACGCTGTACCAGCGCGACGAAGTCCTCGAGACCTGGAAGCTGATCACGGCCCCGGTGCTGTGGATCGAAGGCGACCAGACCGACATCGCGCGCTGGTGGGGCACACGCTACACGAAGGCCGAGTTCCATCAGCGGCTCGACGTCGTGGCGCAGGTCGAACGCCAGGTGCTGGCGCCGGCCGGGCACATGCTGCACCACGACCAGCCCGAGGCGCTGGCGCAGCGGCTCGAAGCCTTCCTGGGGTCGTAGAGCCTGTCAACGCGCCGAGCGCCGGGGTGCGTCGTAAAATCGCGCCCTTCGGGCCAGCAGGCCCGGCCCAACGAAAGCAATTCATGGACGTCGAACACATCAATGCCATCGGCAACTCCCTGGCCGACCTGACGAAGCGCACGGTCGATCTCCGGGGGTATCTTTGACTACGATCGCAAAGCGCTGAGACTGAACGAGGTCAACGCCGCGCTCGAGAACCCGAAGGTCTGGGACGAACCCAAGCGCGCCCAGGAGCTGGGGCGCGAGAAGCGCACGCTCGAGACCGTCGTCGAGACGATCGATCACCTGACCAGCAACCTCGCCGACAACACCGAGCTGTACGACATGTCGAAGGCCGACGGCGACACCGCCGGCCTGATCGCGATCGAGGCCGATGCGAACAAGCTCGAAGCGACGGTCGCGCAGCTCGAGTTCCGCCGCATGTTCAACAACCCGGCGGATCCGCTGAACTGCTTCGTCGACATCCAGGCCGGCGCCGGCGGCACCGAGGCCTGCGACTGGGCCAGCATGCTGCTGCGCCAGTACCTGAAATACGCCGAGCGCAAGGGCTTCAAGACGACGATGGAGGACGAGTCGGCCGGCGACATCGCCGGCATCAAGAGCGCGACGATCAAGGTCGAGGGCGACTACGCATTCGGCCTGCTGCGCACCGAGACCGGCGTGCACCGCCTCGTGCGCAAGAGCCCGTTCGACTCGGCCGGCGGGCGCCACACCAGCTTCGCGAGCATCTTCGTCTATCCCGAGGTCGACGACTCGATCGAGATCGACATCAATCCGTCGGACGTGCGCACCGACACCTTCCGCGCCAGCGGCGCCGGCGGCCAGCACATCAACAAGACCGACTCGGCGGTGCGCCTGACGCACATCCCGACCGGCATCGTCGTGCAATGCCAGGACGGCCGCAGCCAGCACAGCAACCGCGACGTCGCGTGGAAGCGACTGCGTTCGCGCCTGTACGACCACGAAATGCGCAAGCGCATGGAAGAGCAGCAGAAGCTCGAGGACACCAAGACCGATGTCGGCTGGGGCCACCAGATCCGCTCGTACGTGCTCGACCAGAGCCGCATCAAGGACCTGCGCACCAACCTCGAGATCAGCAACACCCAGAAGGTGCTCGACGGCGATCTCGATCCGTTCATCGAAGCCAGCCTGAAACAGGGAGTCTGAGCTTGAGGGCCTTCCTGTTCGACCTCGACGGCACCTTGATCGACAGCATGCCGCACCACCAGAACGCGTGGACCGCGTGGTATGCGCGGCGCGGTCTGGCGCTGAACGCGGGCGAGTTCTTCGCGTCGACCGCCGGACGCTCGAACGCCGAGATCCTGCTCGACCTGTTCCCCTCGCACTCGGCCGACGAGCATGTCGCGATGGCCGACGAGAAGGACGCGATCTACCGCGAGTTCGCGGCGCGTTCGCTGGTGTTGATCGACGGCGCGCAGGCCTTCGTCGAACAGGCGCGCGCCGGCGGACTGCGGCTCGCGGTGTGCACCGCGTCGACCTTGCCGAACATGGCGCTCGCGTTCGATCGCCACGGCATCGACGGCTGGGTCGAGACCGTCGTCAGCCCCGCCGACAGGGACTCGGGGCCGGGCCCCGGGGCCCGCCTGCGCGGCAAGCCGCATCCGGACATCTTTCTCGAAGCCGCGCGACGTCTCGGCATCGCCCCGGAAGACTGCGTCGTGTTCGAGGACGCGCCGCTCGGCGTCGAAGGCGCGCGGCGCGCCGGCATGAAGGCGGTGGCGCTGACGACCACGCTGCCCGCCGAGGCCTTTGCCGAGTTCGACAACATCATCGCGATCGCCCCCGATTTCACGACACTTGCTCTGGCTGAATTGACAACGGCCTACAAGAGCGCTCACAAGAAGGCACCCCATGACGCGTGAAGGCACCGCCACCGTGATCCGCCGCAGCGACTACACCGCGCCGGCCTACTGGATCCGCAGCGTCGATCTGAGCTTCGACCTCGACCCAGCCAAGACGATGGTCGTCAACCGGATGCAGGTCGAGCGCAACACCGAGGTGGCGGCGCAGCCGCTGCGCCTGCACGGCGAAGACATCGTGCTGACCCGGGTCTCGGTGAATGGCGCGTCGGTGTCGTTCCGCCACGAAGACGGCATGCTGGTGATCGACTCGCTGCAGGAGATGCCGGCCGGCCCGTTCACGCTCGAGGTCCGCAACACCTGCGCACCCGAGAAGAACACCCAGCTGTCGGGGCTGTACACCTCGGGCGGCGGCTTCTTCACGCAGTGCGAAGCCGAGGGCTTCCGGCGCATCACCTACTTTCTCGACCGCCCCGACGTGATGGCGGTCTACAGCGTCACGCTGCGCGCGAACAAGGCCTTGTTCCCGGTGCTGCTGAGCAACGGCAACCTCGTCGAGCAAGGCGAGCTCGAAGGCGGTCGCCATTTCGCGAAATGGCACGACCCGTTCCCGAAGCCGAGCTACCTGTTCGCGCTCGTCGCGGCCGACCTGGTCGCGCGCCAGCAGCAGATCCGCACGCGCTCGGGCAAGGATCACCTGCTGCAGGTCTATGTGCGCCGCGGCGACCTCGACAAGACCGAGCACGCGATGAACTCGCTGATCGCCGCGATCGTGTGGGACGAGGCGCGCTTCAAGCTGCCGCTCGACCTCGAGCGCTTCATGATCGTCGCGGTCGCGGACTACAACAGCGGCGCGATGGAGAACAAGGGCCTGAACCTGTTCAACACCAAGTACGTGCTGGCCTCGCCCGCGACCGCGACCGACGACAACTACGCCGACATCGAATCGGTCGTCGGCCACGAGTACTTCCACAACTGGACCGGCAACCGCGTCACCTGCCGCGACTGGTTCCAGCTCAGCCTGAAGGAAGGCCTGACGGTCTTCCGCGATCAGGAATTCAGCATGGACATGGCCGGGCCGCCAAGCGCGCGCGCGGTCAAGCGCATCCAGGACGTGCGCGCGCTGCGCGAGGTCCAGTTCCCCGAAGACGCCGGCCCGATGGCGCACCCGGTGCGGCCCGACAGCTACATCCAGATCAACAACTTCTACACGCCGACGGTCTACGAGAAGGGTGCCGAGGTCGTGCGCATGATGCACACGCTGGTCGGGCGCGAGGGCTTCGCGAACGGCATCGCGCTGTACTTCGAGCGCTTCGACGGCCAGGCCGTGACCTGCGACGATTTCGTGCAGGCGATCGCCGACGCGAACCCGGCGAGCGAGCTTGCGCGCAAGCTGCCGCAGTTCAAGCGCTGGTACGAGCAGGCCGGCACACCGCGCCTCACCGCGCGCGGGCGCTATGACGCGCCGTCGCGCACCTACACGCTCGGCATCGAGCAGACCGGCGCCGAAACGGGCAGCACCACGAGAGAGCCGTTCGTGATCCCGCTGACGATCGGCCTGGTCGGGCGCGACGGCACGCCGCTGCCGGTGCAGCTCGAAGACGAGGCGACCGGCGGCGCGACCGAGCGCGTGCTGGTGCTCGACGACGCGCGCCACTTCTTCACTTTCGTCAACGTCGACGCCGAGCCGGTGCCTTCGCTGCTGCGCGGATTCTCGGCGCCGGTCGTGCTGGTCGACGGCCTGCCGGACGCCGATCTGCTCGTGCTGCTGCAGCACGACACCGACCCGTTCAACCGCTGGGAGGCCGGCCAGCGCCTCGCGCTGAGCCGGCTGCTCGCGGCGGCCCGCAGCGAGACGCCTTTCGAGCTCGACACCCCGTTCATCGAAGCGATGCGCGCGGTGCTGCGCCACCCCACCCTCGATGCCGCGTTCAAGGATCTGGTGCTGACGCTGCCGTCCGAGAGCTACATGGCCGAGCAGCTTTCGCCGGTCGATCCGCCGCGCATTCACGCCGCGCGGATGGGGCTGATGAAGCAGCTCGCGCGCGCGCTGCGCGCCGACTGGGAGTGGGCCTTCGAGGCACACCATGTCGGCGGCAGCTACTCGCCCGATTCGCTCTCGGCCGGCAGGCGCGCGCTCGCGAACCGGGCCCTGGCGATGCTGTGCCTCGATGCGGTCGCGCAAGGCGAATCCGTCTGGCCGGGCCGCGCCTATCAGCGCTTCAAGGACGCGACGAACATGACCGATCGCCTCGGCGCGCTGAGCGCGCTGGTGCGCTCGCACGCGCAGCACGCCGAGCCGGCCCTGTACCGCTTCCACGAGATGTTCCGGCACGAACCGCTCGTGATCGACACCTGGTTTGCGCTGCAGGCCGGCGCCCCGGAGCTCGATGGCCGCGTCTTCACGCGCTTCAAGCAGCTGCTGAAGCACCCGGATTTCTCGATCCGCAACCCGAACCGCGCGCGCAGCCTGATCGCGACCTTCTGCGCCGGCAACCCGGCCGCGTTCCACCGCGGCGACGCCGCCGGCTACGTGTTCTGGGCCGACCACGTGATCGAGCTCGACGCGATCAATCCGCAGCTCGCGGCGCGCTTCGCGCGTGTGCTCGATCGATGGAGCCAGCTCGCCGAGCCCTACCGGAGCGCGGCGCGCGTGGCGATCCAGCGCGTCGCGTCGAAGCCCGAGCTGTCGGGCAACGTGCGCGAGATTGTCACGAACGCGCTGGCAAACTGAACCCTGGAGGATCGACCCTGATGGCCAAGACGAAGACGAACGCGTTCTACGCACAGTCGGGCGGCGTGACCGCGGTGATCAACGCGTCCGCCTGCGGCGTGATCGAGACGGCGCGGGCGCACAAAGACCGCATCGGCAAGGTCTACGCCGGCCGCAACGGCATCATCGGCGCGCTGACCGAGGACCTGATCGACACGACCAAGGAATCGGCCGCCGCGATCGCCGCGCTGCGCTCGACGCCGTCGGGCGCGTTCGGCTCGTGCCGCTACAAGCTCAAGTCGCTCGAGACGCACCGGCGCGAGTACGAGCGCCTGATCGAGGTCTTCCGGGCGCACGACATCGGCTACTTCTTCTACAACGGCGGCGGCGATTCGGCCGACACCTGCTTCAAGGTCAGCCAGCTCAGCGAGGCGCTGGGCTACCCGCTGCAGGCGATCCATGTGCCGAAGACGATCGACAACGACCTTCCGATCACCGATTGCTGCCCGGGTTTCGGCTCGGTCGCGAAGTACGTCGCGGTCTCGACGCTCGAAGCCTCGTTCGACGTGCGCTCGATGGCGAAGACCTCGACCAAGGTCTTCGTCGTCGAGGTGATGGGCCGGCACGCCGGCTGGATCGCCGCGGCCGGCGGGCTGATCGAGGCGCAAGGCATCCCGGTCGTGATCCTGTTCCCCGAGATCGTGTTCGACGAGAAGGCGTTCCTCGCGCGCGTCGACAAGCTCGTGAAGGCACATGGCTTCTGCACCGTCGTCGTCTCCGAGGGCTGCCACCATGCGGACGGCACGTTCCTCGCCGAACAGGGCGCGCGCGACGCGTTCGGCCATGCGCAGCTCGGCGGCGCAGCGCCGGTCGTCGCGAACCTGATCAAGAACGCGCTCGGCCACAAGTTCCATTGGGCCGTCGCCGATTACCTGCAGCGCGCGGCCCGGCACATCGCATCGGCGACCGACGTCAAGCAGGCCTACGACCTCGGCAAGCGCGCGGTCGAGCTCGCGCTGAAGGGCCACAACGCGGTGATGCCGACGATCGAGCGCGTCTCCGACACGCCCTACAAGTACCGGATCGGCGTCGCACCGCTGGCGAAGGTCGCGAACGTCGAGAAGTTCATGCCGCGCGACTTCATCACGAAGGACGGCTACGGCATCACCGACAAGTGCCGGCGCTACCTGACGCCGCTGATCCAGGGCGAGGACTACCCGAAGTACAAGGCCGGACTGCCGGTGTACGTGACGCTGAAGAACACGCCGGTTGCGAAGAAGCTGGCCGCATTCGAGCTGAGGTAGGCGCCGTCACGGCTGTGGATCCTCCTGGACGCCGTGCTCGACGTCGAGCTTGTTCATGCGGCGCGCGTAGAACCAGACGATCACGCAATACACGATGAGCGCGCCCTGCGCGGCGACCCAGAAGCTGAACGGCCAGCCGAACAGCGAGAAGTTCAGATCGCGGGCGAAGAAGCTCAGCACGAAGGTCACGAAGAACCAGATCGCCAGAAGCACCCCGGTCATCCCGAGGTTCTTTCTCCAGTGAGAGCGCTGCTGTTCCGTCCGTCGCATCGAACTGTCCTCATGTGAATCGGCCGGCGCCGAGTCTGCATCCAAACCGCCCGCGAGGAACTTGCCGGAGCGTGCGTCGCAGATCGCTATAATCCCTGGTTTCGCCGGTGTAGCTCAGTTGGTAGAGCAGCGCATTCGTAATGCGAAGGTCGGGAGTTCGACTCTTCTCACCGGCACCAGTACCGTAGAGGGCCCGCCAGTGAGCGGGCCCTCTCTTTTTGGGCCGCGTGCCGGCCGAGCGGCTCGCAAATCTGCCATTTGGCGGAGCGGCTCAAGCCAGCTACTGGCAGCGCGCGCCGAGGCAGGCTGGGGCCGCGAACTTCCGCTCGGCCTTGACTCGCTGTGCGGCAGTTGCGCAGCAGCGCTTGCTGTCGATGGCCGCCGAGGCCGCTACTCACGGTCTCGGTCACCTTGCGGTCATTCGTCGAGGCGGCACAGCGTCTACCTGAACCGTTCTTCAGGCTTTCTTCATCTTCGAGCCGGAGATTGGCGGTTCAATCGCTACTCATGAAGCCCTACATGCGCACCCCGGTTGACCTCAGATGATGACTCGAACCCCGTCGTGGTGGCGGCACCTCGCCCGGCCTTCAGTCATGCGCCGCCTGATCGTGGCGCAAATGGTGCTGTTGCTGCAGCTATGGGGCGCGATGCTGCTGTGGATGCAGCCGGTCGCCAGCGAGCCAGGGCATTCGCGCCACATGCTCGATGGTGGCCTGGTCATCGTGCCGATCGTCATCAGCGCGATGCTGCTTTTGATACCGGCATGGCTGGCGGCGCGGGTCGTGCTGCAGCCGTGGCGCAAGCTCAGCGAAGAGATCGCCGCGCGCGGTCCGAGCGACCTGGCGCCGCTCTCGTTCGGACCCAGGCAGCAGGAGCTGCGTCCGCTGGTGCATTCGGTCAACGCGCTGCTGGAGCGAGTGCGCGAAGGCGCGCAGCGCGAGAGACGATTCATTGCCGACGCAGCTCACGAACTGCGTACGCCGCTGTCAGCCATGCGGGTCAACGTCGAAGCGCTGCAGCGCCGCGTGATGGATCCGGGCGCCAGCGAGTTGCTCGACGGCATGGTGCAAAGCGGCGACCGCGCGGCACGGCTTGTGGGCCAGCTGCTGCAGCTCATGCGCACTGATGCGGTCGAAGACACCCGCGCATGGCGGCCTGTGCGTCTGGACAATCTGGTCGCCGAGTGCCTGGCAACACTATCGTCCCTGCCCCGGCCACGCAATATCGAGTTGCGGCTCGACGCGACGCATCCAGTGATGGTGACCGGCGATATGGAGAGCCTGGCGTCGATGATCGACAACGTGGTCGAGAACGCGATCAAGTACTCGCCATCGAACGGCACGGTGTTGGTCTGCGTCAAGTCCAAGGAAGAGCAAGCCGTCCTCACCGTGATTGATGAGGGGCCGGGAATTGCGCCTGCCTTGCACTCGCGTGTCTTCGACCGCTTCTACCGTAGCCCGGGGCAGACGCAAAGCGGCAGCGGCCTGGGTCTGGCGATCGTGAAGGCGGCCGCCGAGCAGCACCGGGGGACGGTGTCTCTCGCAACGGGGGCGTCCGGTCGGGGGCTGCGCGTGACAGTCGCATTGCCGCTGATGTTCGACGACACGCTCGCCGGCCCTGCGTCGCATTCCACTTCGCCGTCGTCGACATGACGCAACAAGAGACCACCAGCCACGCCGACAGGAAAGGCAAGTTGCGCCAGGCCGCTCGACGCCAAGCCATGGCGGCGATCTTCCTGACCGCGTTTTCCATGTTTTCGCCGGCTCCCGATCTGCGCCCCAGACCGCAGCTGCCGGTCAAGTATCAGATGGTCAAGCCGACCGACCCGCCGCGGCGCGGCTTCGGCGGCTTGGCGTGGGGCGGCGAACCGCCGACTCAAGACACACCCATGCCGGCAGCCGGCAACCCGGACGCGCCGGTGCGGGCCGGCCTGCCGCCGTATCACCCGTTTCGTTCCGAGGAAGCCAAGGCGCGCTACCTGTCGCTCTACGACACGAGAGCACGCGATTGGCCGGTGCCTTGCGAGACGATCCGCGTGCCCGGCGTGTTCGGCGAGACGTTCGTGCGTGTGAGTGGCTCCGCCGGCGCGCCGCCCATGGTGCTGCTGCACGGCATCAGCAGCAACTCGCTGGCGTGGATACCCAACGTCGCGGCACTCGCGCGCGGCCACCGTGTGTATGCGGTGGACCATGTTCAGGATGGCGGCCGCAGCGTCGGCACTCGCCCGATCGCGGGCCTGAGCGACCACCTGGCGTGGCTCGACGGCTTGTTCGACCGGCTTGGGCTCACCACGAACGTGAATCTGGTCGGCCTGTCGTATGGCGGCTGGCTGGCAGCGCAATACGCGCTGGCGCGCCCACAACGGCTGCACAGGCTCGTCATGATCGCGCCCGCCGGTGTCGTGCTCCCGTTGTCATCCGAGTGGGTCGCGCGGGCGGTGGCATGTGCGATTCCGCTGCGCTATTTCACGCGCAGCTTTTTGCATTGGTTGCTGCATGACCTTGCGCAACGCCCGGCCTCGGAGCGGCCCAACTTCGACGAAATCGTCAGCGAGGCCTGGACCACGTTGCGTTGCCTCGCGCCGCGCACGATGGTGCCACCGACGGTCATGACGGATGAACAGCTGCAAGAGTTGGCAGTGCCTGTGCTCTATCTGGTCGGCGAGAA
The DNA here is from genome assembly GCF_056400745.1 of Rhizobacter sp. P5_A1. Taxonomy (NCBI): domain Bacteria; kingdom Pseudomonadati; phylum Pseudomonadota; class Betaproteobacteria; order Burkholderiales; family Sphaerotilaceae; genus Rhizobacter; species Rhizobacter sp. P5_A1. The sequence continues at coordinate 121,079 of NZ_JBFUKR010000004.1, forward strand.
CGAAAAAATCTGTGCGCCCTTGCGGGCACTGGAACGGCTCAAGACCGTTGCCCCGCGCATCACGCACGAACTGATCGCCGGCGCGGGCCATGATCTGACGCTGGTCAAGGCCGCAGAGGTCAACCGCGCGGTTCTCGACTTCCTGGCGGGCGCATCGCCCAGCCCATCCGACCCACATCGAACCGCGTCATGAACGTGCTGCTTGTCGAAGACGACATGACCCTGGGCAACGGCGTGCGCATTGCGCTCGGCGACCAGGGCATGAGCGTGGTATGGGTGCGGCGCATGGAAGACGCGGCACGTGCCGTCGCAGCCGGTGACTGTGACCTCATGGTGCTCGACCTCGGTTTGCCCGATGGCGACGGTTTGTCGCTGCTGAGTTCGTTGCGACACGATGGGCACAGCCTGCCAGTGCTCATCCTGACCGCTCGCGACAGCCTGGATGACCGGCTGCGTGGCCTGGACGGCGGCGCCGACGACTACCTTGTCAAGCCTTTCGCGCTGGCCGAGCTGGTGTCGCGACTGCGTGCCCTGGCCCGGCGCAGCGCCAATTCCGACAGCGCGACCACCGAGCTTCGCGGGCTGCGCGTTCACGAATCGCCGCAATGCGTCATCGTCGAAGGCCACACGGTGGGCCTGTCGCGCAGCGAGTACCGGCTGCTGACGGCCATGCTGAAACGTCCCGACCGCGTGCTCACGCGCCGCGCGCTGGAAGAGCAGGTTCTGCCCAGTGGGATCGCCAACGAGAGCAACGTGCTGGACGTCCACATCTCCAACCTGCGCCGCAAGATCGGACAGGGCTACATCCGCACCGTGCGCGGCGTCGGCTATGTGATCGACTCGCTCCCGAGTCGCGAGGCTGGCCGCAAGTGAAAGGTCTCCTGCGCGTTCAGGATGACGTCATGCCGACCGATTGAGTCCACGCGTTGCTTGCGTCGAGACTGTGATGCTTAGATGCTTCAAAGCTCAGTTCCCCAGCAAGGCGTCCTTGAAGCCCTTCAGTGCCGGTCACAACGACGCGACGTTCATGGCCAGCTACTGGGCACAAGTCAAGTCGATGTACCAGAAGATCGGCGCGACGGGCCAACCCACGCTGGTCAACCTCGAACCGGACTTCTGGGGTTACGTCCTGGCAACAGCACCCGGCGGCGACCCTGCGAAGTTGCCGGCACGCGCGAGCACGACGGCGGAATGCGCGAGCCAACCGGATAGCGCCGCCGGCGTTGCGGGATGCCTGCTGACGCTCGGGCGCACCTACGCGCCCAAGGCGAAGATCGGGTTTCCGCCGTCCTTCTTTGGAAGAGATGCGACCACTGTCGGCAACTTCATGGCGAAACTCGGTGCAGACAAGGCCGACTTCATCGTGGCGCAGACGAGCGATCGTGATGCCGGTTGCTTTGAAGTCGCATCGCCAGTGCCTGAGTGTGCGGGGCGCGGCAATGGACCGTTCTACTGGGACGAGAGCAACGTCGCGACACCCAACTTCAGTCAGAGCCTTGCCCAGTGGAGCACCGTGCGAAGCCTTGTCGGCAATCTGCCGATGTTGTTCTGGCAAACGCCGATGGGAGTGCCCTCGGCAACTCCCGGTGGCAGTCCAGGCCACTACCGGGACAACCGTGTCCACTACATGCTCACAAACCCGACGCGGTACACCGACATCGGTGTGTTTGCGATCGTGTTCAGTGGCGGCGGGAGCACGTCGGCGAACATCACGACAGATGGCGGACAGTTCGCGCGCCTGTTCCAGGCCTACTTGGCAAACCCTGCGCCATTTCCCCAGTGAGGCCTCAGGCCGCGTTGCCGGCCGGCGTGCCCGGGGTGGCAGCCAGCTCGCCCGACTTGCGCGCCTTGCGGCCGTAGAAGAGTTCGAACAGCGGAGTCGCCATCATGGTCGTCACCACCGCCATAAGCACCAGCATCGAGAACAAGGCCGGGCCGATGATGCCCTTCTGCAGGCCGATGTTGATGATGATGAGCTCCATCAGGCCGCGAGAGTTCATCAGCGCGCCGATGCCCAAGGCGGTGCGGTTGTCTTCGCCTGCCATGCGCGCAGCCAGGTAGCAGGCGCCGAACTTGGCCAGTACCGAGGCCACCAGCACGCCGGCCGCGATCAGCAGCAACTGGCCCGAATTGATCATGTCCAGGCGCGTGTTCAGGCCAGAGTAGGTGAAGAACATCGGCAGCAGCAGGATCACCGTGATCGGCTCGACCTTCTTCTTCAGCTCGGCGGCGAACAGCCCGCGCGGCATGACGGCGCCGAGGATGAAGCCGCCGAAGATGGCGTGGATGCCGACGGCCTCCATGATGAAGGCCGACGCGCAGAAGCAGATCAGCGTGATGCCAAGCACGGTGTTGCTCATGTGGCCGTCACGTTCGACCATGCGGCCCAGCGGCGCCAGCAGCTTGCGGCCGAACAGCATGACGAAGGCAGCCCAGAGGACGCCGCCGCCGATGGCCAGCACCGCCACGCCAGGGCCAGCGCCGAAAGCAGCGAGCACAAGGGCCAGCACGCACCAGGAAGCCGCATCGTCGAAGGCGCCAGCCGTCAGCGTCAGGGTGCCGAGCGGCGTATTGGCCAGGCCTTGCTCGTTGATGATCCGGGCCAGCATCGGGAAAGCCGTCAGCGCGATGCAAGCGCCCATGAAGAGCGTTGCGTTGGCCGTCGAGATGCCTTCGGCGAACAGCCCGGGGATGGTCAGCAGGATGGGCGTGATCAGGAAGGCGATGAAGAACGGAGCCGCGATGCCGGACACCGACACGCTGATGGCGCTCTTTGCCTTGGTGGCGAAGTGGTCCAGCCGCAGCGTGGTGCCGACGAGAAACATGTACAGACCTACGCCGAGCTGCGCGCCGGAGTAGAGGACGCTGCGCATCTCCTTCGGGAAGATAGTGGCCTGCAGCTGCGGGTAGAACAGCCCGAGCAGCGAAGGGCCGAGGATAACGCCGGCGATCATTTCGCCGACGACCTGCGGCTGACCGAGGAACTTGCGGCCGGCCCAGCCGACGACGCGGCAGGCCAGCATGATGATGCCCAGTTGCAGAAAGAAGTGAACGCTGAAGTCGCCCGGCGCGTAGGTTCGGGCGACCGCGGGGGCCGCCGCCCCATGCTTGGCGAACACGTCACCCAAGATGGCAAGAAGATCGAATTCCACTTGGGCTGCCCAGTGTTCGCGAAGTTACGGACGGGTCAGGCGATAGCGGGCCAGCGCGGCCGCACCGACGGCGACCGCATCGACACCGAAGCGCGATGTCTGCACCGTGGGCGGGGCGAGGTTGGCCGCGATGGCGTAGTCGTTGAGCGTCTTCAGCGCGGGGTCGAGGAATGTCTCGCCCAGGTCGACGACCGCCCCGCCGAGCACGATGCAGCCTGGGTCGTAGGCGGCCGCCAGATTCTGAAGCAAGACGCCGAGGTAGCTGCCGGCCTTCTTGACCGCGCGGATCGTGTCGGCGTCGCCCTCGGCCAGGCGGCGCTGGATATCGACCAGTGTCTGCTCGTGCTGCTCGGGACGCAGCATGGCGCGTGGGCCGATCAGCGCCTCGGCGCAGCCGCGCCGGCCGCACGAGCATTGCGGCCCGTTGAGCTGCAGCACCATGTGGCCCACTTCACCGGCAAAGCCGCGGTTGCCCGTGAGAAGCCGCTCGCCGACGATCACCCCGGCGCCCACGCCCTGGTTGATGCTGACGTAGAGCAGCGGGTCCCCGGCCTGCGAAGAGTTGAATTCCATCTCGCCCAGCGCGGCGACGTCGGCCTCGTTCTGCAGGAACAGCGGCACACCGGCCAGCGCCGTGCCGTTGAGCTTCTCGCCGAGCGCGGCGCCGAGCGAAACGTTCCGCCAGCCCAGGTTCGGCGCGAAGTGCAGGAAGCCGCTCACCTCGTCGACACCGCCGGGCACGCCGACCCCGATGCCGATGATCTGGTGCTGGGACTTGTCCAGCTGCTTGAGCAGTTTCAACAGCCCCGCGGCCAGGTTGGAGACGCAGGCCTTGGCAGTCTTGGTCGATCCGTGGTTCGCCACGCCCGTCGTCAGCACCTCTCCGGTGAGCGACGTGGCCACGACGCGGATCGAGTCGATGCCGACCTCGGCGCCCAACAACAGCAGGCGCGTGGGATCGATGAACAAGGGGGTCGGCCGTCGGCCGAGGTCGCCCGTGGCAACGACGTCGCGCTCGACCAGCCACCCTTCCTCCAGCAGCTCACGCACGAGCATGCTCACCGTGGACTTCTGCAATCCGACGGCCAAGGCGAGGTCCACGCGCGACAGGCCGGGGTTGGCGCACAGGTGGCGCACCAAGGCCATGCGGTTGATGTTTTTGAGCTGCTGTTGATTCCCTGCGGCCTGGATAGGCAAGACGTTTCTCCTTGTTCTTTGTCCTGGACTTTTATTCTATCGATGAACTAAATAAAGCCGTATAAACACCTACCTGCGCCGGCTCGGCGCAAGTCTCACGCGAGCATCGCCTTCAGGTAGTCGTGATGCGTGGGCAGCCGGCCCACCGTGGCGGCGATTGCCTCGCGACGCCGTTGCAGCGCCTGCAGCGCTTCATCGCGCGGCAGCTCCTTCAGCACCGGGTCGGCGCGTTCCGGCCAGTGGCCCATGCCGGCGTGAATGGCGAGCCAGCTGGTGGCGTCGAAGCCTTCTTCGTCGTACTGGTGCAGCACACCCAGCCGGCGCCACGCTTCGATCTTGAACGCCAGCGTCTCGGGCAGCTCCATCGTCGCCATGTCGCGCCACAGTGCGCTGTCGCGCCGTGCGGTGAGGCAGTAGTGCAGCACGATGAAGTCGCGGATGCGCGCGAACTGGCGCACCGCGCCGGTGTTGTACTGGGCGACGCTGTCGTCGACTATCGGCCGCCCCGAAGTGAGCATCGTCATCAGCCGGCTCAGCCCGCTCTGGATCAGGAAGATGCTCGTCGACTCCAGCGGCTCCAGGAAGCCCGACGCCAGGCCAAGCGCCACCACGTTGTGCACCCAGAAGCGCGCCCGGTGGCCGGTGGTGAAGCGCAGCAGCCTCGGCTCGGCCAACGGCGCGCCGTCCAGCTGCTGCATCAGCTGCTCGCGGGCGCGTTCCTCGTCGATGTAGCGCGTGCTGAATACGTGACCGTGGCCGGTGCGGCTGCGCAATGGGATGCGCCAGGCCCAGCCGCCTTCGAGTGCAGTGGCGCGCGTGTAAGGGGTGAGCTCGCTGCCGGTGCGCTCACAGGGGCAGGCCCAGGCGCGGTCCACCGGCAGCCAGCGGCTGAAGTCGATGAAGGGCTCGTCCAGAGTCTTGCCCAGCAGCAGCGAGGCGAAGCCGGAGCAGTCGACGAAGAGGTCGGCGGCCAGCTCGCGGCCGTCGGCCAGCTTGACGCTGGCCACGCCGCCGTCGGACCGCCGGTGTACCTCGACGATGCGCCCTTCGGTGCGCCGTGCGCCGCGCTTCAACGCGAGATCGCGCAGGAAGCCGGCATAGAGCGCGGCATCGAAGTGGTAGGCGTAGTCGAAAGGCGCCTCCTTGCTGGCGGCGACGAAGCGGCCCTGCATCGCCATCACCGTGGGGAGGCACTGCTCGCCGAAGCCGCCCGGCGCCGCATCGACGAGCCGGCGGTACTGGCCCCAAAGCGCGTGCGGGCCGCCGAGCTGACCGAAATCACCGAAGGTGTGGAAGTAATGCTCGCCCTTGACGCGCCAGTCGCAGAACTGGATGCCGAGCTTGTAGGTGCCGTTGGTCGCGCGCACGAACTCGGCTTCGTCGATGCCGACGATCTTGTTGTAGGCGCGAATCGACGGGAAGGTGGCCTCGCCGACGCCAACGATGCCGATCTCCACCGACTCGACGACCTCCACCGTGCTGCGGCCACGCAGCGCGGTCGCGATGGCGGCCGCGGCCATCCAGCCGGCGGTGCCGCCGCCGACGATGACGATGCGATTGAACGGGACGGCCATGCGCTGCTCCTCGCGGTCAACTGGTTGCCGCCGATGTCGATCGGGCGACGACGGCAGCAGTCATGCGCCGGCGCCGAACTCGACGATGCTTGCACGGCCTGCAGCGTCGAGCTTCAGGGGGATCAGCCGGTCGCGGTGGCGCAGCTTCACGTCTTGCTTCGGCCGGCCGCGCAGGCGCAGCCGCGTCGGGCGCCCGTGGGCCCAGGCGAGATCGAGCTCGATGCCATCGCGCACGCGCACGCCGCGCACTTCGCCGCGCGGCCAGGCCGCTGGCAGCGCCGGCAGCAGGTGGACCTCCCCACCCCACGACTGCACGATCATCTCCAGGATGCCGGCCGCGCCGCCGAAGTTGCCGTCGATCTGGAACGGCGGGTGCGCGTCGAACATGTTCGGGTAGGTACGCCGTGGCCCCAGCAGCCCCTGCAGGATGCGGTAGGCCCGCTCGCCGTCACCCAGCCGGGCCCACAGCGCCAGGCGCCAGGCGGTGGCCCAGCCGGTGCTCTCGTCGCCGCGCACATTGAGCGTGACGCGCGCGGCCTGCGCCAGCTTGGGGGTGTCGCGCACGTTGATCTGGCCGCTGGGGTAGACGGCGTACAAGTGCGAGACGTGGCGGTGCTGCTGCTCGGATGCGCCGGCGTCCCAGTCTTCCAGCCACTCCTGCAGCTGGCCTTGTGCGCCGATGCGGTCGGCCGGCAGGCGCGCACGCACCTTGCGCAGCGCCTCGGTGAACGCGGGGTCGCGCTCACCCAGTAGCGCCTGCGCTTCGAGCGTGGCGTCGAACAGGTCGCGCAGGATCTGGCTGTCCATCGCCGGCCCGGCGCACAGCGCGACCTTCGGGTGGTGCTCGTTCTCGGGCGAGAGCGAAGGCGAGGTGACCCGGCCCCGGCCCTTCGAGTCTTCGACCAGCGTGTCGAGGAAGAACAGCGACGCGCCGCTGAACAGCGGCGCCAGGCGGCGCAGCAGCGCGGGGCTGGGGTGGTACTGGTAGTGGTCCCAGAGCGTGGTGCACAGCCAGGCGCCACCGGTTGGCCACATGCCCCACAGCGCCCCGTCGATCGGTGCCGCGGCGCGCCACAGGTCGGTGTTGTGGTGCGCCACCCAGCCCCGCGCGCCATAGCTGTTGCGCGCGGTGCGCGCGCCGTTGACGGCCAGCTCCTCCACCATCTTCAGCAGCGGCTCGACGCACTCGCCCAGGTTGGCCGGCCCGGCGGGCCAGTAGTTCATCTGGGTGTTGATGTTGATCGTGTACTTGCCCTCCCAGGGCGGGTGCACGCCTTCGTTCCACAGGCCCTGCAGGTTCGCCGGTTGGCTGCCCGGCCGCGACGACGACAGCAGCAGGTAGCGTGCGTACTGCACGTACAGCGCGGCGAGCGCCGCATCGGGCTGCCGGGGCACGGCGGCGATGCGCTGGTGGGTCGGCCGGTCGTCGGCCTCGTGGCCGCCCAGGTCGATGTGCAGGCGGCGGAACAGCGCGCGGTGCGCCTGCAGGTGATCGGCGCGCAGCTTCGGCCAGGGTTTGCGCGCGGCGGCGTCGGTGCGCGCGCGTACCGCGGCCACCGGATCGCCGCTGGTGTCCTGGAAGTTCACGTAGCTGGTCTCGCCGGCGACGACCAGCATCAGCCGGCGGGCCCCGCGCACGCGCAGGTGCTCGCCTTCGGCCTCGATGCGGCCGTCGCCCACCGCGCGCACGCGCAGCGCATAGCGCAGCACGCCGGCGATGCCGAAGGCGTCGATGTTGCGCCCTTCGACCAGCAGCGCGTCGCGGCCGTCGGCGCGGATGGCGAGCGACGGCGGGCGCTTGTCGGCCCGCAGCGGCTCGCGGTGGTCCCACGCGGCGCCGATGAACACCGCGCCGTTGGCGTCGTAGCTCGGCGCGCCGTACTCGGGGCGGTCGGGGTGGCGGTACGACAGGTCGAGGTCGATCGTGCCGTGCCGGGCCTCCAGGCGGATCACCACGACCTGGTCGGGCACGCTGCTGAACACCTCGCGCCGGTGGCGCGCTTTGCCATCGCCGAAGGTGGTGGCGGCGACCGCGCTGTCGAGGTAGAGGCTGCGGCGGTAGTCCGCGGCGCCCGCGAGGCCGGGAAAGTCCAGCAGCAGGTCACCGGCGGCGCCGAAAGGCATCTGCTTGATCGGCTGGCCCATCAGGGCCTCGGAGACGAGATCGTTCGCTTCCTTCCAGCGTTCCTGGTCGATCAGCTCGCGCACCCTGGGCAACGCCTCCCGGAACCCGGGGTTGTCCGGCACGTAGGGGCCGCCGCCGTACAGCGTGTCGATGTTGAACTGCAGGCGCTCCTGCGCGGGGCGGCCGAACACCATGGCCCCCAGGCGGCCGTTGCCGACCGGCAGCGCCTCGATCCAGGGCCCGGCGGGCTGGTCGTACCACAGCGACAGGTCCTTGCGGCCTTCGCGCTCGGTGGCCAGCACCTTGGCGTGTGCCAGACCGGGGAAGGCGAAGGCCAGTCCTGCCGATGCGATGAAGCGACGCCTACCGTGCATGCGCGTTCTCCTTGGGAATCGCCATCACCCGCAACATGCCGCGATAGGGTTGCGCGGCTCTGGCATCAAGCGGCGCAAGCCCATTTGCCAAGGTGCAGGCCACGAGGCTGAAGAAGTCACGGCGTTTCATATCAACGGCCTTCCAGGCTCATCAGGCCTTGCCCTTCTCGCCGAGGGGCGCCGCGCCGCAGCGCACCAGCCGAGCACCGTGCGGCGCGACGGTGAGGTTGCGGGTGCCGGCGGGCAGGTCGGCGCGCGCCGAGCAGTCGCGGCGCGCGTCGGGCAGCCAGGCGGGCAGAGGCGCGTTCCACGGCGCTTCGCCGGTGTTCAACCACGCCGCCCAGGTGCCTTGCGGGCCGTTGCAGACGAAGCGGTGGCCCTGCGCCGTGCTATGCCATTCACGCGTGCCGGGCACGCGCAGTAGCGCGAGCACCTCGGGGTTGGTGACCAGGCGCAGCGTCCAGTCGTCGAGCCGGCGCAGGTCGTTGCCCAGGATCAGCGGGCTGCGCGCGCAGGTCCAGGCCGTGAGCATCAGCACCTGTTCGTCGCGCGTGAATCGGGTGTCGCGCTCGCCGGATCCGCCGCCGTCGAAGTTGCGCAGTCCGATCTTGCCCACCGGCAGCATGTCGGCATCGGGCCAGGCGCCGGGACGCGCATGAGGTGCCCACTTCACCAGGTTCACGAGGTTGTCGCGCAGCTGTGGCCAGGTGTCCCAGAAGTCATTGCACACGCGCCATTGGTTGGCGTGCGCCTGCAGGTGCGCGGCATGCTCCGGTTGCGACGGGCCGGGCGACAGGCTCAGCACCATGGGCCGACCGGTGGCATCGATCGCGCGCCGGATCAGCTCGACCTCACGCGCGTGGTAGGCGGGCGCAGCGATGTCGTCGACCTTGACGAAGTCCACGCCCCATTGCGCAAGCTGCGCGAACCAGGCGCGGTACCAGTCGAAGGCGCCAGCGTGGTCCGGGTTGACGCCGCACATGTCGGTGTTCCAGGCGCAGGTCGAGCCCGGGTTGGCCACTTCATGGCAGCGCCATTGGCTGTCGGCGATGGGCAGCTCCAGCCCCACCGCCTGGCGCGGGATGCCGCGCATCAGGTGCACACCGAAGCGCAAGCCCAGGCGGTGCACCTGCGCGGCCAGCGGCGCGAAGCCGCGGCCGCCGGCGGCGCTGGGGAAGCGGTTGGGCGCGGGCTGCGGGCGGCCATGGGCGTCGAGCACCAGCGGCGCGAAGGGCCGATACCACGACGACTTGGCACCTGCCTCGTACCACTGGATGTCGACGGTGGCGATGTCGTACCCGAAGGGCAGGAACTGCTCGGCGAGGATGCGCGCGTTGTCCAGGTACTCGGCCTCGGTGACGCTGGCGCCGAAGGCGTCCCAGCTGTTCCAGCCCATCGGCGGGGCGGGTGCCCAGACGTGGAAGGGCAGCCCCGGCTCGGCCGTGCCGGGGGCCGTGGCGGATACGCCGGCGGCGCCGGCCGCGGGCATGCCGGCCACGGCGGCCAGGCCGCCGCCCACCATGGCGCGCACGAAGCCGCGGCGGCCGGGTTCTTCAGGCGAGTTGCCAGTGGAGGGCGCAGAGCTCATGGGCCAATGCGGTGGAAGGGAATGAGTTGTTCACCGTTCGAGAAGCTCGACACCCCGCGGCTCCAGCCGCAGCGTGCCGCTCCAGCGCTTGCCGCTCAGCACGCCGGACATCGTGCCGTCGATGGCCACGTCCTTGACGTCGCCGGTGGTGTTGACATACAGCGTGCGCCCGTTCACGACACGCGCTGCCACGCCTTCGGGCGTCTTCGGGCCGGGCTCCAGCCCCAGGCTCGCATAGAGCTGCCGGTACAGCGGCCCCATCAGCTGCGGGTGTGCCGCCGCGGCGACGTAGATCGCCCTGCCCTTGCCGAACTTGTTGACGGTGATCGCAGGCGTCTGCCCGTCGACGTTGCTGAAGCGCGCCAGCACCTCGGCGGTGGAGGGCTCCAGCACCTCGAAGCGGCCGAGGTCGGCCCTGACCTCTTCGTCCGCGATGGTGGTCTGCAGCGTGCCCGCGTCGTAGAAAGCGTTGGTGCGCAAGCCGAACACATCGGTCAGGCCACCGGGCAGCGGCGTGTCGTGCCACTGGTTGTGGTCGTTCACCTTGGCCGACTGCGCGGTCATGATGACCGTGCCGCCTTCGGCAACGAACTTGCGCAGATTGGCAGTGGAGGCAGCGTCCAGCAGGTACATGCCAGGCACGACGACCAGCCAGTAGCGGCCCAGGTCCTCGTGGCCGATATGGATGACCGAGACGTCGATGTTGTCCTTGAACAGCGGCTCGTAGGCGTTGTGCGCCTGCTTCATGGTGCCGGGCTTCACGTAGGGCCGCACCGTGTTGGAGATGCCTTCCTTCGGCAGGTTGGTCGCGATGATGTTGTCGAACGCATAAGCGATCGCGACCTTGGGCTGCTGCAGGCGCGGGAAGCCCAGCTTCTCGAGCGTGGCGAACTCGGTCGCGATGGTGGCGAACTCGTCGAGCTTCCACGAGGCGCGGTCGTCATGGTCGATCAGCCCGAACAGCGCCTGCTCCTCGCCGCCGTGGTGGCTATGCCAGGTCCAGGGCATCACCGCCTGGGCGCCCATCAGCAGCCCGAAGTGGGCCCACATGCGCGACCATCCCTTGCTGCCGTAGCTGCCCGGGCCGCCAGCCGTGAACTCGTTGAACCAGATCGGCGAGTTCATGCCGGCGCGCATCATCGTCGACTCGAAGCCGGCGCTGACCGGGTCGCCCGGGTAGAAGCCCATCGCGCCGTAGCTCACGTAGCGGCGGTAGCTGGCCAGGTAGTCGAAGCCCTTGCGCCCGGCGCTGTCCCAGAGGTTGGAGATGGCGGGCTTGTCGGGCACGTTCTTCCTGCGCACGGCCTCCAGCGAGTCGAGCACTTCGATGGTCTGCTCCGACCAGAAGCGTCGCATGTCGAGATATCGCTCATAGGGCCCCGGGCCGTCGATGTAGGGCAGGCGCACCTCGTCCCAGGTGTTCATGTGACGCGACCAGCGCTGCGAGGCCCAGGCCTTGTTGAGCGCGTCCACGCTGCCGTACTTCTTCTTCAGCCAGCCGATGAAGCGCAGCCGGTCGGCTTCCGAGTACGACACCATGCCGTTGCCGCTCTCGTTGTTGTAGCCGATGGCGAACAGCGCCGGATGCCTGGCGTAGCGCCTGGTCATCGTGTCGGCCAGGCGCACCAGCAGACGCCGGTAGTTCGGGTCGCTGGTGTTGTCCATGTAGCGCTCGACCGGGTCGAGCCGGATGCCGTGCTCGTTGACGATGTCGACGCCCGGGTACTTCTTGTGCAGCCAGATCGGGGCCGGCTGGCCCGGGATGTCCATGAGGACCTTCAGGCCCGCGGCGTGCATCTGGTCCATGATCCAGTCGAAGGTCTTGAAGTCGAATTTGCCTTCGGCCGGCTCGAACGCGTCCCAGGCCAGGTCGCCCATGCGCACGACCTTCATGCCGGCCTGCTTCATGCGTTCGATGTCGCGCGGGATCTGCTCGCGCGTGCGGTCGAACGGCTGGTAGTTCGTGCCGACAAAGAGTTGGCCTGCGCCCGGCCAGTCGGTGCGGCCATCGGCGCTTTGCGCGTGGGCGGCCACAGGACTCAACGCGGCGAACGCCAATGTCGCGAGGCCGAGAAACCTGGTCGTTCCGTTCAAGGCGCAGGCTCCAGAATCACGGCAGCGCCGCCAGCGGCCGCCAGGCGCAGCGTCAGCACGTCGGCACGGGTCACGATGCGCACGCTGCGCCGCAGCTCGCGCGGCGTGTCGCCGTCCTGCCAGACCGTGGCACGCCAGCGCCCCGGCGGCAGGAAGCCGAGCGGCACGCGCTCGGAGCGCGCCTCGTCGGCGGTCATCGCCCCCAGGTACCAGCTGCGACCGTGGCGCCTCGCGAGCACGATGTCGCGCCCCGGCTCGCCGGCAAGAAAGCGCGTCTCGTCCCACGCCGTCGGCACGCGGCGGATGAAGTCGAAGCCGGGCTCGCCATGGTAGGCGTCGGGGTCGTCGGACACCATCTGCAGCGGGCTGTCGTAGACCACGTACATCGCCAGCGCCTGGCCGCGCGTGGTCTGCGTCTGCGGCAGCACGGCGCGCACCTCGAAGGTGTAAGGCGTGCCGTTGTGAAAACCGCCCGGCGTGTAGTCCATCGGCCCGGCCAGCATGCGCGTGTACGGCAGCATCAGGTTGTGCTGCGGCGTGACGCGCTTGTCCATCTTGTTCCACTCGGCGCCCAGCACGCCTTCCTGGGTGATGAAGTTGGGATAGCTGCGCTGCAGCCCGGCCGGCACGTAGGCGCCGTGCAGATCCAGCAGCAGGTGGCGTTTCGCGGTGGCCTCGGCAACGCGCTGGTAGAACGCCACCATCTCCTGGTCGTCGCGGTTCATGAAGTCGACCTTGATGCCCTTGATGCCCCAGCGCGCGTAGGTGTCGAGCACCTCGTCCATGCGCGGAGCGAGATGCTCCCAGTGCACCCACAGCAGCAGGCCCACGCCCTTGTCGGCGGCGTAGCGAACCAGCGCCGGCATGGCTATGCCTTCGGCGGCGCGCGTGATGTCGGTGTCGGGCCGTGCCTCGCAGCAGGGGCCGGCGCCCAGGGACCAGCCGGCGTCGATCAGCGAGTAGCGAAAACCGGAGGCCGCGGCGAAGTCGATGAATCGACGGTAGGTCGCGATGTCCGGCTTCACGCCTTCGAGCGGGCCCGACCACCAGTCCCAAGCGGCCTTGCCCGGCTCGACCCAGCGGAAGTCGCCGTACTCCCCCACATTCGGCGCCGGGTTGAGGTTGCCGACCAGATGCGACTCGATCAGGTCGCCGGCGCGATCGGCCAGCATCACGACGCGCCATGCGGTGCGCAGTCCGCTCGACGATACATAGGCCGGCCCCGGCTGGTTCGGCACGGACGACAGGCCCACGCGCAGCGCATCGCCGTCGCGGCGCAGCGAGACACCGGTGTAGCCCTCGAGGTGCGCCTGCGTGATCGCGAACGTCGCGCTCCCTGTCGGCGCGGTGCATACCAGCGGTACGTCGTAGAGCAGCTCGGTGGACAGCTGCGAGACATGCAGCCGCTCGAAGTTCGCCTCGTGCGCCCCGTCGCGCTTGCTCGCAAGACAGATCGGGTCGCCGGGCAGCACGAAGGCCGTGCGCTCGCCGTTCAGGTGCACCGGCGCCGCATCGTCGATGCGGTAGCGAAACGCGACGCCGTCGTCGTAGGCGCGCACCTCGATGACGAGATGGCGCGAGGGCGCGTCTTTCTCGCGGAACCTCAGCGTCGCGCCCTGGTAGTGGTCGCGCGCGCTCGAGGCCTTGGTGGCAACCAGCGGGATCCTGCGGTCGACGGTCACGTCCTCGCGGCGCTCGAGCGCCAGGGCACCGAACGCGGGCGCCCCGTCGAGCTCGAGCCCGAGCGGCGAAGGGGCGACGACGGTCTTGCCGCGCCACTCGACCGAGAAGCGGCTGGCGTCGTCATCGATGCGGATGACGGCGCGGCCCTGCGGCGATGCGATCGCGTGCTGCCCCGCGAAGCTCGGTGCGCCGCACAGCGCGGCGAGCGCCAGCAGCGCCGTCGTTCGAAGCTTCATCGTTCAGGCCAACCCGTTGCCGCGGATCTTCAGGGCGACGGCAGGCGCGCCCGCGAGGCCCTCGGGCAGTCGCACCTCCAGGCCCTTTCGGCTGCGCGTGAACGGCAGGCTGTCGCTAGCTCCCAGCACCTCGACGCGCTCGATCCCACCCGGGGCCAACGCCGAGTCCTGCGCCAGCGCGCCGATGTGCAGCACGCCGCTCTTCGGCCAGCCGAGCGCGATCGCATACAGCGCGCCGGCCTTGGCGGTGAAGCGGATGTCCTCGGCGGTGAACGATTGCGCCTTGTCCTCGCTGAAGCCACCGTTGCCTACGCGCGTGGGCCCTTCGCCGAAGCTGCGCCACGGCCGCGTGCCGTGGATCGCCTCGCCGTTGCGGCCCATCCAGTCGGCCATCGTGTCGAGGAACTTGCGCTCGTCGGCATCGATGGCACCGTTGCCGCGCACCGGAATCGACAGCAGCAGGTTGCCGTTCTTCGAGACGATGTCGGCCAGGCGGTGGATCACGCTCGCGGCCGACTTGTACGCGTGGTTGTCGAAGACGCCGCGGTTGTAGTGCCAGTCGCCGATGCAGGTGCAGGTCTGCCACGGCAGCGGCTCGATGCTGTCGCGCTGCCCGCGTTCGACGTCCTCTACCAGGCCCGCGCGGTGCTCGGGCGGAATGATCTTGCCGTTGACCACTGCCTCCAGCTCGCCGCCGTGCCACGCCATGCTGGCGTTGTAGTAGTGGGCCGTGATGTCCAGACCGGCCTGGCCAAGCGGCAGCCCGGTGTCGTCGAAGTACACGAGGTCGGGCTTGTAGCTGTCGATCAGGTCACGCGCTCGCAGGAACCACTGGCGCACGAACGCCGGGTTGCCCGCCGGCGGCTTCTCGTCCCAGGCGCCGGTGTTCGCGTCGTGCCACTCGTTGGCAGTGCGGATGGTGGTGATGCCGTCGGGCATCACCATGTTGCGGCCGGTGTAAAGGTCCTGCGGATCCAAGCCCTCCCACCAGGTTCCCTTGCCGTCGGCCTTGGTGAGCCGGTACGCGTCGTAGCGCTGGGCGGCCAGCGGGCCTTCGGGGTCGTAGCCGTAGGCGGTCTGGAACCAGTGCCAGGCGTGCGCCGAATGGTTGCTGACGCCAAAGCGCAGGCCCTTGGCGCGCGCCACCTTGGCCCAGGTGCCGACGAGGTCGCGCTTGGGGCCCACCCGCACCGAGTTCCACGCGTGGTACTTCGAGTCGTAGGCGTCGAAGTTGTCGTGATGGTTCGCAAGCGCGACGAAGTATTTGGCGCCGGCCTTCTCGTAGAGGTCCATCAGCGCCTCGGGCTCCCAGGCGTCGACCTTCCAGCGGTTCTGCATCTCCATGAAGCCGACCTTCGTCGGGTGACCGTAGGTCTTCAGGTGGTGCTCGTACTGCCAGTTGCCCTGGCGGTACATGTTGCGCGCGTACCAGTCGCCCATTTCGGGCACGCATTGCGCGCTCCAGTGGGCCCAGATGCCGAACTTGGCGTCGCGGAACCAGTCTGGCGCGCGGTAGCCGTCGGTCAGCGAGGCCCAGGTTGGGGTGAAGGGCGCGGGCGCTGCATGGGCGCGCGGCAGCGCCGCGGCCGCGGCGGCAGCGCTCAGGAAGGTTCGTCGGGACAGAGTGCTCATCGTGCGTTGACGATCGTGCTGATCAGGTTGGGCCAGCCCTGCTGTCCGGTCGAGCGGTTGAACAGCCCCATCGCGTGGTCGCTGAGGTAGCCGTTGTCCCAGTACACCGGTACCATCCCGCGCTGGCGGGCGGCACTGGTGACGTACTGGTCCCAATAGGTGCGATAGCGCTGGCTGCTGTCGACGTTCAACCGTGCCACCGCGCCGTATTCACCCACGTACACCGGCATGCCGAGGCCGTCGGTGAAGCGCTGCTTCATCTTGCCGAGCTGCGCGTCGACGTAGGCTTCGTTGGCCCAGGTCTGGGTGGCCGCCGGATCGGTGGCGATGTTGCCCCACTGCCAGATGTTGTCGTTGGCCGTGTTGATCGTGAAGTCGAACGGACCGTAGTAATGCACCTCCACCATCTGGCGGTTGGCGACGCTGTCGTTCGGCACCGCGAAGTAGTCGTAGGTGTAGTCGATGTTGGTGTTGTAGCCCTGCACGACCAGGTGGCGCACCGCGTTGTTGCCGCCGGTGGCGCGCACGGCGCTCACGAAGGTCTGGTTGAAGCCGTTGTGCACCGTGTAGTACTCGAAGGGCGGCCTGTTGTAGTCGCCGTCGACCATCACTTCGTTGAGCGCCGCGAAGAGCAGCGTGTCGTCGTAGTTCTTGAAGTTGTTGGCGATCTGCGTCCAGAACTTCGTGATGCGGGCATTCGCGACCGCCTGGGTTGCATAGTTCGGCTGCATCCAGCCGCCGTCCCAGTGGATGTTGATGATGGCGACCAGGCCGGCGGTGCGGCAGTAGTTCACCACCTCGGTCACGCGGGCCATCCAGTCGGCGCGGATGTTGTCGTTGGAGTCGGCGTACTGCTTCCACGACAGCGGGATGCGCACCGAGTTGAAGCCGGTGGCCTTGACCGCGTAGAGCAGCGCCTGCGTCACCGGCGGATTGCCCCAGTTGGTCTCGCCGCCGATCGCCTCCAGCGAGTTGCCCAGGTTCCAGCCCGGGGCCAGCGACGGCGCGAGCTGCAGGCTCGTCATGCTGCGCATCGTGCCCGGCGTGCCGGGCGTGCCGCCGCCGCCCTGCAGCGCAACAACGACGCGGGTCGCGTCGGCGGCATTCGAGTTGTACGAGGTATTGCCGACGTTGAACTTGACCCAGTACCAGTAGTGGGTGCCGGTCGCCGCGCTGCTGTCGACGTAGCTGGTGACGCCGCTGCTGATCTGCGCGATGCGGCCGCGGCCCGTCGGGCTGCTGTCGGTGTCGCGGTACACCTGCACCTTGCTGATCGATCCGGTGACCGTCCAGCTCAGCGTGGTGTTGTTGTTGCTGCCCGTCGCGGTGAGGCAGACGGTCGCGCCGCCGCCGCTGCCGCAACTCTGCGCATGTGCGGCCTGCCCCCCGCACAGCGCGAGCAGGCTGAGAGCCAACGATATCAAGGGCTTCATGAACGGACCTTTCGTTGTGGGTTCGCTCGGCCGGTTGTCTCCGTCGGGTCCGAGCGTCGTGGGAGATCGATGGCCGTCACCGGTGCATCCAGCGCGACGGTGGCGCAGCTTAGTTCGACCATCGAACTAAATAATACGGTGAAAACACTTAGCCCCGGCGGCCTCAACGGGCAGACAGCACGTGCCGTGCGCGAGCGACGTCAGTCCTTGTCGTTTCGAGCGACAAGGCCGACCAGGAGCAGGCTGATGATCACGCTGGAGGACAGGCATTCAACGCCTGGACCGAACAACGAGTGCTCGGTCATCAAAGCCATGTCGCCCGCCTTCAGTGCATGACCAAAGGCAAGGCCGATGAACGCGATGCCGATGAGCCCTGCTGCCAGAAGCAAGGAAGCAAGAGCGTCTCTGGTCCAGATGGTTCTCATGGATGCCTTCCGGTGTGTCGGTGCTCAACGGTAGATGCGCTGCGCAAAGTGATAGAGGTAGCCGCCCCAGGCCTCCGCGTCATGACCGTGGTCGTCGACGTGCCACAGGTGCGGCACGCCGTGCCCCTTCAGGTAGCGGTGCACCCCTTGCGAGACGCTGATCAATCGGTCCTGGTTGCCGCAGGCAATGAACAACAGCTTGAGCTGCGCCGTCGCAGCGGCCGCATCAGGCACGAGCCGCTCGGGCGGCCGCGTGTTGGGCGCTGCGGAAAAGGCGCCTATCCACGCGAAGGTCTCGAGGCGGCCGAGGCCAAAGTTCAAAGCCTGCCCAGCGCCCATCGACAGGCCGGCGAGACCGCGGTGCTCCCGGTCGGTGAAAGCGGCGTACTTCGCCTCCACGGCCGGGATGAGGTGCTCGAGCAGATCGCGCTCGAACGCCGCGAAGCCGGCCACCTTCTCCGCCGCGAAAGGGTTGTCGCCGGAACGGTCGTCGGCCAGCGCGCGACCGTTGGGCATGACCACGATCATCGGCACGGCCTGGCCACCGGCGATGAGCTTGTCGACGATGGCATGGGCCTTCACGTAGCCGGACCACTCGTGCTCGTTGCCGGCGATGCCGTGCAGCAGGTAGAGGACGGGGTATTTGCGCTGCGGCGAGTAGCCGGGCGGCAGGTACACCTGTGCCTTGCGGCGCGTGCCGGTGACGGCCGAGTCGTACTCGAAGGGCTCGAGCCGGCCGCGCAAGCCGTCGGCGGCCAGGACGCGGTAATCCACTGGCGGCTCGGGGAACAGGCGCACGTC
Organism: Rhizobacter sp. P5_A1; assembly: GCF_056400745.1. NCBI lineage: Bacteria > Pseudomonadati > Pseudomonadota > Betaproteobacteria > Burkholderiales > Sphaerotilaceae > Rhizobacter > Rhizobacter sp. P5_A1. The sequence continues at coordinate 139,393 of NZ_JBFUKR010000004.1, forward strand.
GTCCTGCCCCAGGACGGTCGATGGGGCGAGAAGCTGCTGCAGTAGCGGCGCCATCTCGCGCTGCCAGATCGCGTAGCCCTTTTCGTTCGGATGCAGCAGGTCCGGCATCACGTCCTTCGACAAGCTGCCGTCGGGGCTGATCAGCGCGGCGTTGATGTCCAGGAAGAATACGCTGCGCCCGTCGGCCGCATTGGCGATGATCCGGTTCGCGCGCTCGTTGATGCCGCGCAGAAAGTCGTCGGGCTTCTCGCCGCGCGGAAAGATCGCGAGCAGCAGCACCTTCGTGGCCGGCAGGCGCTGGCGGATCTCGTCGATCACACGCCTGATGCCGGCGGCCGTGGTCTCTGGGTTCTCGGCGCGATGGCCGGTGTTGTTGGTGCCGATCATCAGCACCGCCACCTTCGGCGCGAGGCCGTCGAGCTCACCATGCTGCAAGCGCCACAGCAGATTCTCTGTGCGGTCGCCGCCGAAGCCGAGGTCCAGCGCGTGGTACGGCGCGTAGTGGCGTTGCCAGACCTCGCGTCCTTCCTTCTCCCAGCCCTCGGTGATGGAGTCACCGATGAAGACGAGCTCGGGACTCTGGCCGGCGGCAACGAGCTTGCGCGCCTCTCGCAGTTTTTCCTCGTGGCGCGGCAGCCACCAGTCGATGGCCCACGACTCGTTCAGCATTGCCGGCGTGACCGACTCGGTGCGGTAGTCGGTACAGCTCGCGTTGGGCTTGCCGTCACGCACGAAGCGCACGTTGGCCACGCTGGCGCGGCCGCTGCCCGTTCCTTCGAGCTGGAACGGCAGCGTCACCTTCGAGAAGTCGGCGCCCTCGCGCACGAAGCACGACATCGCCACCGAAATGTGCCGCCAGCCCTTGCCGACGGACGTGCGGGCCTGCTCGATCAGGTTCACGCTGCGCTCGCAGCCGTCACCACAGGCGAGCTTGACCTTGACGGCGCCCTGGGCCATGTCGGCGACGTCCAGGTCGAGCTCGAGCGTGCCGCCGAGGTACGGGCGCAGATCGAGCGGCTGCGGACTTTCGATGCGCAGCGTCGCAGCCCAAAGATCCTTCCAGTCGAAGCGCAATGCTTCGCGGCGGCCGCCGCTGCCAACGGCGCTGGCACCCACATGGCTGTTGCGCGCGTACTCCGCCGTCGGCCGCGGTGCGACCACGCTGTCGCCGGTCAGCTCGGTCTGGCCCTCCCAGTGGCCCACGGTGACGCGCCAGGCCGAGGCCGGCGCAGGAAGGATGACGAGATCGGCGCCGCCCTGCGCCACTGGCGCGCCGGCGCAGGCCGCGAGCGGCACGGCGAGCAGCAGTTGCGTGATGCGGCTCATGCGTGGGAAGAAGCGGTCATCTCACCGCGACGACGACGATCGATTTCGGCGGCACATCCAGCGTCAGGCCCGACGTCCCCGGCTTGGCCACGTAACGTGCAGGCGCGAGCGCCTCGGGCCGCGCGAAGCTGTTGTGCGCGTCCATTGCTGCCGCGGTGAGCACGCGGCCCTGCGCGTTGCCCGACAGGTTGGTGACGACGCGCGCCGGCCGCTCCGGGTCGAGGTTGACCAGCGCGATCTGGATCGTGCCGTCAGGAGCACGCGCCACGGTCGCGTCGACGGCCGGCAGCTCCGTGTCGCCTTGCCGCCAGCGCGGTGTCTGCAGCGTCGCCTTCAACGGCGTCGCGCCCTTGAACGGCTGGTACAGGTCGAACGCGTGGTAGGTCGGCGTGAGCAGCATGCGCGGGCCGTCGGTCAGCACCATCGCCTGCAGCACGTTGACCATCTGCGCGATGTTGGCCATCTTCACGCGCTCGGTGTGGCGGTGGAAGGTGTTGAACGAGAGCGCCGCCACCAGGGCATCGCGCAAGGTGTTCTGCTGCTGCAGGAAGCCGGGGTTGGTGCCAGGCTCGGGGTCGTACCAGGTGCCCCACTCGTCGACATACAGAGCGACACGCTTCGCGGGGTCGTGCTTGTCCATGATGCGGCTCGTCGCCGCGATGCTGCGCTCGATGCCCATCGCGCTGTGCAGGGTCTTCGCCCACGCGTCGGCATCGAAGCCTGTGGCCGCGCCGTGACGCTTCCAATCGCCGGGCATCGTGTAGTAGTGCAGCGTGAACGCGTCCATGTGCTTGCCGGAGCGTTCCATCAGCACGTCGACGAGGTGCTCGTTGCCCTCGCCGTCGCCCGAGGCCACGCGCACCACCGGCGCGTGCAGGAAGGTGGCGTACTGGTTGTGCAGGTCGGACTGGTACTCGGGCCGCATGCTGCCGCCGCAGCCCCAGCTCTCGTTGCCGACGCCGAAGTACTTCAGCTTCCACGGCTTGTCGCGGCCGTTGCGGCGGCGCTCCTCGGCGAGGCTCGACTTTCTGTCCGAGGTCATGTATTCCAGCCACTGCCCCATCGCGCGCGGCGGCATCGAGCCCATGTTGCCGGCGACGTAGGCATCGGCGCCGAGCTGCTCGACGAGGTCCATGTACTCGTGGGTGCCGACGCGATTGGCCTCGGGCACCATGCCCCAGATCTTGTTCAGCCGCACCGGGCGCTTGGCCGGGTCGCCGATGCCGTCGCGCCAGTCGTAATCGTCGGCGAAGCAGCCGCCCGGCCAGCGCACCACCGGCACCTGGACGCGGCGCAGCGCGCCGACCACGTCGTTGCGCCAGCCGCGCGTGTTGGGGATCTTCGATTGCGGCCCGACCCACAGGCCGCCGTAGATGCCGGTGCCCAGGTGCTCGGCGAACTGGCCGTAGACAGCAGGCTCAATGCGCGCACCGGCCGCCTCCTGCGTCACGGTGAGTTGCACCTCGACGGGTTCGGCGGCGACGGCGGCGGCTGCCAGCGTCGCTGCGCATATGGCGAGGCTCAGCGCGCGAAGGCCGCGCCATCGAGCCGCCATCGGTGGGATGATCTTCTTCATTCGGGTTGGCGGTCAGCGCGCCGCATCGGCGAGGCCGCGATAGACGAAGTTGCGCAGGCGGACCTCGCCGCGCCCGGCGGCGAAGAGGCCGAGCTTCAGGCTCAGAAAGCCGCCGAACACGTTGTGGTGCAGGCCCGAGACCTCCATCTGCCACGGGTGCTGTGTCCACTGCTTGCCGTCCGTCGAGTAGTGGAAGGTCAGCACGTTCTCGCGGTTCGTGAGCTTCAGATGCACGCGCTCGGCGCGCAACGGCTCGCGCATCCAGCCGTGCTCCTGGCCGTACGCGTAGGTGAGCATCTGGCTCGTGCTGAAGCCCACGCCGGCAAAGCCGTGCTCGTTGTAGAAAAGTGCGAGGCCGCCGTGCGCATCGCCGCTGACCTCGAGCGTCACCGAGGCTTCGTAGCTGCGGTCGCCGACGATGCAGGTGAGCGGCGAGCAATCGGCCAGCGAACTGCCCTTGCCCTGCAGCACCAGGCTCGCGTTGTCCAGGCGCGCGCGTTGCATCTCGTTCGCGCCTGGCGCGAAGAAGGTCCACTGCCGGCCGAATCGATTCGTCGTGAAGTCGTCGGACAGTGCGAAGCCGGCCGGGCCCGCCACGCCGCCCTTCGGCTTGCGCAGCGGCGCCGAGAGCAGGCCGCCCTTGGCGCGGAACCAGCCGTCGCTCGTCCATTCGATCGGCTCGAGCAGGGCCTGGCGGCCGAGCGTGCGAAAGCCGTTCTCGTAGCCGTGGTAGACCATCCACCAGTCGCCCGCCGGGCCTTCGACCGGCGTCGCATGGCCGCGCGACCACCACGGCTCGTCGGCGCTATGCGTGTGCACGATCGGGTTGTGCGGGCAGTGCTCCCACGGCCCGTGGATCGATCTCGAGCGCGCGACCGTCACCATGTGGCTGGTCGGCGGACCGGCGGTGCCGCCCACCGCCGTGACGAGGTAGAACCAGGCGCCGCGGCGAAACAGCTTCGGCCCTTCGGGCGCGAACATCTCGACGACCCAGTCGTCGGGGTAGCGCCACGGCGTGTAGGCATGTTCTAGCGCGCCCAGCGTCGACAAGCCGTCGTCGGCGAGCCGGATGCGGCGCACGCCGTTGACGAACAGGTAGCGCTTGCCGTCCTCGCCGACCACGTGGCCGGGGTCGATGCAGCCCGGCAATTTCAGGTCGACCGGATCGCTCCACGGACCGCGGATGTCATCCGCGTGGATCACGTAGATCGCCGTGCCTGCATCCTGCAGCGCCGGGATGTAGAGGTAGTAGCGCCCCGCGTGCTTCACCAGGTCCATCGCCCACACGGTGCCGATCGGGTTTTGCAGTGCCGCGGCGATCGGCGCCCAGTTCACCAGGTCCGTCGAGTGCCAGATCACCGCGCCCGGGTAGGACTGGAACGACGAGAAGGTCATGTAGTAGTCGGCGCCGTCCTTCAGGATCGTCGGGTCGGGGTGGTCGCCCGGCACGATCGGATTGCGGTAGGTGCCGTCGCCGAGATCGGCCTTGCGCTGGCCTTCGATGGCGGCGCCCCAGCGCGGGTTCGGCGGGCAGGCCGCCCGGGCCGCCAGTGGGGCCGCGGCGCCAGCGGCGGCCGTTGCCGCGGCGAAGAAGCGGCGGCGGGTGAAGGGGTTCTGCGTCATCCGGGTCAGCCTTGGAGGTTCGGGCCTGAGCACATCACACCGTGCCGCGGCGGCCTTCGAGCTGGGTGCGGATCTCGCCCATCGTCGCCTGGTCCAGCTTCAGGCGGACGATGAAATACAGCGCGATCGCCAGCCCGACAACCGGCACGCCCGACATCAGCACGCGCATCACCAGGATGACGCCCTCCCCCTGCACCTGGATCTGGGAGTCGAAGCCGGTGAACTGCAGGATCCAGCCCGAGGCCCCGTTGCCGACGGCGATGCCGGCGCGTGTGATCCACGACTGGCAGGCGGAGAACGAGCCTTCCCGGCGCTGACCGGTCTCGAGTTCGTCGTGGTCGACGACGTCGGCGAGCATCGAGCCGTAGATCGTCCAGAAGCCGGCGCCGGTGAAGGCCACGCAGCCCGATGCGAAGAGCTGCAGGAAGGGCATCTCGGGGTTGTAGAACCACCAGTCGCCGATGAAGGCGGCGATGGCGCCGGTCAGCACCGCCATCATCCCGGCGCGCTTGCCGAAGCGCTTGGCGATGTCGCCGAAGAAGACGATGCCGGCGAACCCGAACGCCATCCCCGACAGGCCCATCGCCGAGTTCCAGCTCGCGCCCATCGCCACGTCGCCCTTGCAGACGTAGTAGATGGTCAGGTAGAAGCCGAGCGCGCCGACCATCGCCGTGGCCAAGCTGTAGGCCATGACCGAACTCAGCAGGATGCGGAACGGCTTGTTCTTCAGCGTGCGGTACAGCGTGTCGCGGAGTGGCACTTTGGTCTGAGCCACCACCACCTTGGCGTAGTAGCGCTCGCGCACCAGCAGGAACATCGCCAGCGACACCGCCACCAAGATCGCGCCGAGGATCGACGTGTAGATCTGGGCGCCCTGCAGGATGTCGGGCTTGCCCTTGGCGTCGTTGAAGATCGACAGCGTCGCGAACTGGGCGGCGACGAACATCGCCAGCTCGGGGAGCTTCTGGACTGCGTTCTTGATCTGGAAGACCGAGGTGCGCTCATGGTAGTCGGGCGTCATCTCCGAGCCCAGGCTGACCCAGGGCATGTTGAAGCAGCTCATCACCGGCGCGTAGATCAGCAGCGACACCAGCATGAAGACGAAATACTGCGTCTGCGTCCAGTCGCGGCCGACGGCGAACAGCAGCGGCAGCCCCACCCCGGCCAGAACGCCGCCGACCAGCATGAACGGCCGCCGCCGGCCCCAGCGCGAGCGGGTGTTGTCGGACAGCCAGCCGAAGGCGACGTCGGAAGCGGCGTCCATCAGCATCTTGAGCATCAGCGCCGTCGAGATGAGCCCGGGCGCGACGCCGAGGAAGATGTTGAAGACCAGGTTCCCGTACGACGAATAGAGCCAGTGACCCCACATGTCGAGGAAGGAGCCCAGGCCGTAACCCACCTTCTGCCGCATCGGCAATCGATCGGTCGTGGCGGGTGCGAAGTTCATCGGAATGGCAGACACGGCAGGCCTTGGCGGTTGGGTTGCTAGACGATGCGGCGCGTGCGCATGACTTCAGCGTAATAACGCGCCGACAGCTTGGGCGTGCGGCGCTGCGTCGCGAAGTCGCAGTGCACGATGCCGAAGCGGCGCTGGTAGCCGTCTTCCCATTCGTAGTTGTCGATGAAGGACCACAGGAAGTAGCCGTCGATCGGCACGCCGTCGGCGATCGCGCGGTGCACCTCGCGCAGGTGGTTGCGCACGTAGTCGCGGCGGTGCAGGTCGATCACCTCGCCGTTGACGACCGGCTCGTCGTTGTAGCCGCAGCCGTTCTCGGTGATGTAGATCGACGCGTGGCCGTAGAGCTCGTGGCACATGCGCGGCGCCCAGTAGATCGCCTGCGGCACGAGGTTGAGCCAGGGGCTGTCGGCGCGCGGATAGTTGGCCGGCAGCGCGAGTTGCTCATACGGCTCACCGTTGCGGCCCGCGCGCACGTAGGTGGCGGTGTAGATGTTCAGGCCGAGGAAGTCGGTCGGCAGGCTGATCAGGTCGAAGTCGCCAGTCTGCACCTGCGGCGCATCGGCGCCGACGCGGTCGAGGTGGACCTGCGAGTAGCCCTTGTTGTGGATCGCGCCGAGGATGTGCGCGTTCTTCTCGACGAACCAGGCGGTGGCCGCGGCGACGTCGGCCGGCGTCTCGGTGACCGGCACGCTGACGTCGCAGTTGTCGGTGAGACCGACCCGCGCACCCAGCCCGCCGAATTCGCGCACCGCACGCACCGCATGGCCGTGGCACAGCAGCGCGTGGTGGTAGGTCTGGTTCACCACCTGCGCGCTCTCCTTGCGGCCCGGGGCCTTGCCGCCGATGCCGTAGGCCAGCAAGGTGAAGCAGCGGATCTCGTTGAGCGTGATCCAGTTCTTGACGATGCCGCCGAACTCGCGCACGACCGTGTCGGCGTAGCGCGCGAAGGCATCCACCGTGACGCGCGAGGTCCAGCCGCCGCGGTCCTCGAGCGCCTGCGGCAGGTCCCAGTGGAACAGCGTGGCCCACGGCGTGATGCCGTGCCTGGCCATGCTCGCGAACAGGCGGTGATAGAAGTCGAGGCCGGCGGGGTTCAGCGCGCCGTCGCCCTGCGGATAGATGCGCGGCCAGGCGATCGACAGGCGGTAGTGCTTGACGCCGAGCGAGGCCATCAGCGCGAAGTCTTCATCGAAGCGGTGGTAGTGGTCGCAGGCCACGTCGAGCGTGTCGCCGCCGGCGACCTTGCCCGGCACGCGGGCGAACCGGTCCCAGATCGATTCGCCCTTGCCGTCGACGAAGGCGGCGCCCTCGATCTGGGCCGACGCGGCGGCCACGCCGAAGACGAAGGACGACGGAAAGGGGCTTGAATAGGTGAACGTGTTCATTCGGACAACAGCTTCTGCAAAGTGGGCTCCATGCTCCGCGCCCACAGGCCGTAGCCTTTCTCGTTCGGGTGCAGCAGGTCGGGCATGATGTCCTTGGACAGTGTGCCGTCCGCGTTCATCAGGGCCGCGTTGATGTTCAGGAAGAAGACGCTTCGGCCGTCGGCGAAGCCCGAGATGATGCCGTTCACGCGCTCGTTGATTCCGCGCAGCCGGCTCGTCGGCTGCTCGTCGCGCGGAAAGATCGCCAGCAACAGGATCTTCGTCTGCGGCAGGCGCCGCTGCAGTTCGTCGATGATGCGCTTGATGCCTGCGGCAATGGTCGCCGGGTCTTCCTGCCGGTGGCCGGTATTGTTGGTGCCGATCATCAGCACCGCCACCTTCGGCCGGATGGCGTCGACCTCGCCGTGCTGCAGGCGCCACAGCACGTGTTCGGTCCGGTCGCCGGAGAAGCCCAGGTCCAGCGCGTGATACTTCGCGTAGTGCTGCTTCCACAGCGCCGCCGCACCCCCTTCTTCCCAGCCATGGGTGATCGAGTCGCCGATGAAGACGAGGTCCGGGTTCAGGCCCGCGGCCTTCAGCTTGCGCAGTTCTTCGAGCTTCTTTTCATGGCGCGGCATCCACCAGTCGACTGCCCACGTTGCGCTCTGCGGCGCGGGCGTGACCGATTCGGTGCGGTAGTCGGGGCAGCTTGCGTTGGGCTTGCCGTGGCGGACGAGCTTCACGTTGGCCACCGCGAATTCGCCGGTGCCGCTGCCGTCCACCACGAAGGGCTGCGTGATGCGGCTGAAGTCGTTGCCTTCGCGCGCGAAGCACTGCAGCGAGAACGACAGGTGCTGCCAGCCCTTGCCCTGCATCGCGCGCGACGGCAGCTCGTAGCCCACGCTTCGACCGCAGTCGGGGTCGCAGCCGATCGCGAAGGACAGGCCCGACCTGGCCATGTCGACCGCCTCGATATCGAACTCCAGCGTGCCGTCGCCCAGGTAGGGTCGCAGGTCCAGCGGCTTGTCGGCGACCAGGCGCAGCCCGGCCGACCATGCGTTGTTCCAGGTCATGGTCAGGGCGTCGTCGCTGGCGTCCTTGGCGGAGCGGCGTGCACTGACCTTGCTGCCGGCATCGGTGGGATTGGCCGGCTTGGTCAGCGTGACCGAAGCGCCGTTCATGTCCTGCGCGTCCTGCCAGCCGGCCACCTGCACGTGCAGCGCGGCGAGGGGCCGGCCGCCGTACAGCATCAGCGGCGCGGGGTCGGAAGCGCTCATCGAGCCGCAGCCGGCGAGCGCGGAACTCAGGCACAACGCGAGCACGCCGCGCGAGAGGCTCGTCCATTCCTTCATTTCGTCGGCAGTCCTGGTTTCTGGGGTCGCCCGACCATCACGCCGCGGCCGTGCGGCGCGAGGTACAGCGTGCCGTGCTCGAGGGGGTCGGCCGTCATCGACAGCAGGCGGCCGTAGCGATGACGGTCGTCGTTGATGCGCACGAAGCTCGCACCGCCATCGTCGGATCGGAAAAGTCCTTCTTGCGGCTCGCCGCCGCCGACGCGCACACGGCCCCACACATACAGCGCGTGCTCGCGCTCACCGGGCGCGGCCTTGCCGAGGGCGAACATCCATGGCTCGGCCACCGCCGCGATCGTACGTGCCGGTTGGTCGGCGTCAGGCAGGTGCAACAGCGCCGTGGGCAGCGCGAGCCACAGGTCGCGTGGCTTGCCCGGCGCGCACAGCAGTTGCGCCGACTGTCGGCGCGTCAACTTGGGCAGGTCGATGATGCTCGGCTTGAAGCTCGCGCCGCCGTCCGTGCTGAGGAGGATCTGGCCGTTCGGCTCGTCGTGCACGTAGAACACGCCTTCGACCGCGCGATCGGCGACCGGCTTCGGCGTGGCCTCGCCGCGATCGGGCGCCGCAGGCCAGCCGCCGCAAGGCTGCCACGTGCGGCCGTGGTCGCGCGACCAGACTGCGTTCCGCTTCTCCGGCACCACGACGAGGAAGCCACCCTGCGCCGACACCGCGACGTGCCCCGAGCGGGTGCGCGGCGGCGCCGGTGGGCTGGTCTCGAACGGGCGCCAGCTCGCGCCGCCGTCGCGCGACAGATAGCCGCCGGTGCGCGCCTGGTCGGCCACGCGCGCGAGGATCGCGGGCTTGAGCTGCGCGAAGTCCACCGAGCGGTTGGTCTCGTAGGTCGGCACGAACAGGCCGTTGCGCGGCGTGCGCGCCGCGTCGTCCCAGGCGCCGCCGCTCACGTCGCCCATCGCGCCGAGCAGCGCTGCGCCGCCGGACGGGCTTCGGATCTCGAGCGTGGCGGTCTCCTCGAAATTGGCGACGCTGAAGTCCCAGTTCACCGTGCCGCCCTGCTGTGCGGCGGCGCGAAGGTTGCGCGTGATCCACGGGCCGTAGCCGGTGCCGTAGATCGCGCGCTCGCCATCGAACGGGTCGATCTTCACGTCGCACATCCAGTGGCCCATGTCGTCGTGGCCCTGCATGTAGTTGACGAGCCATGGGTAGGCGGTCGCGTCGTGCCTGGAGCGCTCGCCGAGCGGCGTCCAGGTGGCGCCGTCGTCGCTCGAGACGAAGAGGTCGTCGCCTGGCTTGCGGCGCTGGATCGTCGAGACGACGATGCGCCCCGGCACCTGCCGGTCGACGTCGAGGCCCGAGTAGCCGAAGGCGCCGCGCGTGGGCGTGATGTCGCTCCAGCGGCCGCTGCGGTCGCGCTTCCACACGCCGCCGGCTTGGGCGTTGCCGGGATTGACGGCGAGTTCGCCGGCCCCGAGCGCGAAGCTGACATACAGCGTCCCGTCCGGTCCGAAGACCGCGCGCTGCGGTACCTGCGGGGGCGCGCCAGGCTCTCTTGCAAAGCTCGCTCCGCCATCGTGCGACACGTAGAGCCCGGGGTTGTCGTGGCCGCCGACATAGATCGACTTCGACGCGCTGCCGCGCGCGCCGCTGTTCGGATCAAAGACCACCAGCGACACGTGCCTGGACGGGAGTCCGAGCCGCGTGAAGCTCTGTCCGCGGTTCGTGCTGTGCATCAGGCCGTCCTGCGAGGTGCCGAGCAGCAGCACCGCGCCATCGTTCGGATCGACCTGCAGGCGCTCGCCGGTGCCGCGGCCCCACCAGTTTCCGCCGAGCTTGATGCCGAGCTCGGTCACCTGCCATGTCGCCCCGCGGTCGGCGGAGGCCAGCAGCGCGCCGCTGCGCGAGAACTCGTCGAGGTACAGACCGCAGGCCGCATACAGGCGGCTGGCGTCGTGCGGATCGACGGCCAGGCTCAGCACGCCCATCAGGTCGGCGTCGGCCTTCGACAGATGATCGAGCAGCGGCGTCCACGCGTTCGTCGCCGGCTCGAAGCGATACGCGCCGCCGATGTCGGTGCGTGCATAAAGCAGCCCGCGCTCGCGCGGGTGGAACACGAAGCCGTCGACGAAGCCGCCGGCGCCGAAAGGCACGCTGCGCCATTCGTAGGGGGCCGCCGCCACAGTGTCAGCACCGCCATCGGCGGCGAAGGCGCGGGGGCCGGCCAGCGCGACGATTCCGGCGGCCTTCATCAGTTCACGCCGCTGCATCAGTAGCGCCCCATGCGAACCTTGAGGATCGTCGGGCGCCCCGGCAGGTTCAGGCCCGAGTCGACCTGGTCGCCGTTCCAGCGGCGCTCCATCACCCAGCGCCCCGACGCATCGAAGCGGCCCTCTTCGGCGGAGGCGATCATCGCGCCCTGGTGGCCCTCGGCCGCGGCGGGCTCGATGCGCAGACGCGCGTACTGGCCGACGATCACGAACTCGTCGTCGCCGATCTGCGCGATCGCGACGCCGCCCTGCGCCTTGTCGGCGTGCGGCGGCTTCTCCTTGGCGTTGGCGCGCTCGCCGAACTGCCACTGGCCGAAGCTCACATCGGCGCGCCAGCGCTTCATCGCGATCGTCTGGTCGGCATGGTCGTCGCCTTCGGCCACGCCGTGGGTGCGGCCCTCGAAGGCCCAGCGTGCCCATTGCCGCGGCATCGAGCCGAAGGCCGCATAGATGCCGGCGAAGGGCTCGACCATGCGCCGGTCGGTGAGCTTCGCGCCGAGCGGGAAGTTGCTGTAGTCGAAGTAGTCGATGCCGAACGGCGCCACGCCGAGCGAGCCACGGCCGAGGATCGAATACAGGTAGCGCGCGTACTCGGCCGCGTTGCTCATCTCGGGCACCCACAGCGCGTTGTCCGCGCGCTGGAACAGGCGCAAGGTTTCGGCCACCTGTTTCGGATCGGGGTTGTAGAGGTCGGGCGCGGCGATGTCGATGTGCGGCGCCGCGGCCTTGTAGATGTCGATCACGTCATGCGTCGGGCCGCCGCTGGCGAAGTTGTTCTTCCAGGGCTGCGGCGGCTGCTCCAGTGCGTCGCGCAGCGCGTTGTTCACGTACATCGGCAAATCGTGCACGGCACGGCCGGCCTTGGCGACTTCTTCGATGTAGCGCGCGATCGCCCAGGCGTGGAAGTACTCGTCGGCGTAGTCGCCGTACACCTCGCGCCAGTTGCCGCTGCCCGCGCCCTGCACCGGCGATTTCTTGCGTGCCAGCACCGCGGGCGGCACCGGCTGCCCGAAGGCGGCCTGCGCCTGCGGTCCGAAGTCGCGCACCAGGCCGTAGGTGCCGACCTCGTTCTCCACCTGCACCATGATCACGGTGTGCTGCTGCGCGTCGACCTTCTTCAGGTGAGCCATCAGCGCCACGAAGGCCTTCTTGTCCGCCTTCAGCGTTTCCTCGCCGAAGGGCGACAGGCAATAGCTGAGCTTGCCGTCCTTGTCGACCATGCGCGGGAAGCGCTTGTTGTCGAACTTCACCCACTCGGGCGTGTACTGCGGGCTGGTGTTCTTCCAGGTGCCGAACCACAACAGCACCAGGCGCACCTTGTGCTCGCGCGCCTGCTTGACGAGCGCGTCGACGAAGCTGAAGTCGAACTTGCCTTCGACCGGTTCGATCTGCTCCCAGGCCACCGGCACCTCGACCGTGTTGGCGTACATGTCGGCGACCGCGGGCCAGACCTTCTTCAGCGCCTCGGGGTAGTTGCTGGAGTTGTGGACTTGCGCGCCGAGGATCATGAAGGGCGCGCCGTCGACCATCAGCGCATGGCGCCCGTCGCGTTGCTCGAGATGGGGACCTTCGGCCGCCGGCGCTCCGAATGTCGCGGCGAGGCCGAGGATCAGGGCCGGCAGTGTGCGGCGGCGAAAGACGCAGTGGTGCATGGTCGTAGGGGCCGGGCACCCGAGAGCGCCGGCCCTGAAATCGGAGGGCGCGGCGGCGAGCTGCCGCCGCGCCCGGTTCGTCAGAACGTGTAGCGTGCCGTGAACGTGTAGCGCGGCCCGGTGTAGAACAGGGCGCGGGTCTTCTCCCCGATGTGCTGCTCCATCAACTGGGTCTGCTTCGCATCGTTGAGGTTCTGCGCCTCCAGGCCCAGCGTCAGCTTGTCCCCCAGCAGCTTATAGAAGATGCCGGCGTCGAGCTGGCCGTAGGCATCGGCCCAAACCGGCAGGCCCCAGGCGACGTTGTGCTGCCCGAAGGTGGGGCTGGTCGGGTTGGTGTCCGTGCCGTCGGTGCCCTGCGTACCGTTGACGTTGACGGCCTGCAGGTACTTCGAGCGCCACGTGTACGCCATGCGCGCCGAGAGCGGGCCGTGGTCGTACATCAAGGCCAGCGTGAACGCATTGCGCGACAGACCCTGAAGCGGGAGGTCGCCGAAGGTGCGGCCGTCGGTGTCGCAACCGTTCAAGTTCAGGTTGAGGTTGTCGGCGCCGCCGCTGGAGCCCGAGCAGTACGCCTGGTTCACCTGGTTGTACAGCTTGGTCTTGCTGTTGACGAAGGTGTAGTTCCCTTGCACGCCAAAGCCCGAGAGCCAGCCCGGCAGCATGTCGAAGTAGGTCTGGAACGCCAATTCAAAACCGCGCGCATGGCCCTTCGCGCCGTTCACCGGGCTGGTCACCGAGAAGGCCTGCGGGTTGCCGTCGACGTCGGGCACCACGAAGCTCGACGTCTGGTTGATGATGACGTCCTTCAGGTCCTTGTTGAATACGGCGAGCGTCAGCGAGCCGGTGCGGCTGAAGTACCACTCGGCGGTCGCGTCGACCTGGGTCGACTTGACCGGCTTGAGCATCGGGTTGCCGAGGGCCGTGCCGGTCTGCGAGACGCTGGTGACGACTCCGTTGTTGTCCTTGTTCGCCGTCTGGGACAAGGTGGTGAAGGACTGCAACTGCGTGAAGTCAGGCCGCGCGATCGCCTTGGCCGCCGCGAAGCGGAACTGCACGTCGTTGCCGGTCTTGAGCCTCAGGTTGAGGCTGGGCAGCACGTCGGTGTAGCTGTTGTCGACGTCCTGTGCCTGAGCGTATTTCGGGATGACCGGCACCGGCACGCCGGTGAGGTTGGGCGCGACGCTGGTGCCGGGGAAGGTGAAGTATCCGTGCGCCTTCGCCTGGGTGTGCACAACGCGCATGCCGACGTTGCCGTCCAGAGGGTATTTCCAGTCCTCGAAGCCGAAACGCAGTTGCGTGTAGGCGGCCTGCGTGCGCTCCGACTGCTTGTTGGTGCCACTGCTGTTGGGGTCGTCGCTGATGGTCTCCGGCGTGAAGGCGAAAGGCCAGCTGTTGCACGTGGACGCGCTCTGCCCTTGAGCCAGGCAGTTGTCCCGGCCGTAGTTGTGCAAGGTGGTGTAGCTGTCGGGGAAGCCGCTGGCCACCGACACATCGGGGAAGACGACTGACGGCGGCGTGGTCACCTTGCCGTTGAAGAAGTTGGGGAAGGTGTTGAGGTGCGTGCCGCCCGGGAACTTGCTCAGGTACGCCGGGCCGCCGGCGGTCCATGGCTGGCTGACGGCCTGCCAGTGGTATCCGCTGGGATTCTGCTGGGAGATCGCGTCACGGTCGGTCAGGCGCACGCCGAAACGCAAGTCCTGCAGCACCGGATCGTCGAACCTGAACTTGGCATCGCCCTTCCAGGCCTTCTCGGTCGCCTTGCTGCGATCCATGTGCTCCATCGTGAACGCCCAGTAGTAGTTCGCCGGATTGGCGAGGTAGGCGCGATCGGAGTCGTCGAAGACCAGCGTCGGGTCGGAGCCCCGGAGGTCCAGCGTTTCCTTCGGCATGCCGACGCCGGTGGCCACGGTGGAGTCCAGCGAGGAGGTCTTGGCGCGGATGTACTGAAAGTCGGAGCCGAAGCTCCAGCGCTCATTCGCCTTCCAGCCCACGTGCCACGACAGGTCCTCCGTCTTGGATTTGCGCCAGGAGGTGCGCGTGTCGTCGTTGAAGTTGAGGAGCGAGCCGTCGTTGTTCGTCAGCGTGCCGTACTGCAGGCCGCCCTGCGCGTCGAACTGGCCGTTGTTCACGCGGATCTTGTAGGGGTCGGCCTGCGCGAAGATCGCCTGCTCGTCCCACTGCATGCGGTACTTCGACTGGAAGTAGGTGAGCGACGATTCCAGGTCGTTCTTCTTCCACTGCAGTGCGCCGTACACGCCGTCGCGCTTGCGCTCGAACTCCAGCGTTCGCCATTGCGCGCCCTTGGGCACCCACAGCGTGGTGGCCGGGTCCTGGCCCGCCACCGCGTCGTTGCGCGGATAGTAGGGCTCGACCTGGAAGAAGTCGGAGCGGGTCTTGCTCTTCGAGCTGGCGAGGTCGAGCAGCACGCCGAAGCGTCCGATGTCGGTGTCCCAGCGGTTGCTGAACAGCGCCGAATACGACGGCGAGCTCTTCTTGTTCAGCGTGTCATAGGTGGTCGACGCCGACACCGAGGCCTTCATGCCCGGGAAGTCGAACGGCATCGCCGTGCGCAGGTTCACCAGGCCGCCGATGCCGCCTTCGATCTGCTCGGCAGACGGGTTCTTGTAGACGTCGACGCCGGACATCAGCTCGGGCGGCACGTCCTCGAAGTTGAGCGCGCGGCCACCGTTGGCCGAGAAGGAGTCGCGCCCGTTCAGTTCCGAGCGCACCCACGAGAGGCCGCGGATCGCCACGCCCGAGCCTTCCACCGAGAAGTGCTCGGGATCGTTCTTGGCCATCGTGCGATCGATCGTCACGCCTACCACGCGCTGCAGCACCTCGGTGATCGAGCGATCCGGCAGCTTGCCGATGTCGTCGGCGACGATCGAGTCGACGATCTCGTCGGAGTCCTGCTTGATCTTCTGCGCCGATTGCAGCGCCGCGCGCTGGCCGGTGATCACGACCGGCGCGAGGCTCTGAACGCCCGCAGCCGACGCTGCCGCAGAAGCGGCCGCCGACGCGGGAGCCGCCGCCGAAGCGGCCTTGGCGGGCGCCGGAGCCGACGCGGCCTGCGCGGGGGCCGGCGTGGTCTGTGCCATCGTGACACCGCCGCACAGCAGCGCCGCCTGGGCAGCCGCCACCGACAACGCTGTCTTTTTGAAATGTCTCCTCATCCTCATTGCGTGCACCTTTTGTAATGGTTTCGAGGCCCTCCCTCTGCGGGGATGGGTGTGTGAGCGCGGTCGCTGCCGCTAGAACCGTGGAATCCGAATCTCTCCTTGGACGCGAGCAAGATGTTGCGGAACCCAAGCCATGGCTTCAGGCGCCGCAGAACCGGTTGACGAGGTTCTCGAGGTATTCCTGGCGACCCGACACCGGCTCGGTATCGGCGTTCTTCGCCAGAACCTGATCGGCCAGTGCGCCGAGCGAAACGCGACCGGCCAGGATGTCCTGTCCGACCGCGGCTTCCCAGCCGGCGTAGCGGGCCTTCAGCGCTTGTTCCAGCCGGCCGTCCAGGATCATCTGTTCGGCCAGCACAAGCGCACGTGCGCACACATCCATGGCACCGATGTGACCATGGAACAAATCCATCGGGTCGATGGACTGGCGGCGCACCTTCGCGTCGAAATTCAATCCACCGGTGCCGAGACCCCCGGCTCGCAGCACGTGGTACAGCGCGAGCGCGGTCTCGGGCACGCTGTTCGGGAACTGGTCGGTGTCCCAGCCGAGCTGCGGGTCGCCCCGGTTCATGTCGATGCTGCCGAGGATGCCGAGCGCCGAGGCCGTTGCGATCTCGTGCTCGAAGCTGTGGCCGGCGAGCGTCGCGTGGTTGGCTTCGATGTTGACCTTGACTTCCTTCTCGAGCCCGTAGCGCACGAGGAAACCGTAGACGCTGGCGACATCGAAGTCGTACTGGTGCTTGACCGGCTCGCGCGGCTTCGGCTCGATCAGGATCGCGCCCTTGAAGCCGATCTTGTGCTTGTGCTCGACGACCATCGTGAGGAAGCGCCCGAGCTGGTCGAGCTCGCGGTCGACGCGTGTGTTCAGCAGCGTCTCGTAGCCTTCGCGGCCACCCCACAGCACGTAGTTCTCGCCGCCGAGCTTCAGCGTCGCATCCATCGCGTCGCGCACCTGCAGCGTTGCCAGTCCGAATATCGCCGGGTCCGGGTTGCTGGCCGCGCCGGCCATGAAGCGCGGGTGGCTGAAGAGGTTGGCCGTGCCCCACAGCGGCTTGATGCCGGTGCGCTGCTGGTGCTCGCCGAGCACGTCGACGATGCGCAGGAAGTTCTCGTGGCTCTCGCGTGGCGTCGCGCCCTCGGGCGCCACGTCGCGGTCGTGGAAGGTGTAGTACGGCACGCCGAGCTTCGCGAAGAGCTCGAAGGCGGCGGCGGCCTTCAGCTTCGCCAGTTCCATCGGCGAGCCGCCGTCGAACCAGGGACGCTGGAAGGTGCCGAGGCCGAACGGGTCGGTGCCGGTCCAGCAGAAGGTGTGCCAGTAGCACACCGCAAAGCGCAGGTGTTCCTCCATGCGCTTGCCCAGCACGATGCGGTTCTTGTCGTAGTGGCGGAACGCCAGCGGGTCGTCGCTCTGCGGGCCCTTGTACTGGATCGCCGGAATGTCTTGAAATGTGCTCGTCATGACGGATGAAGTTGGGTGGGACATGGCTCAGGTGCTGGCGCCGGCGAACGACACAGGCTTGAGCCGCTGGTAGATCTCGCGAAAACGTCGCAGCCGTGGCTGCAATTGCAGATGACGCTCGGGGTCGGGCAGATGACTTGCAGCGACGTCTGGCCTGGTGCACACCTGCGCCTCGGAGCCGCCGACGGCCATCCAACCCAGGCGTGCGGCGCCGAGCGCACCGCCGGCCTCTGCGCCGGCGTGAACAACGATCTCGACGCCGAGCGCATCGGCTATGAGCTGCGCCCACAGGCCGCTGCGGGCGCCGCCGCCCACCAGCGACAGGCGGGTCACCTCCGCGCCTCCGGCCCGCAGCGCCGCGAGGCCGTCGGCCAGGCCGAAAGCCACGCCCTCGAGGACGGCGTACGCGCCGAGCGCACGTGTGCATTCGTGGGTCAGGCCGAAGAACGCGCCTTGCGCGAACGGGTCGTTGTGCGGCGTGCGCTCACCCGCGAGGTAGGGCAGGAAGATCGGTGCGTGGGCCATCGACGCGCCGGGCAGCACGCCGACCTCGCCCAGCAACGAGGCCTCGTCGCGTGCGCCGCTGAAGTTGACGAACCACTTGAGGCAGCTCGCCGCCGACAGCATCACGCTCATCTGGTGCCAGCGCTGCGGCAGCGCATGGCAGAACGCATGGACCGCAGACGCGGGATTCGGGCTGAAGCGGTCGTTGACGACGAAGAGCACCCCCGAGGTGCCCAGCGAGATGAAACCGTCGCCCGGGCGCACCGCTCCGATGCCGATGGCGCTCGCGGCGTTGTCGCCCGCGCCTGCGGCAACAACGACTTCCGGCCCGAGCCCCCAGGCCTTGGCGATCTCGGGCCGCAGGCACGCGCTCGGTCGGTTGCTCTCCACCAACCGCGGCATCTGCGAGCGGTTCAGGTCGCAGGCCGCGAGCAGATCGTCGGACCAGTCGCGCGCCGCAACGTCGAGCCACAGGGTGCCGGCCGCGTCGGAGGGGTCGGACACCTTCTCGCCAGTCAACCGCAGGCGCAGGTAGTCCTTCGGCAGCAGCACGCTGCGCACCTGGGCAAACAGCTCGGGCTCGTGCGCCCTCACCCACAGCAGCTTCGGGGCCGTGAAACCGGGCATCGCGAGGTTGCCGGCCACTGCGTGCAGCATCGGCGCCCGCCGCGTGAGCTCGTCGCACTCGGCATGGCTGCGCCCGTCGTTCCACAGGATGGCAGGCCGCAGTACATCGTCGTGCGCACCGAGCAGGACCGCACCATGCATCTGACCCGACAGACCGATCGCACGCACCTCGGCAAAGGCCTGCACATGCGTACGACGCAACTCGGCAATCGCCGTCTCGAGAGCGCTCCACCAGTCTTGCGGCGCCTGCTCGGACCACAGCGGGTGCGGTCGCGACACCTGCAGCGGCGCACCGGCCGTACCCAGCACCGAGCCGACTGCATCGATGAGCAGAAGCTTGACTTCGGAAGTGCCGAGATCGACGCCGAGGAAATTCATGTCGCCGCTATGGGAAGGGGAAGGTTTCAACTGGGCCGGATATTAATTCGGGCGTCGAACTAATCAAATCGGCGTAAACACCTAACCTCTTCCGAACAGCTCGGGGCCAGACTTCCCTCGGTTGCGGCGGCTGCATGTCGCGACGCGTTGGGGGTCCGGCAGGCATCCCCTGCGCGTACGACATCGGCGGGCTCGCATGCGACCGCCCGAGATGGCATCGCCCACGCGCGCTCGCCGCGCCCGATCTGGAAATCCACAAATGAATGACAAGGCCATCCGAAAGATCGTCATCGTCGGCGGCGGCACCGCCGGCTGGATGGCGGCCGCGCCACTGGCGCAGATGCTCAAGGGTCACGACCACCGGCGCTGCGAGATCGTGGTGGTGGAGTCCCCGGAGATCGGCACCGTGGGCGTGGGCGAGGCCACGCTGCCGCCGATCCGCTTCTACAACCAGACCCTCGGCCTCGACGGCGTGGACTTCGTCAAGAAGACGCAGGCGACCTTCAAGCTCGGGATCGAGTTCAAGGACTGGGGGCGCGCGGGCCACCGCTTCTTCCACGGCTTCGGCGGCTTCGGTCCGCCGATCCACAACCGCTCGTCGTTCATGTACTGGCTGCGCCTGGCGCAGGCGGGCGACATGCGCTCGTACGAGGAGTGGTCCACCGCCACGGTGATGGCGCGCCAGGACCGCTTCATCCCGCCCACCGGCGACCAGCCTTCGGCGCACAACGCCTACTCGTACGCCTTTCATTTCGACGCCGGCCTGTACGCCGCCTACCTGCGCGAGTACGCGATGCAGCGCGGCGTGCAGCGCATCGAAGGAATGATCGTCGACGTCGAGCTGCGCCCCGAGGACGGATTCGTCGCCGCGGTGAAGCTGCGCGATGGCCGCCGCATCGACGGCGACCTGTTCGTCGACTGCTCGGGCTTTCGCGCGTTGCTGATCGGCGGCGCGATGAAGTCGGACTACGAGGACTGGAGCGCCTGGCTGCCCTGCAACAGCGCGCTGGCGGTGCCCTGCGCGAAGGCCGCCAAGCTCACGCCCTACACCACGTCGACCGCGCGTTCGTCCGGATGGCAGTGGCGCATCCCGCTGCAGCACCGCACTGGCAACGGCCACGTGTATTGCAATCACTTCACGACCGACGCCGAGGCGGCCCGGGTGCTGCTCGACAACCTGGACGGCGAGGCACTCGACACGCCGAGGCAGCTTCGCTTCACGACCGGGCGGCGGCGCGAATGCTGGGTGAAGAACGTGGTCGCGGTGGGCCTGTCGTCCGGCTTCCTGGAGCCGCTCGAATCCACCAGCATCCAGCTCATCATGGACGGTGTCGGCCGGCTGGTCGAACTGTTCCCCGACCGCGACTTCGAGCCCGGCCTGGCGGCGGAATTCAACCGCAAGATGGCGAAGCAATACGAGTCGATCCGCGACTTCATCATCCTGCACTACAAGCTCACCGAGCGCAGCGATTCCGAATTCTGGCGCCACTGCGCGGCGATGCCGATCCCGGACACGCTGCGGCACCAGATCGAGCTGTTCCGCGCCAGCGGCCGAGTCGCCATCCTCGACTCGGACAGCTTCGCCGAATCGTCGTGGATCTCGATGATGATCGGTCTCGGGCTCGCGCCGCGGACGCACGACCCCTTCGTCGACCTCGTGGACGAGCAGACGCTGCGCACGCACTTCACTCGCCTGCACAAGGCGATCGCCGGCACCGTGGCCGGCATGCCGGCCCACACCGAGTACATCGACCGCCACTGCAAGGCCGAACCGCTCGCGAGCCCCGAGCGCGCGGCCTCGGCAGCAGGGGTCGCCGCTTGAGAAAGGAACAAGGCGTGCGGAATGTTCGTTGGGCAACACTCGCGCTGGGCCTGTGCTGCGCATCCGCGGCCACGGCAGGCGGCCCGCCGCACCGGCAGGTCGAATTGGACCTCGCGCGCGCGGCGCAGCCGGTGGACCGGTTCTTCGACCTTTCGGTCGGCGCCGACTACCCCGGTACCACGGGCCGTGCCGAGAACCTGGCCCAACTGAAGATTGCGGTCGATGAACTCGGGTTCCGCTACGTGCGCTTGCACGACATCTTCCACGACGTGCTCGGCACGGTGCGCAAGGTGGAGGGCCGCATCACTTATGACTTCGGCGGTGTCGACAAGCTCTACGACGCGCTGCTCGCGCGCGGCATCAAGCCGTTCATCGAGCTGGGCTTCACGCCGACAGTGATGACGACTTCGAAGCAGACGATCTTCTACTGGAAGGGCAACACGTCGCACCCCCAGCCGGGGCCGTGGGCCGAGCTGATCGATGCCTTCGTGCGCCACCTGATCGAGCGCTACGGCGCCGAAGAGGTGCGCAAGTGGCCCTTCGAGGTGTGGAACGAGCCCAACCTCGACGGCTTCTGGGAGCGCGCCGACCAGAAGGCGTACTTCGAGCTGTATGCGGCCAGCGCGCGCGTGATCAAGGGCATCGACCCTTTGATCCGTGTCGGCGGGCCGTCCACCGCCGGCGCCGCCTGGGTGCCCGAGTTCCTCGCCCATGCCAAAGCCAACGGCGTACCGGTGGACTTCATCACCACGCACACCTACGGCGTCGAGGAAGGCTTTCTCGACGAGTTCGGCCAGTCCGACCGCAAGCTCTCGCCGAACCCGGATTCGATCATCGGCGACGTGAAGCGCGTGCGCCAGCAGATCGAGGCCTCGGCCTTCCCCGGGCTGCCGCTGTACATCACCGAGTGGAGCACCAGCTACAACCCGCGCGACCGCGTGCACGACAGCTACATCAGCGCCTCGTGGATCCTGACCAAGCTGCGCGGCACGCGCGGCCTCGCGCAGGCGATGAGCTACTGGACCTACAGCGACCTGTTCGAGGAACCCGGCCCGCCCGATCGGCCCTTCCACGGCGGCTTCGGCCTGATGACGCGCGAGGGCGTGCGCAAGCCGGCGTGGTTCGCCTACAAGTACCTGCATGCGCTGCGCGGCAAGGAGATTCCCAGCGCCGAGGAGACCGTGCTCGCGGCGGCCGACGGCACCAGGACCGCCGTGCTCGTGTGGGACTGGCAGCACCGGGAACAACCCACGAGCAACGGTGTCTTCTTCGGCAAGCCGGTGCCGCCGACCGAAGCGCGCACTGTGCAACTGGAGTTGCGCCACCTCGCCCCGGGCCGCTACCGCGTGCAGGTCAGCCGTACCGGCTACAAGGCCAACGACGCGCACACCGCCTACCTCGAGATGGGGTCGCCAAAGGAGCTCAACGCGGAGCAACTGCGCAAGCTGCAGCAGATCACGGCAGACAGGCCCGAGGTGGACCGCGCGGTGCGCGTCGGCGCCGATGGCCGGCTGCAGTGGAAACTGCCGATGCGCAGCAACGATGTCGTGCTGGTCACGCTGGCACCGGCCGCGAAGTAGGTTTTCGTTTCCAACAACCATTCCCCGAGATTGCGATGAAGTTCACCGATGGACAGTGGCTACTGCAACCCGGCGCCGCGGCGCACTATGCGAGCGAGGCCTATGCCGTGGAGGCCCACGACGACAAGCTCGTGGTGCTCGCCGCCACACGCCCGATCAAGCACCGCGGCGACACGCTGCAAGGCCCCACGCTCAGCGTCACGCTGAGTTCGCCGATGGAAGGCGTGATCCGCGTCAGCGTGGAGCACTTCTCCGCGTCGCAGCCGGCCAGGCTGCACGTGCCGATGCCGGGTGCCGGCAAGCCCGCCGTGCGCATCGAGGAGACCGAGACCCACGCCACCCTCAGCTCCGGTGCGCTCTCGGTGCAGCTGCGCAAGGGCGAGGGCTGGAGCCTCACCTTCCGTGAAGGCGACAAGTTGCTCACGCGCAGCGACTGGCGCAGCCTCGGCTACATCCAGTGGGCCGACAAAGGCAACTTCGTGCACGAGCAGCTCACGCTCGCGGTCGGCGAAAGCGTCTACGGCCTCGGCGAGCGCTTCACGCCGTTCGTGAAGAACGGCCAGGTGGTGGAGAACACCAACAAGGATGGCGGCACCGCCTGTGAGCAGGCCTACAAGGCGGTGCCGTTCTATCTCACCAGCCGCGGCTACGGCGTGCTGGTGAACGAGGCGGGGCCGGTGTCGTTCGAGGTCGCCTCGGAGAAGACCGCGCGCGTGCAGTTCAGTCGCGAAGGCGAGAGCCTCGACTACTGCGTGATCGCGGGCCCGACGCCCAAGCAAGTGCTGCAGCGCCTGACCGCCCTCACCGGCCGTGCCCCGCTGCCACCCGCGTGGAGCTTCGGCCTGTGGATGACGACCTCGTTCACGACACAGTACGACGAGGCCACCGCCACCCACTTCATCGACGAGATGAAGCGGCGCGAGTTGCCGCTCGCGGTGTTCCACTTCGACTGCTTCTGGATGCGCGAATTCCAGTGGTGCGACTTCGAGTGGGATCGGCGCGGCTTCCCCGACCCGGAGGGCATGCTCGCGCGCCTGCATGCCAAGGGGCTGAAGATCAGCCTCTGGATCAACCCCTACGTCGCGCAGAAGTCGCCGCTGTTCAAGGAGGGCGTGGAGAAGGGCTACTTCATCAAGCGGAAGGACCCGACACATCACGGACTGACCTGGCAGACCGACCTGTGGCAGCCCGGCATGGCGATCGTGGACTTCACGAATCCGGAGGCCACCGTCTGGTATCAGGGGCACCTGCGCCGGCTCGTCGCGATGGGCGTCGACTGCTTCAAGACCGACTTCGGCGAGCGCATCCCCGACCAGGGCGTCGTCTACCACGACGGCTCCGATCCGGTCGAGATGCACAACCTCTACCCGCTGCTCTACAACGAGGCGGTGTTCGAGGTGCTGCGCGACACGAAGGGCGAAGACGCCGTGGTGTTCGCGCGCTCCAGCTATGCCTCGGGCCAGCGCTTCCCGGTGCATTGGGGCGGTGACTGCTGGTCCAACTTCGAGTCGATGGCCGAGAGCCTGCGCGGAGGCCTGTCGCTGACGAGCTGCGGCTTCGCGTTCTGGAGCCACGACATCGGCGGCTTCGAGGGCAACCCGCCGCCGGCCGTCTACAAACGCTGGATCCAGTTCGGCCTGCTGTCGTCGCACAGCCGCCTGCATGGCAGCAGCTTCTATCGGGTGCCCTGGCTGGTGGACGAGGAGAGCTGCGTCGTGCTGCAGGCCTTCACGCGCCTGAAGCACCGCCTGATGCCTTACCTGTACGCGAAGGCCATCGAGGCGACCGAGACCGGCGTGCCGATGATGCGTTCGATGCTCGTCGAGCATCCGCACGACCCGGCCTGCACGACGCTCGACCGCCAGTACCAGCTGGGCGAATCGCTGCTCGTGGCGCCGGTGTTCACCGACAGCGGCGAGGTCGACGTCTACCTGCCCGCGGGTCGCTGGACGCATCTGCTCTCGGGCGAGGTGAAGGACGGCGGACGCTGGCATCGCGAGACGCATGACTTCTTCAGCCTGCCGCTGTACGTGGCGCCGAACACGGTCCTGCCGTGGGGCAGCGAGGCCGAGCGGCCCGACTACGACTACGCGCAGGGCGTGACCTTGCGCGTCTTCGCGCTGGCCGATGGCACGAGCGCGACCTTCACCGTGGCCTCGCCGCAAGGCCGCGTTGCGGCGCGCGGCACGGTGCGTCGCGAGGGCAGCACGTACACCGCGACGGTGACCGAAGGCGCACTGCGCCAGTGGCGACTCGAGGTCGACGGCAAGCCGGGTCCGCTGCAGGAGACGACCGGCGCATGCAGCTGGACGGTCTGACGCGCGTTCGCCCCTGCCTGCGCAAGTGGGCGGCCATCGCGCTGCTCGCGCTGTGCGGGCTTGCGCAAGCCGCCCCGCGCAGCGCGACCGCGCTCGACGGGCCTTGGCGCTTTATGCGCAACGACGCGGCCGGCGCGCAGGCGTCGGACTTCGACGATGCGTCTTGGGCGCCGGTGACGCTGCCGCACACGTTCAATGCCGTGGATGGCGAAGCCGGCGGCGCGTACTACCGCGGCCCGGCGTGGTACCGGCTCGCGCTCGACATCGCGCCCGCGCAGCCCGGCCGACGCCGCTTCCTCGAATTCGATGGCGCAGCGCTGGTGGCCGACGTGTGGGTCAACGGTCAGCGCGCCGGCCGACACGAGGGCGGCTACGCGCGCTTTCGCTTCGACGTGACCGAGCTGCTGCGCCCCGGCCGCAACACGCTGGCGGTCCGTGTGGACAACGCCGCCCAGCCGACGGTCGCGCCGCTCGGTGGCGACTTCACGGTCTTCGGCGGCCTGTACCGCCGCGTGCGGCTGATCGAGACAGCGCCGCTGCACATCGACCTGCTGGACCATGGCGGGCCGGGCATCGAGGCGGTGGCCGACGACGTGTCGGCGGCCGCGGCGCGGATGCGGATCACGGTTCGTGTGCGCAACGCGCTGACGCACGCGCGGCGCGTGAGCGTGCGCCTGACCTTGCGCGACGCGCAAGGCCGGCAAGTGCTGCGACGCGAACATGGCCTGCGGGTGCAGGCCGACGCGACCGAGACCGAGCGCACGAGCCTCACGCTCGCGCATCCGCACTTGTGGCGAGGCGTGCGCGACCCCTTCCTCTACCGCCTCAGCGTCGAACTGCTGCAACGCGGCACCGTGGTCGACGAGCTCAGCGTGCCCGTGGGCATCCTCCATGTGGCCGTCGATTCGCAACGCGGGTTCCTGCTCAACGGCGAGCCGTACCCGCTGCACGGGGTGAACTACTTCCATCCCGGCCGGCCCGGCAAGGGGCTGGCGGTGGACGATGCCGAGATCGACGAGGACCTGCGCATCCTGCAGGAGCTCGGCGTCACGGGTTTGAGGCTGGTGCACTTTCAGCATCCATCGCGCGTCTACGAACGCGCCGACGAGCTCGGCTTCGTGCTGTGGACCGAGGTCCCGCTCAACGCTGCGATGGACGAGAGCGAAGGCTTCCGAGCCAACCTCGCGCAACAGTTGAGCGAGCTGATCCGGCAGAACCGTCACCATCCATCGGTCGCGATCTGGGGCCTGGGCAACGAGGTCTACCGCAGCGACGAAGCGATCCGCACGCAGCTCGCCGAACTGCATGCGCAGGCCAAGCGCGAGGATCCGACGCGCCTGACCGCCTACGCGCACTGCTGCGCCGCCGACGACCACCCGATGGCGATGCAGGCCGACCTCACGGGATACAACCGCTACTGGGGCTGGTACGACGGCGAACTCACCGACCTCGGCCCCTGGGCCGATGCCCTGCGCGCGCGGCTGCCGCAGCGCGCTTTCGCGATCAGCGAATACGGCGCCGGCGCGAGCGTGCTGCAGCAGGAGGACCCGCCACGGCGCCCGCAGCCCGCGAGCCGCTGGCATCCCGAGCAATACCAGGCGCTGTTCCACGAAGCCTACTGGGCGCAGATCGAAGCGCGACCCTGGCTCGCGGGCAGCTTCGTGTGGCTCGCCTTCGACCACGCATCGGCCGGACGCAACGAGGGCGACCGGCCGGGCTTCAACGACAAGGGCCTCGTCACCTACGACCGCAAGATGCACAAGGACGCTTACCACTTCTATCGCGCGCATTGGAGCCGCACACCGATGGTCCACATCGGGAGCGCGCCCCTGACGCCGCGCCCCGCCGCGAAGACGGCGATCAAGGCCTACACCAACGCGCACCGCGCGACGCTGGAAGTCAACGGCGTCGTGTTCGGCAGCGTCAGACCGGTGGACCGCATCGCCGTCTGGCGCGACGTGCCGCTCGTGCCCGGGCGCAACGAGATCGGCGTGCGCACCGACACCGGTGCCAGCGACAAGGTGATGTGGGAGGGCACGCCGTGAAGCGCCTTGCATGCGTCGCGCTGGCCTGCGCGCTGCAGGCCTGCGACAGGCCACCGCCCGCCGCCGGCATCCAGGTCAACCAGCTGGGCTTCCTGCCGGGCTCGGCCAAGTGGGCGGCCGTGCCCGAGACCGCGTCGGGCGCGTTCAGCATCGTCGATGCGAACAATGGCCGCGTCGCCTTTCGCGGCACGCTTGCGCCGCCGCGGCGCTGGGAACCGGCTCAGGAAGTGCTGCGGCTGGCCGAGTTCTCGTCCTTCATGGGCCCGGGCGAGTACCGCGTGCATGTCGACGGCTTGCCGGACTCGCCGCGCTTTGCGATCGCGCCTCACGCCTACGCTGCCCTGAATGCCGCGGCGATCCGCGCCTACACCTACAACCGCGCGAGCATCGAGCTCAAGCCGCAGCAGGCCGGCGCGTGGGCGCGCCCTCCGGGTCACGCGGACACGCAGGTGCTCGTGCATGCCTCGGCCGCCGGCCCCGGCCGCCCCGAAGGCACGGTGATCTCGGCGCCCAAGGGCTGGTACGACGCCGGCGACTACAACAAGTACGTCGTCAACTCCGGCATCACGCTGTACACGCTGCTCGCTGCGTACGAGCACTTCCCCGCCTTCTTCCAGGATCAGTCGCTGAACATTCCGGAAAGCGGCAACGGCATCCCGGACGTGCTGAACGAGGCGCTGTGGAACCTCGACTGGATGCTCGCGATGCAGGATCCGGCCGACGGTGGCGTCTACCACAAGCTCACCGGCGCCGGCTTTGACGGCGCCGTGATGCCGCATCAGTCGACAGGCCCGCGCTACGTGGTGATGAAAACCGCGGCGGCGACCCTCGACTTCGCGGCGGTGATGGCACAGGCGAGCCGCGTGCTCGCGCCATTCGAGGCGCAGCGTCCCGGCCTGGCCGCGCGCATGCTCGCGGCGTCGAAGGCCGCCTGGGCGTGGGCGAAGGCGCATCCGGCGGTGGTCTATCGCCAGCCGGGCGACATCCATACCGGCGGCTACGACGATCACGAACTCGGCGACGAATTCGCCTGGGCCGCGGCCGAGCTGTATGTGACGACGCGCGACGATGCCT
The DNA here is from genome assembly GCF_056400745.1 of Rhizobacter sp. P5_A1. Classification (NCBI taxonomy): domain Bacteria; kingdom Pseudomonadati; phylum Pseudomonadota; class Betaproteobacteria; order Burkholderiales; family Sphaerotilaceae; genus Rhizobacter; species Rhizobacter sp. P5_A1. The sequence continues at coordinate 166,953 of NZ_JBFUKR010000004.1, forward strand.
ACCTCTCGGCGCTGAAGTTGTCCGCGCTGACTATCGATGTGCCCGGTTGGCCGAACGTCGGCTCGCTCGCGTGGATCACGCTCGCGCAGCACCGCGCGCAGCTCACGCCGGCGGCCGACCGCGCGCTGATCGAGCGCCGCATCGTGGAGATGGCCGCGAAGCTCGCCGACGCCTGGAGCGCCTCACCGTACCGCGTCGCGCTGCAGGACAACGACTTCATCTGGGGCAGCAACGCGGTCGCGCTGAACCAGGCGCTGATGCTGATCCAGGGCTATCGCCTCACCGGCGAGCGCCGCCAGCTCGACGCGGCGCAGGCGGCGCTGGACTACGTGCTGGGCCGCAACGCCACCGGCTCCTCCATGGTCACCGGCTTCGGCGAACGCTCACCGCGCCATCCGCATCACCGCCCGTCGCAGGCCGATGGCGTCGAAGCGCCGGTGCCCGGCTTCCTGGTCGGCGGGCCCCATGCCGACCAGGGCGATGCGAAGGGCTGCCCCGTGCCGTATGCGTCGAAGGCACCGGCGAAGTCCTGGCTCGATCATTTCTGCAGCTACACGACCAACGAGGTCGCGATCAACTGGAACGCGCCATTGGTCTACGTCAGCGCGGCGCTGCAGGAACTGACGCCAGGAGCGCGATCGGCGCCGGTCGATCTCTTGCAATAGCGCCCATGCCCGTTGTCGACCGCCCCCAATGATGAACGCGAAAGCCCAACGAATGACCACCAACGCCCCCGCGCTGACCGGCGCGGTGATCGATGCGCACCCGCCCGCGCGACACCCGCTCGCCTGGGTGCCAACCCTCTACCTCGCGATGGGCCTGCCCAACGTGATGGTCGGCGTGGTCGCGGCCATCATCTACAAGAACCTCGGCGTCTCCAACGAGGACATCGCGCTCTACACCTCGCAGATGTACCTGCCGTGGGTGCTCAAGCCGCTGTGGGCGCCGCTGCTGGAGCCCTTGCGCACCAAGCGCTGGTGGGTGATCAGCATGCAGTTCACGATGATGGCCTCGCTCGGCCTGGTGGCGTTCTGCCTGCCGCTGGAAGGGTTCTTCCGCGCCTCGCTCGCGTTCTTCTGGATCACCGGTTTCGCCTCGGCCACGCAGGACACCGTGGCCGACGGCGTGTTCATGACGACGATGCCGTTGCGCGACCAGGCGCGCTATGCCGGCCTGCAGGGCATGTGCTGGAACCTGGGTGCCGTGATCGCCTCGGGCCTGCTGGTCTCGCTGACCGGATGGCTGCACAAGCACATGGGCCTGCCGTGGGTGCAGTGCTGGATGATCGTGGTGACCGCCGCGGCCCTGACCATGGGCGCCTTCGGCCTGTGGCATTTGCGCGTGCTGCCGCCCGGCGCCCCCTCGGCCGTGCAAGGCGAGAGCCTCGCCGTGGCCTTGATCGCGCTGCGCGAATCGTGGGCCTCGTTCTTCCGCAAGCCGCAGATCTGGATGATGCTGGCGGTCATTTTCTTCTACCGCTTCGGCGAGGGCTTCATCGAGAAGTTCGGCCCGCTGTTCCTGCTCGACCCGCGCAGCGCCGGCGGGCTCGGCCTGGACAACGAGGCGCTCGGCTTCATCAACGGCACGGCCGGCACCATCGCATTCATCGCCGGCGCGTTTCTCGGCGGCTTCCTCGTCGCGCGGCGCACGCTGCCGCGCTCGTTCTTCGTGCTCGCGCTGGTGCTGAACCTGCCGCACCTCACCTACTTCTTCCTGAGCCAGGCGCTGCCCGAGAGCACGCTGTGGATCGGCGCCATCGTCGCGCTCGAGAAGTTCGGCTTCGGCATGGGCTCGGTGGGCCACATGCTCTACATGATGCAGCAGGTGGCGCCGGGCCCCTTCAGGATGACGCACTACGCGATGGCCACCGGCGTGATGGCGCTGACGAAGTGGTCCACCGGCACCGTCAGCGGCTGGGTCTGGTCCGCGGTGGGCCACAGCTACGGCAGCTTCTTCGCCCTGGTGCTACTGTTCTCGCTGCCGCCGATCGTGCTGGCATGGCTGGCACCGTTTCCGCACCGGGAGGACCGGGTTCCATGAACCGCCGGGAACTGCTGGCCGCCACCAGCGCGATCGCGCTGTTGCCGCGTGCCGCGTCAGCCTTGGACGTGAAGCCACTGTCCGGGCAGCGAGCGGCAACGCGAATCGTGTCCAGCCTGAACAAGGGCTGGCGATTTTTCGAAGGCGACATCGCGCCGCCGGAGGTCCGTGGCCACGGCATGAGCTACGGGAACGCGAAGGCCGGCGTGGCCTTCGGCGGCGCCGCCGCCGACTTCGACGATTCCGAGTGGACCACCGTCACGCTGCCGCACGACTTCGCCAGCCATCAGTTGCCGCAGCCGGAGGCCAACGCGTCGCAGGGCTACCGGCGCCGCGGGATCGCCTGGTACCGGCGCCTCGTGCGCCTGGATGAAGCGGACCGCGGCAAGCACCTGGAGATCCACCTCGACGGCATCTCGACCTTGGCGACGATCTGGTTCAACGGCACGCTGGTGGCCCACAACTGGAGCGGCTACAACGCGATCCTTCTCGACGTCACGCCGTTCGCCACCTACGGCGAGGCGCTGAACAGCCTGGTCGTGCGGGTGGACGCGCAGGCGCAGCAGGGCTGGTGGTACGAAGGCGCGGGCATCTACCGCAACACCTGGCTGGTGAAGCGCCACCCGGTGCACATCGTCACCGACGGCGTGTTCGCCCATCCGGTGAAGCGCGGGCCGCGCTGGGTCGTTCCGATCGAGGTAACCGTCGGCAGCACGCTGGCGACGTCGCGCGAAGTGGAGCTGCGTTGCACGCTGTTCGACGAGCACGGCCGGCGCATCGCGCGCATCGAGAAGCGGCTCACCGCGGTGCCGTTGGAGAAGTCGGTGGCGACCCTGCAGATGGCCGTCGACGATCCGCGCCTGTGGTCGGTGGAATCGCCCACGCTCTATCGCATGCACACCGAGCTGTTCGATGAGGGCACGGTGCGCGATGAAGTCGAGACGCCCTGCGGCTTTCGCACGCAGCACTTCGATCCGCAGAGGGGCTTCTTCCTCAACGGCCGGCATGTCAAGCTCAAGGGCGTGTGCATCCACCAGGACCACGCCGGCGTGGGCGTCGCGGTGCCGCGCGGCATCCTCGAATACCGGCTGCAACGCCTGAAGGCGCTGGGCTGCAATGCGATCCGTTGCGCGCACAACGCGCAGGACGGCGCCTTCTACGAGCTGTGCGACCGCATGGGCTTTCTCGTGATGGACGAGAACCGGGTCTTCAACCCGTCGAGCGAGCACATGGCGGAGCTGGAGTGGCTGGTGCGGCGCGACCGCAACCATCCGTCGGTGATCCTCTGGTCGGTGTTCAACGAGGAGCCGATGCAGGGCAGCGCGCAGGGGCGCGAGATGGTGCGGCGCATGGTGCATGTGGTCAAGCGGCTCGATCGCACGCGCCCGGTGACCGCGGCGATGAACGACGGCGTGCTGGCGCTCGACAACGCGGCACAGGCGGTCGACGTGGTGGGCTTCAACTACCAGACCGGCGCCTACGACGCGTTCCACAAGGCCTTTCCGAACGTGCCCATCACCTCGTCGGAAGACACCTGCGGCTACATGACACGCGGCGAATACAGCACGGATGCGAAGCGGCATGTCTTCGCCTCCTACGACGACGACCGTGCCAGCTGGGGCCTCACGCATCGCGCCGCATGGAAGGCCATCGCCGAGCGCGATTTCGTGGCCGGCGGCTTCGTCTGGTCGGGGTTCGACTACCACGGCGAGCCCACGCCGCACGAATGGCCGTCGAACGCCACGTTCTTCGGGATCATGGATCTGTGCGGTTTCGAGAAGACAGCGTTCTGGATCCACAGGGCGCAATGGGTCGACGAGCCGGTGCTGCGCATCGTGCCGCACTGGAACTGGCCCGGTCGTGAGGGCGAGCAGATCACCGTCATGGCCTGCGGCAACGTCGACGAGGTGGAGCTGCGGTTGAACGGCGCACTCATCGGGCGACAACATGGCGACCGCTACGAGATGAGCCGCTGGCAGGTGCCGTACGCGCCGGGCCGGCTGGAGGCGATCGGCTATCGCAGCGGCCAGGTGGTGGTTCGCGACGCGGTGGAAACCACGGGCCCGGCCGTGCGCCTGCGCCTCACGCCGGAGCGCCTGACCCTGACCGGCGACGGGCTCGACGCGCAGCCGTTCAAGGTCGAGGCCCTGGACACGCAAGGCCGGCCGGTGCCAACGGCCCAGCACGTCGTGAGTTTCCGCGTCGAAGGCGCCCAGCTGGTCGGCCTGGGCAACGGCGACCCGAACGACACCGATGGCGAGAAAGGGCCCACGCGCCGCCTGTTCAACGGCCTCGCGCAGGCGATCGTCCAGACGCGCGAAGGTTCGTCGGGCAGCTTGCAACTCACCGCCGACGCGCCCGGGCTCGAGGCGGCTGTCTGCAGCGTGCGTATCGCGCCGGGAGCGCCGGGCGCCGTCCACGAAGCCTCCCCGGCCCCGGTTCAGGCGATCGCGGGCTGGCGCAATTCGCCGCTCGTACCGGATCTGCCGCCGGCTGACTGGCGTCCCGCGCCCCGGGACATGAACAGCTGGGGCTGGGTCGGCGCCAGGGCCGTGCAACGGCCGGACCAGAGCGGCCATGTCGTGTTCGGCGCGGAGCTGAGGCCCTTCGCCACCATCAGGAACCTCGGCGGCCAAGTGCAGTTCTTCAAGTTGGCCGGCCGCTGCGAGGTGTTTTGCAACGGCACCTCCCTGGGCCGAAAGGAGCGGCCCGAAGCGCAGGACCTGCAATTCGCACTGCCGCCGGGACTGGACCTGGCCTGGTTCACCGTGCGCTTCGAAGTCGTTCGCGGCGAGCCGATCGGGTTCGGCGGGGCGCGGCTCACGGCACGAGAATGAGCATGAGCATGAGCAGCATGACCGCCCGCATCGATGCCCATCAGCACTTCTGGCGCCTCGCCCGTGGCGACTACGCCTGGCTGCGACCGGACGTGCCGGCGCTGCAGCCGCTCTACCGCGATTTCATGCCCGATGCTCTGCACCCTTTGATGCGCCGGCACCGTGTCGTCCGGACCGTGCTCGTGCAGGCCGCGGCGAGCGAGGCGGAGACGGCATTCCTGCTCGAACTCGCCGGCGCGCACGACTGGATCGGCGGCGTCGTCGGCTGGGTCGACCTGAGCCGGCGCGACGCGGTCGACGCGTTGCAGCGCTGGTCCCGCGATCCCAAGTTCAAGGGCGTGCGGCCGATGCTGCAGGATCTGCCGGAAGCCGACTGGATCGCGCGCATGCCGCACCCGGACACGGCGCAGGCGCTGATGGATCTCGGGCTGCGCTTCGACGCATTGGTCAAGCCGGCGCAGCTCGCGCCGCTGCTCGAGTTCGTGCGCCGCCATCCGGGACTGCCCGTGGTCGTCGACCATGCCGCCAAACCGCCACTGAGCGCGCCACTGAGCACCGGCTGGGATGCCGACTGGGTTGCGCGCTGGGAGCACGACATGGCCGCGCTCGCCGCGCACCCGCAGGTGATGTGCAAGCTGTCGGGGCTGTTGACCGAAGTCCCCGCGTCGCAGACCCGGACGCTGCCCGCCGCGATCGACGCCGTGCGCCCGGTGTGGGATCGCCTGCTCGAATGGTTCGGCCCGGATCGGCTGATGTGGGGCAGCGATTGGCCGGTGCTGAACCTTGCGGCAGACTTCGACCGCTGGGTCGAGGTGTGCGACGCGCTCATCGGCGCGCTGCCGTCGGCCGAGCAGGCGCGCATCTGGCACGACAACGCGAGCCGCTTCTATGCCCTCGCGCACTGACTCCATCTCGCCGACGCGATGAACACCGACCCAGCGAACCCGCTGATCTCGATCCGGCACCTCTCGAAGTCGTTTGCCGGCGTTCGCGCGCTCGAGAACTGCCAGCTCGAGTTGCTGCCCGGCGAGGTGCACGCCCTGATGGGCGAGAACGGCGCGGGCAAGTCGACGCTGATGAAGGTGCTGGCCGGTGTGTACCAGCGCGACGCCGGCGAGATCCTGCTCGACGGCCGCGCCATCGAGATCGACAGCCCGCGCGCGGCGCAGGCGCACGGCATCGGCATCGTCCATCAGGAGCTGTACCTGATGAGCCACCTGAGCGCCGCGCAGAACATCTTCATCGGGCGTGAACCGCGTCGAGGCTTCGGCCTGTTCCTCGACGACGACGCACTCGATGCGCAGGCGCGCCGCATCTTCGAGCGCATGAACCTGGCGCTCGACCCGCGCACGCCGGTCGGCACGCTGACGGTCGCGCGCCAGCAGATGGTCGAGATCGCGAAGGCGCTGTCGTTCGACTCGCGCGTGCTGATCATGGACGAGCCGACCGCGGCGCTGAACAACGAGGAGGTCGCCGACCTGTTCCGCATCATCCGGCAGCTGAAGGCGCAAGGTGTGGGCATCGTCTACATCTCGCACAAGATGGACGAGCTGCAGCAGATCGCCGACCGCGTCACCGTGATGCGCGACGGACGGACCATCGCGACGCTGCCGATGGCCGGCACCAGCGTCGATCGCATCATCGGCATGATGGTCGGGCGCGAGCTCGCCGCAATGACCAACGAGGCGTCCGACACCTCCCGCAACGAGGTCGTCCTCGAGGTGCGCGGGCTGAACCGCGGCAAGGCCATCCGCGACGTGAACTTCACGCTGCGCCAAGGCGAGATCCTCGGCTTCGCCGGCTTGATGGGCGCCGGCCGCACCGAAGTGGCCCGCGCGGTCTTCGGTGCCGACCGGGTCGATTCGGGCGAAATTCGCGTGCGCGGGGCGAACGCGGTCATCGGATCTCCGGCCGACGCGGTGGCGCACGGCATCGGCTACCTCTCCGAGGACCGCAAGCACTTCGGCTTGGCCACCGGGCTGGACGTCGAGACCAACATCGCGCTGGCGAGCATGTGGCGCTTCCTGAGGTTCGGCGGTCTCGTCGATGCGAATGCGACGCGCGCCGCGGCCGAACGCTACGTGCGGCAGCTGCAGATCAAGACGCCGTCGGTCGAGCAGCAGGTGGCGCGGCTGTCGGGCGGCAACCAGCAGAAGATCGTGATCTCGAAATGGCTGCTGCGCGACTGCGACATCCTGTTCTTCGACGAGCCCACGCGCGGCATCGACGTCGGCGCGAAGGCCGAGATCTACAAGCTGCTGAACGCGCTGGCCGCGCAGGGCAAGGCCATCGTGATGATCTCGTCCGAGCTGCCCGAGGTGCTGGCGCTGAGCCACCGCATCGTCGTGATGTGCGAAGGCCGGATCACCGGCGAGCTGCGCGGCGCCGACGCCACGCAGGAGAACATCATGCAGCTCGCCACCCAGCGTGAATCCATGAGCCCGGCCTGACGAGCGCCCCTACCACCGCGAACTGCACCATGACCGAACAAGTCTCCGTGGTCCCCCAGCGCCCGCTCGCGGCGCTGAAGCACACCCTCCTGAAACCGGCGACGCGCCAGAAGGCCATGGCCTTCGCGAGCCTGCTGGTGCTGATGATCTTCTTCAGCCTCGCCTCACCCAACTTCCTGCAGACCGGCAACCTGGTCAGCATCCTGCAGTCCACCGCCGTCAACGGCGTGCTCGCGATCGCCTGCACCTTCGTGATCATCTCCGCCGGCATCGACCTGTCGGTCGGCACGATGATGACGTTCTGCTCGGTGATGGCCGGCGTCGTGCTGACGTACTGGGGCATGCCGCTGTCGCTCGGCATCGTCGCGGCGATCTTCTTCGGCGCGCTCTGCGGCTTCACGAACGGCGTGCTGATCGCGAAGCTGAAGATCCCGCCGTTCATCGCCACGCTCGGCATGATGATGCTGCTCAAGGGCTTGTCGCTGGTGATCTCGGGCACCAAGCCGATCTACTTCAACGGCACGCCGGACTTCCCGGTGATCTCGCAGGACTCGCTGATCGGCTACCTCATTCCAGCGCTGCCGATCCCGAACGCGGTGCTGATCATGTTCGTGGTCGCCCTGCTCGCCAGCATCGTGCTGAACAAGACCCTGGTGGGGCGCTACACCTTCGCGCTCGGCAGCAACGAGGAGGCGGTGCGCCTGTCGGGGGTCAACGTGGTGTTCTGGAAGATCGTCGTGTACTCGATCAGCGGCGCGATCTGCGGCATCGCGGGCCTGCTGATCGCATCGAGGCTGAACTCGGCGCAGCCGGCGCTCGGCCAGGGTTACGAGCTCGACGCGATCGCCGCGGTCGTGATCGGCGGCACCTCGCTGTCGGGCGGCACCGGCACCATCATCGGCACCATCATCGGCGCGTTCATCATGAGCGTGCTGACCAACGGGCTGCGCATCATGTCGGTCGCGCAGGAGTGGCAGACGGTGCTCACTGGTCTGATCATCATCCTCGCCGTCTACACCGACATCCTGCGCCGCGGCAAGGCCTGAGCCCTTCAACAGAACCGCAGCCGGACGGATTCCGGAACCACCGAAACAGGAGACATTCCATGATCCAACGACGACTGCTGACCATCGCGCTGGCGGCGAGCGCCCTGTATGCCTTCGTGCCCTGCGCGTCGGCCCAGCAGATCTACATTCCGCTGATCTCCAAGGGCTTCCAGCACCAGTTCTGGCAGGCCGTGAAATCCGGCGCCGATCAGGCCGCCAAGGACTACAAGGTCACGGTCACCTTCGAGGGCCCCGAGACCGAGGCGATGGTCGACAAGCAGATCGACATGCTCGCCGCGGCGCTGGCCAAGAACCCGAAAGCCATCGGCTTCGCGGCGCTCGACAGCCAGGCCGCGACGCCGCTGCTGAAGAAGGCGGCGGCGGCGAAGATCCCGGTGATCGCGTTCGACTCGGGCGTCGACAGCGACATCCCGTTGACCACCACCACCACCGACAACAAGGCGGCCGCCGCGCTCGCGGCCGACAAGCTCGCCGCGCTGATCGGCGACGCGGGCGAAGTGGCCGTCGTGGCCCACGACCAGACCAGCCGCACCGGCATGGACCGGCGCGATGGCTTCGTCGACCGGATGAAGGCCGCGCACCCGAAGGTCAAGGTGGTCAGCGTGCAGTACGGCGGCGGCGACCAGCTGAAGTCGACCGAGGTGACCAAGTCGATCCTGCAGGCCTACCCGAACCTCAAGGGCATGTTCGGCGCCAACGAGGGCTCGGTGCTCGGCGTGGCCAACGGCGTGCGCGAGACGAAGCGCAAGATCGTGATCATCGGCTACGACTCGGGCAAGCAGCAGAAGGACGCGATCCGCGACGGCACCATCGCCGGCTCGATCACGCAGAACCCGGTCGGCATCGGCTACAAGACCGTCGAAGCCGCGGTGAAGGCGCTGAAGGGCGAGAAGCTGCCGAAGGTGATCGACACCGGCTTCTTCTACTACGACAAGAGCAACATGACCGATCCGAAGATCGCCGCGGTGCTCTACGACTGATCGCGCGAGGAGTCACCGCATGGACCTGCACCTTCAAGACAAGATCGTCATCGTCACCGGCGGCGGTGCCGGCATCGGCGGCGCGATCAGCCTGCAGCTGGCGCGCGAAGGCGCGGTGCCGGTCATCATGGGGCGCAGCCCGCTGAAGCCGGCATTCGTCGAGACCTTGACGGGGCTGTGCCCGCGCTTCGGCTTCTTCCAGCTCGAGCTCGAGGACGAACCGGCGTGCACCGATGCGGTAGGCCGCACGATCGCGAAGTTCGGCGGCATCGATCGGCTGGTCAACAACGCCGGCGTCAACGACAGCGTCGGCCTCGAAGCCGGCCGCGCCGCGTTCGTGCGGTCTCTCGAGGCCAACCTCGTCCACTGCTACGTCATGGCGCACCTCTGCGTCGAGCAGCTCAAGGCGCGGCGCGGCGCGATCGTGAACATTTCGTCGAAGACCGCACTCACCGGCCAGGGCGGCACCAGCGGCTATGTCGCCGCAAAGGCCGGGCAGCTCGGGTTGACGCGCGAATGGGCGGCCGCGCTCGCGCCGCACGGCGTGCGCGTCAATGCGGTGCTGCCCGCCGAGGTCATGACGCCGCTCTACGAATCGTGGCTGAAGACCCGCCCCGACCCGGCCAGTGCATTGGCCGACATCACCGCACGCATCCCGCTCGGGCAGCGCATGACGACCGACCAGGAGATCGCCGACATGGTCGTCTTCCTGCTGTCCGACCGATCGTCGCACACCACCGGGCAGTGGCTGCACCCCGACGGCGGCTACGTGCACCTGGACCGCGCGCTGCCCTCAAGCCACTGACCTGAGCCGCGGAAAGCACGCCATGCGCCGATGCCTGATGCTCGACCTTCGCGACGACCCGGTGCTCATCAAGGAGTACGAAGCGCGGCACCGCGCGATCTGGCCCGAAGTCGCGGCGCACATGCGCGCGCACGGTGTGATCGGCATGCAGATCTATCGCCTCGGCACGCGCCTGTGCATGGTCATGGACACCGACGACGCGGTCTTCGACGCTGACCGCATGGCCCATGCCGCGGCCACCGATGCGCGGTTGATCGAGTGGGAGAGACAGATGTGGCGCTACCAGGTCCCCACACCCTGGACGCCTGCGGGCGCCAAGTGGGTCGTCGCCGAACCGATCTTCGATCTGGCACTGCAGCCTTGAATCGCCGCTGGGCCCCGTCCGCGGAGATGCGGCACTTGTACAGAGCGAGCGATTTCTTCCGATAGTGCCGCGCGCCGCTCGCCGCGGCGCTATATTGGCCGCTGGTCAGGGATCTTCGTAGAAGAGGGGTCCCGAGGTGCATTCCGTCGATCTCGTCTGGATCGTGCTCGGCTGCATTGCGATCGGCGCGGTCGCGGGCGCACTGGCGACGTGGCTCCTCGTTCGGCAGCGCGTGCGCGCACGCGATAGCCCCATCGGCGACGAGCGCGCGCTGATGCGCACTCTCATCGATCTGATGCCCGACTACATCTACGCCAAGGATCGTGCGGGCCGGTTTGTGCTTGCCAACAACGCCGTCGCGCGCGTGATGGGCGCGGACTCGCCGCGTCAGCTCATCGGCCGGACCGACGCCGACTTCTACTCCCCCGAGATGGCGGCCAAATTTCGCGCCGACGAAGAGTCGGTGCAGCGCGGCGAAGCGCTGAGCGAGCGCGAGGAGCTCGGGACCGACTCGGGGGCCGGCGAGGCACGCTGGCACCTGACCACGAAGCTGCCGGTGCGCGACGCGCGCGGCGAGGTCGTCGGGCTCGTCGGCGTCAGCCGCGACATCCATAGCCGCAAGCTCGCCGAAGAAGAGATCCTCCACCTGAACGCCGAGCTCGACCAGCGCGTCCGGGACCGCACCGCCGAACTGGCGGCCGAGCGCCACCTGCTGCGCACCTTGATCGACAACGTGCCCGACGCCATCTACGCGAAGGACACCGAGTCTCGCTACGTTCTGGTCAACCAGGCGATGGCGGCGGGCGTGGACACGACGCCTGCCGAATTGCTGGGCCGCACCGTCTTCGACTGCTACCCGCCCGAGCAAGCGCAGCGCTTTTTCGACGACGACCGCGAAGTGATGCGCTCGGGCCAGGCGCTCATCGGCCGCGAAGAAGTGGCGCTCGACCGCAGCACCGGCGGCCAGCGCTGGATGCTGACGACCAAGGTGCCGCTGCGCGACGACGGCGGGCGCATCGTGGGTATCGTGGGGATCAGCCGCGACATCGGCGAGCTGCGGCGCGTGCAGGAACTGCGCATCGCCAAAGAGCGCGCGGAGGCGGCCAACGAAGGCAAGAGCCGCTTCCTGGCCAACATGAGCCACGAGATCCGCACGCCAATGAACGCCATCCTCGGCATGTCGCAGCTGGCGATGCAGAGCGGCTTGAACGACACGCAGGCTCGCTACGTGAGCCACGTGCAACGCGCTGCGGAGTCATTGATGGCCATCCTGAACGACATCCTGGATCTGTCCAAGATCGAGGCCGGCCATCTCGAGATGGAATGCGTCGAGTTCGACCTCGACGAAGTGCTGGACCGGCTGGCCGCAGTGATCGGACTGAAGGCCGAGGAAAAGGGTGTCGAGCTGATCTACGCGCTGCCGCCGCGGCTGCCGCGCCGCCTGCTGGGCGACCCGACACGGCTCGGACAGGTACTCCTCAATCTGGCCAGCAATGCGGTCAAGTTCACCGAACGCGGCGAGGTGGTCGTATCGGCCGCGCAGTCCGAGCGCGAGGACAACGCCGTTCGACTCGTCTTCGAGGTGAGAGACACCGGCATGGGGCTGCGGGCAGAGGAGATCGCTCGCCTCTTCCAGCCCTTCACGCAGGCGGACAGCTCCACCACCCGGCGCTTCGGGGGCACTGGCCTGGGCTTGGCCATCAGCCGCCACCTGGTGCAGATGATGGGCGGCGAGATCACCGTGGACAGTGAGCCCGGGCGCGGCAGCCGCTTCCGCTTCAGTGCCCGGTTCGGACTGCCCGAGGTCACCGCGGGCACACAACGCGGATTCGAGCAGCTCCACGGGCTGCGGATTCTCGTCGTCGATGACAACGAATGCGCGCGCGAGCACATGGCGGACATGACGCGCGCGTTGTCGCTCGAGGCACAGACTGCAGCCGACGGCGGCACCGCGTTGACGGCGATCAGCGCCGCCGATGCCGCCGATCGGTCCTTCGACCTCGTGTTGCTGGACTGGAAGATGCCCGGCATGGACGGTGTGGAGGTCGCGCGCCAGCTGACCGGGATGACGCTGCGCCACAGGCCGCCGGCGGTGCTCATGGTCACCGCGTTCAGCCGCGACGAAGCACGGCGACGCGCGACCGCGGCAGCGGCGCCGGTGGCGGCGATGCTGGCCAAGCCCGTCACGCCTTCCACCTTGCTCGACGCGTGCCTGGATGTGCTGCTGCCCAGTCGACCCGGCTCGGCGACGCTCCAAAGCGAGGATGCGACCCTGGCGCGCCAGCGGCTGTCGCTGGCGGGGGCACGTCTGCTACTCGTCGAGGACAACCCGGTCAATCAGGAACTGGCGTGCGAACTGCTACGCGGGGCCGGTATCGAGGTCGTGGTGGCCGACAACGGCGTGCGGGCACTGCACATGTTGGAGCAGCAGACTTTCGACGGCGTTCTGATGGATTGCCAGATGCCCGAACTTGATGGCTACGAGACCACCCGGCGACTGCGCCAGGACGCGCGTTGGCGGGAGCTTCCGGTGATCGCGATGACAGCCAACGCGATGGTTGGCGATCGCGACAAGGCCCTGGCGGCGGGAATGAACGACCATGTGGCCAAGCCGATCAAGCTCGCTCAGCTCTTCGGCACATTGGCCCGCTGGATCGCCTCCGCCAGCGCCGCATGTGCGGCCAGTGGACCGTTCGACGAAGCCGTCTTGCGCGAAAGCGGTGTGGAACCTGGCAGTGCGCTCCACGGTCGGCTGCTGGCGATGTTTGCCGAGCGCAGCAGCCACTTCTGCGCTCGGTTTGAAGCTGCGGCAGGCGACCAGGTCACTGCGAGGCGCCTGGCCCACGACCTGAAGTCCGAGGCCGCCACGCTGGGCGCATGCGCGCTGAGCGCGGCAGCGGCCGACCTCGAGGCCGCCTGCGTCCAGAACGCGGCGGATCGGGAGATCGAAACGCAGCTGGATCGCGTCCAGGCTGCGCTGGCCCCGGTGCTGCACGCGCTTCACGATTCGCGGGCCAGGGCTTTGAAACCGTCTGCCTCGGGCAGCAATGCCGGCGTTGACGCTGCTTGACGGCGTGGACTGAGTTCGCGCGGTCGCGACTCAGGACACCACAATATCCGAGCCGCGCGTTCGTCTATCCGCACGAGGTCGAAGACATCCTGCAGGATGCGTTCTACGAGTTCGTCGTGGCTTCTTCTCCCCCACGACCATCACGCGGTTTGCGCAGTCCCATTTCGGGCCTGCCAGAAGAAGGCCGCGAGCTGCCACACCACGAAGATGCCGATCAACCCCAGCAGGGTGCCACTGATGGGGCGGGCAAAGAACGCCCCGAATTGCCCACGACTCAAGAGCAGCGCGCGGCGGAAGTTCTCTTCCAGCATGGGGCCGAGGATGAAGCCGAGCATGAGCGGAGCGGGATCCAGATCCAGGCGCATGAACATGTAGCCGATGAACCCAAAGACGGAAGTGATGAAGATGTCGTCCAGGTTGTTGTTGACGCTGTAGGTGCCGATGCAGCAGAAGAACAGGATCGACGGGAACAAGACGCTGTAGGGAATCTTGAACACCGACAGCCAGTAGCGCACCAGCGGCACGTTCAGCGTGATCAGGAAGCAGTTGCCCACCCACATGCTGGCCACCAGACCCCAGAACAGATCGGGGTGGCCGGCGATCATGTTCGGCCCGGGCTGGATGCCCTTGATGATGAACGCCGCCATCATCAGCGCCATCACCGCGTTCTCGGGAATGCCGATGCTCATCAGCGGGATGAAGCTGGTGCGCGCAGCCGCCTCGTCGGCGGCGGCTTGGCCGGCCACGCCTTCGATCGCGCCGCTGCCGATCTCGTGCTTGTACTTGCTGACCTTCTTGTCGACCGCATAAGCGGCGAACTGCGCGATCACCGGGCCGCCGCCAGGCAAGATGCCCAGGAAGGAACCGATCACGCTGCCTCGCAAGGCGCTGGGGATGATGCGCTTGAACTCGGGCCAGGTCGGCATGAGGTTGATCTTGCCGTTGAAGGGCGTGCGCTCGTCCTTGTTGTCGAGGTTCTTGGTGATCTCGGCAATGCCGAAGCAGCCCAGCGCGATGCTCACCAGACCGACGCCTTCGGCCAGGAACGGCAGGTCCATCGTGAAGCGCGGCAGGCCGCTGTTCACGTCGGTGCCGATCTGCCCCAGCAGCACGCCGATCAGGCACATGGCCATGCCGTTGAGCAGGCTGCCGGTGGTGACGAAGCTCACGCAGACGAAGCCCACCAGCATGAGGGCGCAGTAGTCGGCCGGCCCGAACAGGAAGGCCACCTCGCCGAGCATCGGAGCGAAGAACGAAAGCACGACGATGGCCACCGTGCCGCCGATGAAACTCGAGACGCCGGCGGTGAACAGGGCCAGCCCGGTCTTGCCCTTGAGCGTCATCTGGTAGCCGTCGATGCAGGCCACGATGCTGCTGGCGTGCGGGATCTTCATCGTGATGGCGCTCACGCTGTCGCCGTACTGGGCGCCGTAGTAGATGCCGGCGAGCATGATCAGCGCGCCGCCCGTGGGGATCGAATAGGTCAGCGGCAGCAAGATGCTGATCGTGGCCAGGGGGCCCAGTCCGGGCAGCAGGCCCACGAGCGTGCCCACCGTGCAGCCGATCGCGCAGTACATGAGGTTCTGCCAGGTCAGCGCGACGCCGAAACCGAGCGCGAGGTTGTGCAGGACGTCCATCAGTAGAGGGGCAAGTTGAAGCCGAGGAGTTTTTGGAATGCCAGGGCCACGGCGATCAGGCCGGCCGCGATCTTGAGGTTGCGCGCCACCGAATACGAGGAACTGCCGGCAAACGAGGCGCAGAACACCATGAACGCGATACCCGCGATCATGTTGAGATGCTCGGAGATCAACGCAAACCCGCACAGGCTCGCCAGGATGATGGCGATGTTCTTCCAGTTGAAGGCCAGGGGGACATGTTCGACCAAGCGCGAACGCAGCACGGTGATCAGGCCGATCAGGAGCAGAAGAGAGCTCACCAGCAGCGGGAACAGGCCCGGCCCGGCGTGGCTGAACTGGCCTATCGGATAGCGCAGCGACTGCAGGCCGAAGGCCAGCGAGATCGCGATGAGGAACAGGCCCCGGACGAGATTTCGATCATTCATGAAGTTCAGCTGCGATTGGCCACGAGGTCTGCCGAAACGAGTCCTCGATGGATGACGGGCGGCCAGCGTCCGCTCCTGCCCGTGCAGCCTAGCTCCCGATCGACTTTGGTTCGTACGTACATCTACGTAAAGCCGCTCGTGCCAAATCGCCAGCACTTGCAGGGCCGATTGCCGTCAGCGCACCGGGTGGCCCAGGAGAGAACGGTCCGAGTGGCTCTGGAGCAAGCTTGCCCGCACGTCGAAGATGCGCGGCACCCCAACATCATGCGTGATCACATGAACTTCAAGACATCGATCCGGGCACTGATCGCCGCTTGCGCGGCGCTCGGCCTCGTCGCCCTTTGCCACGCAGACGATGTGCCGGCGGCCCCTGCCGATGCAGCCCGCGACGGACAGCACGACTTCGACTTCAACCTCGGGGTATGGAAGACCCACATCAAGCGCAACATGACGCCGCTCACGGGCCGCACGGAACTCGTCGAGATGCACGGGACGGTCCGCGTGCGACCCGTGTGGAACGGCAAGGCCTTGCTCGAAGAGATCGAGGCGGACGGGCCCCGCGGTCACTGGCAGGCCATGACATTGTTCCTGTACAACCCGCAAACCCGGCAGTGGAGCATGTCGTTCGCCAACAGCGCGAACGGGAAGCTGGACATCCCGATGATCGGGTCCTATGCAGGCGGCCGGATCGAGTTGTACCAGCAGGACAATGTCGGCGGCCGCTCGATCTTCGTGCGCGGCACCTGGTCGAACATCACGCCGATGTCCCACAGCTACCAGGAAGACTATTCCGACGACGGCGGCAAGACATGGGAGCCGTCGTTCACGGCGCGCCTCACGAAGCAGGCCTCGTGATCGCAGGTCGTGCCCCTCGTTGCCGGCGGCGGCCCGCTGGGCGAACGGGCAGCGCGCCGTTGGAGCGTGGAGCCCTATGATGGCGCCCGTCCTGAGCGCAGCACCGTGACCGTCGTCTTCGAACTCCAGATCGAGCGTCCCGCGCCCGGTGCACGCGACGCCGCGAAGAACCTGCATCAGCAGCTCAGGCAGGCCATCATCGACGGCCGCCTGGCCGCAGGCACCCGCTTGCCCCCGACGCGCCTGTCGCCGCAGTGCTTCGGCGTCTCGCGCAATACCCTGAGCGAAGTCTACGAACGCCTCCTCGACGAGGAGATGGTCACGACCCGCCGCGGGGCGGGAACATACGTCGCCGGGCGCCGGAGACGATCGCCCACACGACCAGATGCACGCGAGATGCCGCCGCCGCCAGGCCGGCAGCTGAATCCCTTCTGGCTGAGCGAGGATGTTCGTTCCGCCATGGGCTTCTGGGACGATTCGACGGACGTCGCGGCCCGGCCTATCGCCGATTTCCGGCCGGCGCAGGTCGACTCGCGCGAATTTCCCCACGCCACGTTTCGCCGCCTCATGGCACAGCAGCTACGGGCGTTGGACCGGCGGCCGCCGAGTGCCCGCGGCCCCCGCGGCAACCAGGGCAATCGCGGCTTGCGCGCGGCGATCGCCCATCACATCGCGTTGACGAGGGCCGTGGCGTGCGCTCCCGACGAGATCGTGGTCACCGCCGGCGCGCAGCAAGCGTTCGACCTGCTCGCGCGCGTGCTGGTGATCCCCGGAAGCACTGTGGTTGCGGTCGAAGATCCCGGCTATCCGCCGATGCGCGTGGCATTTGCCGCGGCGGGCGCGCGGGTCGCGCCGGTCCCGATCGACGAAGAGGGCCTTCGGGTCGACGCGATCCCCCGCGACGCGCGCGTCGTGTGCCTCTGCCCGTCGCACCAATTCCCGATCGGCGTGACGATGTCCGCGCGGCGGCGTGCAGAGTTGCTCGCCTTCGCTCGCGGCACCGGCGCCGTCGTCGTCGAAGACGACTACGACGGTGAATTTCGCCTCGAAGGCAGCCCGTTGCCGGCCCTGCGCACACTGGATGCCTCCGACGTGGTCTGCTATGTCGGAACGTTCTCGAAATGCATGCTGCCTTCGTTGCGGCTGGGGTTCGTCATCGCGCCGGCATGGATGCGTGACGCCGTCACGGCGGCAAAGAACTGCGTGGATTGGCATTGCCCGACGGCGACGCAGCTCGGCGTGGCGGCCTTCATGCAGGAAGGCCACCTGGCGCGGCACATCCGACGCATGCGCGGGATCTATGCGGCGCGAAAGCAGCACCTGTGGCGCAGCCTCGAGGCCGATTTCGCGGGTCTGCTGACTCCGGTCCCATCGAGTTACGGGATGCACGTTTGCGCGTTGGCGACGAACGGATTCGAGGTCGAGCAACTGTGCGCCCGAGTGCGCGCGGACGGCGTGGAGCTGCACAGCCTCAATCGCTACTACGCTGGCACGGCCACCAGCGCCGGGCTGGTCTTCGGGTTGGGCACGTCGGACGAAGCTGCGATCAATCGTGGCCTGCGGTCGTTGCGCAAGGCCGCCAAAGGGTCGTTCATGCCCTGATCGCCAGCGGCTCAGACCCGTCTGCGCCGCGCTATGGAGCGCCGATGCCGGCGCCGCAGATCGCGCGTGCGTCCGTCGCGATGTCCGGCGTCCCCGTGCGAGCGTGGAAGTCCTGGTGCGCCATGCCCCAGCGACGGATTGCTTCGGCCACCGGCAGCAGCGACTGGCCGTGCGGCGCGAGCGCGTAGATCACCGGCGCGGGCACCGGACCGCGCTGTTTGCGGTCGATCAGTCCGTCGGCTTGCATTTCGCGCAGTTGCTGCGCCAGCACCTTGGCGCTCATTTGCGGGAGGCTGCGCCGCAGCGCGGCGAAATGCATCGGACCATCGGAGAGCCGGTACACGATGAACAACTTCCAACGCCCGCCCATCGCGGCGAGCGCGGCCGTGAGAGCGCAACCGGACACCGCGTTGGCGCGAGCGACGCCCGGACGGTTACCTGCAGGTGCCTTCTTTGTGGTTGGGATCGTGTTGGCTACAGTGGTTTCCATGTCCTCGATCTCCCCTCTTCGGGCCGTGCGCATCGCCGTCGTTGTCATGGCCGTCGCGGGTGCCGCAGCTTGCGCAGATACCTCGCTGCAACCGAGCCCCGGCCATGATATGGCGCCCGCGATTCCTCAGACGCCGGCCGGCACGCCGCACGATTTCGATTTCGAGCATGGCCGCTGGCGCACGATGCTGCGACGGCTCCTGCAACCGTTGAGCGGCTCGCAAGCGTGGGCCGACTACACCGGCACCAGCAACGTCCATCCGTTGCTTGGCGGGCGCGCGAATCTCGTCGAGCTCGAGGTCGCCGGCCCGCCTGGCCGCATCGAAGGGGTTTCGTTGCGCCTGTTCGACACGCAGCGCCAGCGCTGGACCCTGAACTTCTCCAACGTGACAGGTGGAACGCTGGGGCTGCCCATGAGCGGCGGCTTCAACGGCGGCCGGCACGGCATCTTCTACAGCGCCGAGACGTTCAAGGGCAAGCCGATCCTCGTCCGATTCGTCATCGACGTACTGGATGCGGACCATTGCCGCTTCGAGCAGGCGTTCTCCGCCGATGGAGGCGCCACTTGGGAGGTCAACTGGATCGCCCTCGATACGCGGCTGCCTTGATCGCTTGAAGTCACTCAGGGCACGGGCAGGTCGAAGTGCAGCACCTCTTCGCGCAGACCCAGCTTCTCGTAGAGCGCAATGGCCGGCTCGTCGCCGTGATCCGCCTGCACGAAGACGACCCACGCGTCGCGCTCGTGCGCGATGGTGCGCAGTCGCTCGAGCAGCCGCGTCGCAATCCCTTGCCGTCGATGCGATTCAGCCACGGCAAGGTCGTAGATGTAGACCTCGCTGCGAGCGCGCTCCAACTTGCACAGCTCGTAGGCCACCAACCCACCGACGACATTCGCATCTTCGAGGGCCACGAGCACGATCACGTGGTCCCTGCCCAGCGCCTGCCGGCAGTAGGCGTCATCCGGCGGCGCCCCCGCATAGCTGCGCTCGTCATCGAAGGCCGCGGCGAACACGGCATTCAACTGGCGCAGCAGGCCGACATCGGCCGCAGTTAGGTGTCGGATCTTCGAGGCGGCGTGCATGCATTGCCGGCTGGGCCGTTCAGCCGAGCCGCTTGTTGCCCCAGTCGCGCATCGCCTTCACGATGGGGCCGAGGCTCTTTCCCTTGTCGGTCAGCACATATTCCAGCCGCGGTGGTCGCTCGCTGTAGAGCGAGCGCCGCACCAGGCAGTTGTCTTCCATCGTCTTCAGACGAGCCGACAGGATGTTTGGTGCCACGCCGGGCAGCGCGGCCTGGAAGTCCTGAAATCGCCGCGGGCCATGCAGCAGCAGGTCGCGCAGCAGCAGGATGGTCCATCGTTCGCCGATCAGGTCCAGCGTCCTGGCGACCGGGCAATCGTCGATCTGATAACTCTTCGCCATGTCGGCAGCTTATCAAGTTGACTTCTCTTTCGCAAGTAACTAGTCTTTCGATAGTCCATTGCACATCGCAAGCCAGTCGTACGACCCTTCACTGTGGGAGCAGCGCATGAACGTCCTCCGTCGATGGCTCTTCATCCTGGGCTGCGGCGCCGGTGTGCTGCTGATGGCCGACCTGAGCACTGGCGCCGCCGACGCCCGCGCCGGCAACGCCGCGCCCGTCGCCGGCGACCGCCCGGAGTTGGCTTACCTCGAGCAGGTCAACCGCTGGCGCCCGCCGTCGGACCCGCAGCTCATCTTTCTGCTGATGGGCCAGTTCGCCAACGCGGGCCGGCATGCCGAGGGCGCCGCCTTCTTCGAAGACCTGCGCCGCCGTTTCGGCCCTCAGCTGACCGACGGGCAGCGCGCGATCTACCTGACGGCGATCGCCGTACTGCGCGCCGGGCACGCCAACGACGTCAGCTTGCTCAAGCGCTACGGCTGGGTTCGCGACACCGTGCGCATGCTCGACGATGCCAAGCAACTGACCCATGGCGAGGCCTTCGTGATGCGCTGGATGTCGGGCGTCGTGCGCGCCCAGCTGCCCGGCTTCTTCGGCGAGCGCGACGCGGCGCTGGCCGACCTCACCTGGTGCCTGTCGCACGCCGACAAGGCGCCGCATGCGAACTGGCTGCGCGAAGTGCACTTTCACCTGGCATCGGTGCAGCGCCAGCGCGGCAACCTCGCCGAGGCTCAGCGCGAGCAGGCGCTCAGCGGCTACGCGGTGACCTCCAAGCCGGTGCTTTTCACCACCGCGTTTTCCGGCGACGCCGTCTCGGGCCACAAGTTCTCACCACGCGCGATCCGGGAGGTGGTGTCGGGCACGGTATACGCGCTGTCGGGCTTCGAGTTCACCGAGTACTACTTCATCGTGTCGGCGAACCGGCGCGAGCTGATCGCCATCGACGCCGGCTCGCGGCCCGACGCCGCACGCGAGGCGCACGAGGCGCTGCGCGCGCTCGTGCCTGCGCTGCCGCCGCTGACCACGGTGTTCGTCACCCACTCGCATTGGGACCACGTGGGCGGGCAGCGCTATTTCCGCAGCCTGAACCCGGCGCCGCGCTTCGTCGCCCGCGCAAACTACGCCGATGAGCTTGCGCTCGATGCAGGTGCCGACCCGGCCACGCTGAAGCGATTCTTCGGCCGCGGCTTCCGCTTCGACGACGTGCTCGCCTTCAAGCCCGACGTGACGATCGCCCAGCCGACCGAGATGACGGTCGGCGGCACCCGCTTCTCTCTGCAGCCGGTGCGCGGCGGCGAGACTGACGACGCGCTGCTGATCCACATGCCGGACCACGGCGTGCTGTTCACTGGCGACATCCTGATGCCGTATCTGGGTGCGCCCTTTGCCAACGAAGGCAGCCTCGACGGCATGCTGGCCGGCATCGACCAGGTCAACGCGTTGAAGCCGCGCATGCTGCTACACGGCCACGAGCCCTTGACCCGCCTGTTCGATTCGACCGCGATGCTGTCCGACCTGCGTGTGCAGCTCGTGTGGCTGCGCGACCAGGTGGCCGCCGAAATGACCAAGGGCACGACCCGCGCAGCGATCCAGCAGGCCAACCTGATCCCGCCGACGCTGGAGCAGAGCCCGGCGTCGGTGCACCTGGCGTATCTGGTGCTGCGCGAGAACACGATCAATCGCCTGTTCCAGCAGCACAGCGGCTACTGGCAGAACGGCCTGCAGGGCCTCGATACGTTGAGCGACGCTGACCACGGCGCAGCGCTGATCGACTATCTGGGCCTGAGTGAATCACAGGTCTTGGCGGCTGTTGACCGGATGGTGGCCGACGGCCGACACGAACTCGCTGCGTCGACGCTGCGCGCGGTTCAAGCGCGGTTGCCGGCAAGCGAGCGATTGAGCGCGTCGCGTCGCGTCGTGTACCTCAAGCTGATGGAAAAGGTCCAGGAATTCGACCCGTTCAAGTTCATCCTCTATGCCGACCAGATCGATCAGGCAACGGCGCAGATGAGTGCTCCCGCCGGGTCCGCACCGGACGGGCGCTGAGCGGCGACATCATCGACAGATCGCGCGCGCGGCGTGATGCGGTTGCCAGTGCACTAAGCTTGCCGTCCCTGCTGCTCGAGTACACGATCCAGTGCTTCCACGAATCGCTGCAGCTCGGACTTGCGGGTGTAGACATGCGGAGAAACTCGTAAGCCCTCGATCGGCCCGACGCAACGGTACTTCACGTGCACCTGGTGCCTTTCCCGCAATTCCCGCTCGACATGCTTCATGTCTGCGCCGTCGATCGAGAACAGGCTGACTGCAGCGAGCCGCTCGTCATCGATCGGTGTATGCAGCCTGAACCCTCGAACGCTGCGAGCCAGCGCCACCCAATAGCGCGTCAATTCCCGCAAGCGAGCGTGCATGGCCTGGACACCGACTTCGCGGTATGCCTCGATCGCGGGGCCGATCCCTGCTTGCAGGGCGGAGTTGTACGTCCCCAGATTCCAGTGGTCGAACTTGTCGATGCGTTCGGGCACGTCTTCGAACGGTGCCATCAATGGCCAGGTGGACGCGATGCGGTCGCGGCGCACGATCAGCATGCCGTTCCCCACCGGTGCACCCAGCCATTTGTGGAGGCTGGTGACGAAGAAGTCGCAGCCCAGCGATCGGAAGCTGACGGGCATTTGCGCGAAGGTCTGCGCACCGTCCACCAAAGACAGCACGCCATGTTCGCGCGCCATCTCGCACAGACGCTGCGCAGGGAGCACCCGCCCGGTCCAATGCAGCATGTGCGTCAGTTGCATCACGCGCGTGCGAGGCGTCAGCGCAGCCGCGTACGCGCGCACGATGGCGTCGTCATCGTCGAGCGGGTCGAAGGGCACTTTCACGGCCCGGATGCCTTCGCGTGAGGCGCGCTGCTGCCAGCCGCCAAGGGAACTCGGATAGTCCCACTCCGATACCACCACCTCGTCCCCAGGCTGCATCTGAACGCCGAAGATGACCGTGCTCAGCCCCTCGGTCGAGTTTCGGTTGAGCGCGATCTCGGAAGGATCGCAATCGACGAATGCCGCGAGCGCCTCCTTGGTCGAAGGCAGACTCGCGTCGAGGCCGGACCACATGTTGACGTCCGGATTGCGGCTGATCAGGCGGAAGGCGTCGATCACCGCCTGCTCGACGACCCGCGGTGGCGGGCTGACGGCCGCGTTGTTCAGATTGAGCAGCGGCTCCTGCGCCGGATAGCGCGCACGCACCTGCTCCCAGCGCTCGTCGTCTTGTAGAGGGTCTTGCATCGTCGGTTCGCTCCTGCAGTGGGCAGGCAATGGTGCCGCGCGTAGCGCGAAAGATGATGCGCAACTTCCGGTTGCGGTCAGCACGACCTGCTGAAGCGACGTACGCGAAGCGCGCCGCCTACGACGCGGCAACGGCCCCCTTGACGAAGTCGGTGTACTTGCGCAGTGGGCGGCCGAGGATGGCCTGCAGGCGATCCGCGGCGCCGTCCGCACCGTGCATGCCGAACTTCTGAATCCCGGCCATCATCAGGCGCATGTCGTAGGCAAGCCAGGATGGCCCGAACGCGGCCATCTGCACTTCGAAGGCCGCCACGTCGTCCCCGCCGTAAGTCACTTCGCGACCGAGCGCGGCACTCCAGATCTTGGCCACCGACGCTCCAGTCAACAGCTCGGGCCCGACCAGTTCCAGCGTCACGCGTGACGAGGGCGCGAGCGCGCGGTCGCGGCGCAGCAGTTCGGCGACGGCGACGTCCGCGATGTCTCGCGCATCGATCATCGCGACGCCCGCCGAGCCGATCGGCATCGGGTAGATGCCGTAGCCCTGGATCACCTGCTGGACCATGCGCTCGTTCTGCATGAAGTAGGCGGGCCGAAGAATGGTCGCCGCAATCTCGAGGCTCTCGATCATTCGCTCGACCGTGTACTTGCCGGTGAAGTGCGGCACGTTGGTGAACTTGTCCGCGTGGATGACCGACAGGTAGACGACGCGCTCGATGCCAGCCTCGCGAGCCAGATTCAGCGCGACGAGGGCTTGCGTCACTTCGTCGGGCGTGACCGCGTTCAGCAGGAACAACGTGCGCGCCGACGACAGTGCCGCGCGCAGCGAGGGCACGTCGGTCAGGTCGCCGACGACCTCCTTGACGCCCGCCGGGAAGCGTTGCTTGCCGGGGGTGCGAACGAACGCGCTGACTTCAGCGCCGGCGGCGGCCAAGCCTTGGACGACGAGGGAACCGATGGTGCCGGTGGCACCGGTGACGAGAATGCTCATGGAAGTCTCCGGGGGTAGCGAGGGGTGGTGGGGGAAATTGATCAGCGCGAGAAGTCAGCGACGACCTTGCCGATCCGAGGGTCGGTGCGATTGCGTTCGATGGCTGCGGGGATGTCGTTGAAGCCCACGACCTCGCTGAGCTTCGAGATCAGCGTGCCTTGGGCGATCTCCGCTGCCAGCTGTTCCAGAAGGGGAGCGTCCGGCTTGTTCACGAACCACAGTCCGCGGCGGCCAGTCGGCGTGCGTGCAAGGATGTCGGCAGAAGTCGTGCCGACGATCGCGCCGTCCTTCGTCAACACCTGCCACGAGCGATCAAGCACTTCGCCGCCGACATAGTCGAGCACCAGATCGATGTCCCGCGCGACCGACTCGAAGCGTTGGGTTTGGTAGTCGATGACGTGGTCCGCGCCCAGGCTGCGCACGTACTCGACGTGCGCGGTCGACGCGGTTGCGAAGACTTCGGCGCCGGCCCGCTTGGCGTACTGCACGGCATAACCGCCCAGCCCACCCGCTGCGCCGTGGATCAAGATTCGCTGACCTGCGGCGATCGGACCTGCGTGGTGCAAGCTGTGCCAGGCTGCCACCGCCGCCACCGGGACGCCGGCCGCATGGACGTCGTCCAGGCCTTGCGGCGTGCGCACCAGGTTCGCCTCGTCGACCGTCACGAAATCGGCATAGGCACCCAGTTGGCCAAGCGGCCCCATGACGCGATCGCCCACGCGAAAGCGCGATGCGCCGGGCCCGACCGCCTCGACGGTACCCGCGAGCTCGATACCCAGCACAGCGGGCAGTTGAAGCGGGAAGGCCTTCTGGACGAGACCTTCACGAACTTTCCAATCGATGCCGTTCACGCCGGCGGCGCGAACGCGCACCAGCACCTGGCCCTGTCTGGCTGCGGGCCTTGCGATCTCGGCGACCTCGGCCGCGGTAGCACCGCCATAGGCGCGGATCAGGACAGCGCGTTGAGTGGTGGTCATTGCAGTTTTCTCGTATCGAAGTTGCGATGACGAGAAGATAGGCTGTTGCACTGACAAAACGAAGGCGCCAAAATCAAGACGCTTCGTTTCAATTTCGGAACACATGGACCTGAACGCATTGACTGACTTCGCGCTCGTCGCGACGAATGGAGGACTGGGGAAGGCAAGCCGTGCGAGCGGGAGATCGAAGGCGACCCTGTCCCGGCGCATCGCGGACCTGGAAGAGCAACTCGGCGTGCGACTCATCGAGCGCAGCGCCCGCGGGCTCAAGCTCACGGAAGCCGGCCAGATGCTGATGGATCGCACCGAAGGGCCGATGCACGAGGTGGCTGAAGCCATGACTTCCGCTCGCGAGGGCTTGTCGGCACCGCGCGGACGGCTGCGTGTCGCTTCGCCGGTGCTGTTCTCCCAGCTCGCGATGGGCCGCATCTCTGCCGAATTCTGCGCGGCCTACCCCGAGGTCACCTGCGAGGTGGTGGCGGAGGATCGCCTGGTCGACCTCGTCGAGGAGCAGTTCGACGCGGCGATTCGAATCAATCCGAGCCCGGACAGCAGCCTCGTGGGCCGATGCTTCGCCAAGGACCGGCTGGTGGTCGTGGCCGCGCCCTCTGTGCCTGTGCCAACCCCCGGCAAGGTCAGGCCCGTCTCAAGCATCGTGTCCTCAAGCTTCCAACCTACGAATTGGAAGCTCGACGACGGACGGCTGATCCTGGCGCCGATCCCAAGGCTGAGACTTTCCTCGTTCCTGATGATTCGCGACGCTGCGGTCGCGGGCGCCGGCGCTGCCCTGATACCGCAGTCCATCGCGTGGAACCAACTGAGTCGCGGAGAGCTGGTTCAGTGGGGCACGGTTTCGGGCGTGGAGGTCGCGCTCTGGGTCCTGCATACATCGCGACGACTTCCTGCGCCGAAGGTTCGGGCGTTTGTCGAGTTCATGTGCGCGCAATATCCGAAGGAGTCTCTCGTACTGAACGGCTAGAAGACTGGCGACACGACAAACTGACCCCCTGACGACAGGAGGAATTGACCTCCTTCGTGGAAGGAGGTCGAGCAAGCTCCCCGGTCCGAGTGGATCGAAGGGAGGCAGGCGATGCAAACGCCTGAGGACGTACAAGCGATGCTCAAGCTGGCGTCGCTGGGCTGGGGAGCCAAGCGCATCAGCCGAGATCTGGGCTGCAGAGAACTGCGGTCTGGAACCTGGGCACTGCCGCGCTCATCGTCGCGGTCGGCCGTTGGCCCGGCCATCGACGATGGCTACTGCGCGACTACGACTTGTTGTCGGAAGGTGGCGGGGTCGCCACCACCTGCCCGTCCTTCACCGGCAGCTTCGGGCCCGGCTTGAAGGACGTCCGCACCACGCCATCCTTGCCATCGAGGCGATAGCTGACGTTGTACCCGACCACCTTCTGCGATTTTTCGTTCACGGTCTTGCAGCGGTGCTCGGTCGTCGTGGCGACATCCTTCTCTTGCAGGTTCTTCTGGACCCGGTTGCCGGCATAGCCCCCGGCGGCGGCGCCGGCGACGGTGGCGATCGTCTTGCCCTTGCCGCCACCGACGGCACTGCCCAACAGGCCGCCCGCCAGCCCGCCAACCACGGTGCCGGCAATGCGATGCTCGTCCTTCACAGGCGCCTGATGCTGCACCTTGACGTCTTCGCATCTCTCCTGCGGAGTCACCACCGTCTCGGTGACCTCCTTCACCGCGACGACGTCGGCAAACGTCGGCTTCGTCATCGCCTGGTAGCCCGTGACGGCGCCGGAGCCGAGCACCACCATGGCGATGCCGCCGACTGCCATTCCCTTGATCATTGATTTGTCCATGCGAATCTTCCTCGGCCTTTGCGCGTGATGTGTCTGGGCACTTCAACGCTGGCGCTGCCGGTCTGGTTCACAAGAGCTTGTGATCAATCGTAAGAGGCGGCCGCGCGCGTTGGCCTGTCGATCGCTTGGAAACCACGACCTGATGCCGTTTGACTGCCCTCACAGCCCCATGCAGTTCGCGTAGTACGTCACCGTGCCCGGCCAGTCCGAGAAGAGTCCAATCACTTTCACCTGCTTGGCCAGCGCGTCCAGCGCCTTGTACATGTCACTGTCGCGGCGGATGGCGGCCCCGGTGGGATCGAACCCGTAGTAGCTGCCCTTGCCGGCGGCCCCCTTGGTCAGGTCCACGCGTTCGAACGACCAGCTGATGATCTTCAGACCCGCGGCATTGATGTCCAACGCGTACTGCGAGGGCACCACCTGCCCGGCCGCGTCCACGGCCAGCAGCGCCTGAATCGGCGGCGCGATGATCTGCACGCCGGCGGCCTTCAACGCGGCCAGCTGCGCATTCGTCTGGCGCGGGATCGGCGGGTTCGTCGTGGGATCGACCGAATCCAGATACACCGCCTGGCGGCCGAACGACGGCTCGTTGTGGATCCAGTACAGGATGTCGTTCAGATCGAACGATTGCGCCCACACCTTCTTCGGGTCGACGCCGGCCGCCTTGTAGGTGTCGATCATCTTCTGCGCGTACTGCGCCTGGCCGCCGAAGATGGCCTGGATGCGCGCCGGGTCGCCGCTCTTCAGCTCGGGGGTCTGGCCGACGCCCCATTGCCTGATCAGCTCGATGTGCTCCTTCAGCGTCACCACGTTGCCGGCGGGTCGGCCCGTGTACAGGTCGGTGCGCCACGCCGGCGTGCCGCTCAGGTAGCCCGTCGGCGTGGTCGCCGCCGGATTGCTGGCGTCCATCTTCGCCTTCAGGCTCTTGAACTCGGACAGCGTGATGTCGCTGGTGCAGCACTTCGGCGCCGGGCCGCCCTTCGTCCACGGCACCGAACAGGCGTTGTTCAGCGGCGTCGCGACGATGTTGGTCGTCGTGTGCAGGTCGCATTCGGAGTGGCGGCACACGAGCTCGCCATCGCGCGTGAACGTGACGTCGCATTCGATGATGCCGGCGCCCATGCGGTGCGCGGCCTCATAGCTCTCGTGCGAATGCTCGGGGAATTCGAGCGGCGCGCCGCGGTGGCTGATCGAGAAGCGCGACGTGTAGAACGGGCCCGCCTCGCATTGCTTCAGACGGTCCTTCAGCGCACTGTCGTCCATGCCCTCGACGAGGTAGAACGGGCGCACCCCGACCTGCACGTCGAGGCGTTCGGCGCGGCCGCGGCGGTCGCCGTCGCGGTCATCATCGCGGCCACCGGCGCTGGCCAGCGTGGCCGCGGTCGACAAGGCCAGCATCGCGGTGAGTAGCCTCAGGAAAGTTCTCATGCCGATCTCCTTCTCATGTTGTGGGCTTGGGGTGGTCTCATTCTTCGCCGCCAGCATGGCAGGCGCGTGACACGAACCGGCTTCTCCTTTAGCGCCCGGTCTTCGCAAACGCCTGAGCGGCGCGCTCGCGTCCGAGTGCGATCAGCTCCTCCGCGCGCCAGAACTCGTAGAAGCCGCATGCGTTGCGCGGAATCTCCACCGTGACGCCCGGAGAGTACGTGGCGAGCTTGAGGCGCGCGATCGTGTCCTGCATCGTTTGCATGGAGACGAATGCGACATCGAAAAGGCCGCGCGCCGGCGCACCGGACGAGCGCGCGAGGTGCAGGCTCTCGATGAAGGCGCGGATGCGTCGCCGGTACATGTTGCTGTTCGCGATCGGAGCGGTCTCGGCAGGCACAGGCAACGACTCGGCGGCGCCACTGAGGTTGACAGCGATCGTGAGATCGGTGTCGTCATTGAGCGTGGGCGCGATCGGCAGCGGATTCACCAACGCACCGTCGAGCAGCGTCCGGGCGCCGTGCTTGAAGGGCGTGAAAACCAGCGGTGTGGCGATCGAGGCGCGGATCGCGTCGAACAACCTTCCTTCGCGCAGCCAGACTTCTTCACCGGACTCGAGATCGGTTGCCACGGCAGTGAAGGAAATCGGCAGCTCCTCGATCGCGCAATCCCCGATCAGTTCGCGCAGCACGCCCATGATGCGCTCGCCCTTGAAGAGCCCGTCGCGGCCGAAGGTCGGATCGAGCAGCCGCAGCACCTGAATGCGCTCGAGCGCCAACACCCACTCGGCATAGATCTCGAGCTTGCTGGTGGCGTAGATCCCGCCGACGAGCGCCCCCATCGACGAGCCGGCAATCGAGCGAATGTCGTAGCCGTTTTCGGTCAGCCACTGGATCACGCCAATGTGCGCCAGGCCGCGAGCACCGCCGCTGCCGAGAACGAGCGAAACGGTCGTTGAGTGTGCCAATGCCAGGAAGCCAGGAAGCCAAGCGCTGTAGCCGCGCACTTTAACTCGATCGAACCGATCGAACCGCTCTCGAACCCAGCCCCCGCATCTGGGTGGAGCCTGTCAAGGCTTACAGGTTCGCGTTCGCACCGAATCTCGTACAGTGCGTCGCGGTGGGACGTTCGCGATCAGGCGTTCCAACGCGAGAGCTCTGATTGGAGGGTCGATGGGTTCGGCATACCGAGGGCGATTCTCCAGTGCAGCCGCAACCCTCGCGTTGCTGACGACGGCGGCCGCCGCGGCCGAGTCATCCGCCAACAGGCTGACCGACCTGAGTCTCGAAGAACTCAGCAACATCCTGATCACCTCGGCGTCGAAACGCGCCGAGCGCTTGTCTGACGCACCTGCGTCGGTCTTCGTGATCACCGGCGACGAGATCCGCCGTTCGGGTGCGACCAGCCTGCCGGAGGCGCTGCGCCTCGCGCCCAATCTGCAGGTGGCCCGCGCCAGTGCCAATGGTTGGGCGATCAGCGCGCGCGGCTTCAACGGCGCCTCGGCCACCAAGCTGCTCGTACTGGTCGACGGCCGCTCGGTCTACAGCCCGCTGTACTCCGGCGTGTTCTGGGATGTGCAGGACCTGATGCTCGAAGACGTCGAACGCATCGAGGTCATCAGCGGACCGGGCGGCACGCTGTGGGGCGTGAATGCCGTCAACGGCGTCGTCAACGTGATCACGCGATCTTCAAATCAGACGCAAGGCAGCGTGCTGTCGGCCGGCGCCGGCACCCAGGAAGCACAGTTGGCCGCGCGTCATGGTGGCTCCCTGGGAGCCGACGGCTCGTACCGTGTCTACGCCAAGCAGACTCATCGCTCGCGTACCGAAACCGCCGACGGCGTCGCGGTGGACGATGCGTCCCGCACGACGCAGCTGGGGTTTCGCGCCGACTGGGGCCAGGCGGCCGACAGGATCACCGTTCAAGGCGACGCCTACACCGGCAAGCGCGAGCAGCCTTTGCCGGGCGTGATCACCATCAACCGGATCGACCTCACGCCCGGAACGATCTCGGTGTCGGGCGCCAATCTGGTCGCGCGCTGGGAGCGTCGCCTCGCCGACAACGCGAGCCTCAGCGGGCAGGTCAGCTACGACCGGGTCGAACGCACCGTTCCGCCGACCTTCGCCGACAAGGTCGACATCGTCGACGTGCAGCTGCAGCATGCCTGGCGACCGAGACCCGCCCACGCGCTGGTCTGGGGCGCGCAGTACCGCTACGCGCTCGACCACGCGGTGAGCACGAGCCCGTACCTCGCGCTCCTGCCGGCCCGGGTCAACCAGGCCTGGGCGAGCCTGTTCGCGCAGGACGAGATCACGCTGGCTCCCGACTGGTGGCTGACCCTCGGGGCACGCGCCGAGCGCAACGGCTATACGGGCACCGAATTCCTGCCCAGCGCGCGCCTGGCCTGGAAGCCGGCGACGAATCATCTGCTGTGGGCTGCCGCGTCGCGCACGGTGCGTGCACCGGCGCGCTACGACCGCGACGTCTTTGTTCCCGCACGAGCGCCGTTCCTGCTGGTGGGCGGCCCGGACTTCCAATCCGAAGTCGCGAAGGTCTACGAGCTGGGCTATCGCGGACAGCCGACGCCTGACGCGTCGATCTCGGTCACCGCGTTCCATGCCGACTATGACCGCCTGCACACACAGGAGATCTCGGCGAGCCGCACATTCGTGTTCTTCGGCAACGGCATGCAAGGCAGGATGCGGGGCCTCGAGATGTGGGGCAGCTACCAGGCCCTGCCGAGCTGGCGCCTGCGCGCCGGGTTCACGCGCCTGTTGCAGAAGCTGGAGCTCAAGCCCGGCAGCAACGACGCGGTCGCCGTCGCGGGCGTCGAGGGCGCCAATCCGTCGCGCCAGTGGATGCTGCGCTCGTCGTTCGATCTGCCACTGCAGATGGAATTCGACGTCACCGCACGCTACGTTTCCGAGTTGCCGCTGCCGAACGTGCCCAGCTACCTGGCGATGGACATGCGCTGGGGCTGGCGGGCACGGCCCGATGTCGAGCTCTCCATCACCGGGCAGAACCTGCTCGGCCCGCCGCACGGCGAGTTCACCGCCGCGGCGACCCGCACGGCCTTCTCGCGTGGCGTCTTCGCCGAGTTGCTGGTTCGCTTTTGAGCGGAAGTCGGCGAGGCGCCTTCGCATCGGGCAAAGCACCAACGGCGCGACCCGTACAACGGGTCAGAATGAACCGCGCAACCTGGTGGTTCGACATGGCATGTGTTACCGACCCGCAGCCCGGCGAGGACGGACCCGCATTGGATGGGCAACTGTCCGTGCTCGAGGCAGGCGTCTACCGATCGTTGATCGGTATCGCGGAGGCGTGCCGTGGCATCGCGGCGCGTGCCGATGAACTGGGGCTGACGCCGCAGCGCATCCGGGCCCACCTGCTGGCCAGCGATGTGCGCAGCCGCCTCGGGGAACCCGCAGACGCCAAGGCAGAGCAGTTGGCTCTGCAGGCCGCCGCAGCGCCATGGCCGATGCTTGCCCGCCGCGCCGCGATGTACCTGGCGTCCTCCTGCGATCGCCTGGGGCATCGGGTGGAGGCCATCCGGTGGGCGCAGGCGTCGATCTCTCCCGACGAGCTGACCCAGTCGCCGGCGTGGCATGCCGAAGCGTTGATGGTCGCGGCCCTGTTTTCGGTGAGTCGCGACCGCGCCGAGTACGCACTCGTGGACCATGCGATGGCCGCGGTGCGTGCCGCTTGCGGCCCGATCCTCGAGGCCACGACCGCCGCGAATTTTGCGGAAGTGGCGGCCGAATGCGGCGAACTCGTCTACGCCACCCACTACGCCGACGCCGCCGAGGCCGTCATGCGCCGGCATCCTGAAGCGGCGTCGGCGCTGAGCTGGGAATCGGTTGGCCGCGCCCACCTGGCCGCCTCCGAATTGGCCGCCGCCGAGCACGCCATGAAGGAGTCGCTGCGGCTGGAAGAACAACTGGGCTGCTGCGACGTCAACGGCGATCCATGGCTCAGCTTTGCCGAGGTGTTGCTGGCGCGGGGCGATCCGTCGGGCGCGATGGCGATGCTCGAACATCCCCGGCGCACGGCGCGCGGCGCGACCTCGTCATGGACCAGCACCCGCGAGCTGCACGCGCGAGCACGCGTGCTCGCGGCACTGCAACGCTGGGAAGAAGCGTATGGCCACATGGTTCGATACGCCGCGGCCTACGAGCGCTCCCGCTCGATCGAAGGCGATCGCGCCGTGGCCGAGTCCAGTGCCGCCATGGCGTTCGGGGAGGAGCGCAGGCGGGCGCGGCATTTCGAGCGGCTGGCGCTGACCGACCCGCTGACGGGCTTGCCGAACCGTCGGCACGCAGAGCGCTGGTTGGCCGAACATGCCGAAGATCAGGGCTCCGACGCCGCGGCACTGCGCAGCCGCGAGCTGTGCGTGGCCATTGCCGACCTCGACCACTTCAAGCGCGTCAACGACACCCACTCGCACGACGCCGGTGATCTCGTGCTGCAGCGTTTCGGCACGTTCCTGCAAGACTTCTTCGATGCGTCGGCACGCGGGGCCGCCTCGACGTTCGTGGCCCGGTTGGGCGGAGAGGAGTTCCTTCTCGCCTGGACCGGGCTCTCGATCGAGGATGGACTCGAGCGCAGCAACCAGCTGCGCGAGCGTCTTCGCGAAACCTCGTTCGCGGACATCGTCGGGAGCATGCCGGTCACCGTGAGCATCGGCGTGGCCTGCGGGCGGCCGCCGGTCGACGCGGGCGCGTTGCTGCGGGCCGCCGACCGCTGCCTCTACGCAGCCAAGCATGCCGGCCGCGATCAGGCGATCGGCGCCACCGCCAGCTGATCGCGGGGTACGGGTCGAGGTTCAAGGTTCGCTCGCGGACGCCGATATGGCAGGGGCCGCCATCCCCCTGTTCGAACCGCGATGTCCCTCCCGCCGAGCACCGAATCCGAGGTCCGTCGCGAACTGTTGCGCCTGTCGATGCGCAACTCCGCGCGCAGCGTGCCGGCGTTGCTGATCGCGGCCGGATTCATCGCCGTGCTGGGCCAGCAGATCGGCCGCCCGTTCGCGGCGCTGGCGGTCGTGGCGCTCGGACTGGGCGTCTCGGGCTTTCGCATCGCGATGACGCGCCGTCTGGCACACGCCGCGCCGATCGACGAAGCCGGGTTCGACCGGCACAAGCGCGCCGTCGAATGTGGCGCCGCGTTCGGCGGTCTGATGTGGTCCGTCGCGTCGCTCGGCATCTACCGACATCTCGACGGCGCGATGGCCACCGCCTACATGGTGATGCTGTGCGGTTCGGTGGCGATGAGCGCACAGTTCCTGTCGCTGGCGGGCCGATCGTTCGAGTGGCTGTCGGTGCCGCAGATCGGATCGCTCGCGCTGGCCACGCTGCTCGTCGCCGCGCCGCACTCGATACCGCTGGCGGCGCTGATGCTGGTGTTCGCGCTGACGATGTCGCGCTATGCGCGCGAGTTCCGCGAGACGACGGCCCAGGCCATTCGCCGCGGCCTCGAGGCGGATGCGGCCAATGCCTTGCTGCACCGGGCCAAGGAGGCGGCCGAGGACGCGAACCGCGCCAAGTCGGCCTTCCTCGCGACGATGAGCCATGAGATCCGCACGCCGATGAACGGCGTGGTCGGCATGATCGAAGTTCTCGCGCACGACGACAGCGCCGAAGGCAAGGCGGATGCGGTGCACACCATGCGCGAATCGGCGGCGGCACTGCTCGGCATCATCGACGACATCCTCGACTTCTCGAAGATCGAGGCCGGCCGCATGGAACTCGAGCGCGTGCCGGTCAACGTCGTCGAGATCGTCGAAGGCGTGTGCGAGGCGCTCGGGCCGATGGCCGCGGGCCATGGCGTCGACATCGGCGTGTTCGTCGCGCCGCAGGCCCCCGAGCGGGTGTGGTCGGACCCGACACGCCTGCGCCAGGTCCTCAACAACCTCGTCGGCAACGCGATCAAGTTCTCCGCCGACGATCCGCAACGGCGCGGTCGCGTCGCGGTGCGCGTCGAGCTCGCACCGGATGCGCCGCTGCGGCTGACGCTGCGCGTGACGGACAACGGGATCGGCATGGCCCCCGAGACGCTGGCCAACCTGTTCGCGCCGTTCACGCAGGCCGAGCAATCGACGCAGCGGCGCTTCGGCGGCACCGGCCTCGGCCTCGCGATCTGCAAGCGCATCGTCGAACTGATGGGCGGCACGATCGAGGCAAGCAGCACGCTCGGGGCCGGTTCGCGGTTCAGCGTCAGCCTGCCGTTCGAAGCCGCCGAGAACACGCCGGGCGGCATGCTCGCCCCGCTGCACGGCGTGGACTGCATCGTCGTCGCCGGCCCGGAGCTCGACGCCGCCGATCTGTGCACCTATCTCGAGCACGCCGGTGCACGCGTGCAGCGTGCGCCCGATGCGCGCAGCGCGATGCGCGTCGCCGAGCGGATGGCGACACCCGTGGTGATCGAAGACGCCGGTTGCGTGGCGTCCGGCGATCCGGCCGCGCCGCAGCCCGCTGCATCCCATGTGCGCCGCTTGCTGCTCACGCGCGGCCGGCGCCGCAGCGCGCGCGTCGACGCCGATGGCACGCTCGCGCTGGACTGCGTGCCGCTTCGACGCGCCGCGCTGCTGCAGGCGGTCGCGCAGGCGGCGGGACGACTGCCGTTCGAGCGCCCGGTCGAACCCGTGTCACGCCGGGCCGACTCGCGCGCGACGGGTGCGGCGCACGGCGGCGACCGCCATCGCAGGATCCTGGTCGCCGAAGACGACCGCATCAGCCAGAAGGTGATCCTGCGCCAGCTCCAGCTGCTCGGCCACGACGCCGAAGTCGCCGGCGACGGCGAACAGGCCCTGCGCCTGTGGCGCGACGGACGCTTTGCCCTGGTGCTCACCGACCTGCACATGCCCAAGATGGACGGCTACGCGCTGAGCGCGGCGATCCGACGCGCCGAGCAAGACGCCGGCCAGCGCCGCACGCCCATCGTCGCGCTGACCGCCAACGCGCTGGCCGGCGAAGCGGCCAACGTGCTCGCGGCGGGGATGGATGCCTACCTGACCAAGCCGGCGGCCTTGGCCGAGCTCAGGGACACACTCGATCGCTGCCTTCCCGCCGCCGCGCCGGGACCGTGCGCACTGGACCTCGGCGTGCTGCAGGCCCTGGTCGGCGACGACCCCGGCCTGACGCGCGACTTCCTGACCGACTATCGAGCTTGCGCGCGCGAGGAGGCCGCCGCGTTGCGGGCGGCTGCCGCGGACGGCGATCGGAAGGGCTTGATGGCGATCGCGCATCGGCTCAAGTCGTCGTCGCGCTCGGTCGGGGCGCTCGCGCTGGGCGATGTGTGCGCGAGCCTGGAAGCGCTCGACGATGCGCACGCCGTCGCCGCGTCCGCGCCGGGCCTGATCCGATTCGACGAAGCACTCGCGGCGGTCGAGGCCGATATCGAGGCCCGATTGAAAAAACCCTGATCACGACTCTGCGCGTCGGCGTCGGGAGAATGACCCGCACGATGCATGACCGAGCCAGCCTACCGAATCCACGCAAGGCGCTCGAGACGTGACCGACGACAACCCGCCGATCCTGATCGCCACGGACCGCGCTGTTGACGCGGAAAGGATTTCGCGCGCATTGAGCGACGAGTTCGCCAGGGTGCATGTGTCCGCCGACCCGAAGCGTTGCGTGCAGGATCTGACGCTGGTGAAGCCGGCGGTCCTCGTGCTCGCGTTCAACACGCTCGAGAAGGCCCAGCGCTGGTTCCAGACCCTGCGCCAGCCGGGTCCGATGGTCCAGGCCCTGCCCCACCGCGTGCTGCTGCTGTGCAGCCAGGACGACCTGCGCGAAGCCTACGAGCTGTGCAAGAAGGGCCACTTCGACGACTTCGTGCTGTTCTGGCCGCGCAGCGACGAAATGCGGCCGTTGCGCATGGCGGTTCGGCGCGCGCTGCGCCAGGCGATGGATGAGCGCGACGGCGCCCCCGGCGCCGGCGAATTCGCGGCCCAGGCGCGACGCCTCGCCGCGCTCGAGCCGTTGCTGGAGGAGCACGTCGCCAAGCCGAACGGCAACGGGGCGGTGGAAGGCGAGCTCGCACCGTTGCTCGATGCGATGCGGGCGCTGCGTGTGCTCGCGAATCGGTGGCGACCGCTGGTGCTGGTGGTCGACGATGACCGCTTCCAGCACAAGGTGCTGGGCCAGCTTCTCGCCCCGGCCGAGGCCGAGCTGGCCTTCGTCACCTCGGCGACCGAGGCCATCGCCGGACTGCACAAGCGCCGGCCCGATCTGATCCTGATGGACGTGAGCTTGCCCGATGTCGACGGCGTCGAGGCGACGCGCCTGCTCAAGTCAGCGGCTCAATTCGCCGCGATCCCGGTGATCATGATCACCGGCGTCGGCGGCAAGGCCATCGTGGTCGACAGCCTGAAAGCGGGCGCGACCGACTTCGTCGTCAAGCCATTCGACAAGCACATCCTGCTCGGCAAGGTGCGCAAGGTGCTCTACGGGCGCGCGATGCCCTGAGGCGCCCGGCGGCGGCGCCGCGCGAGCGCCATCGCCAGCAGCCCGCCCGCCATCAGCGCCCAGGTCTGCGGCTCGGGCACCGCAGCCAGCACCGGCGGGGCTGGCGTCGAGCCGAGGTCCGGCGGCCGCAGCGAACCGGGCTCGTCCGGCGGCGCCTGTCCGTGCAGCCCGGCGAGGCCGTTGCCGGGCTCGCCGATCGGCGCAGGCGGCGCAGGCGGCGCACCACCGAAGCCCTGCGGCTGCACGAAGCTGGGCGCGGCGTCGAACGTCAACGGCCCGGGCGCCGCATCGGCCAGCGGACCCGCCGGCACCGCGCCGGGCGGCACGGTCGGATCGTCGATTTCTTCGGCCGCCTCGGCGTGCGCCGGGCTGGCCGCGGCGCGCGAGATGCGGCTGACATTGCGGCAGACGGTCGGCACCAGGATGCAGTGCCGGCCTTCGCAATAGACCAGCCCGCGCTCCTGCATGCGTGGGCTCCATCCGGTGCGGGTCACGCTGCGACACACGCTGTTCGTGCCGAAATGCATGTCCCTGATCGTGCTGCCGTATTCGGCGCGACCGGCGATGCTGTCGCGTCCGATGCTGACGATGTCGTCGTACTCGCGCTTCGCCATGCGCGCCTGAAGGCGCGCGCGCACGTCATCCGGGATGTCGCGGTAGCGATCGACCGCGGCCACGACGTCGCCCATGAACGGGTTGTGCCCAGGGCGATCCCAGCTGCATGCCTCGACCAGCACGGTCGGCTCCACCGCTCGCTGCGCTGGCTTCGCGACGACCGGGCCGGTCAGCACACATGCCATGCAGACCGACAGACTCAGGCGAACGACTTGCACGAGTGTGAAACGGGCGTGATTCATATGTGTCCAACTGTTAACTGTACGGCCTCGCGCCGCCATCCCGCCGGTGCGGGGAGGTCTGTTGCGCAAATCACGCATCCGTGAATTTGTACGCACTCGACGCGGCGGTCGCATTTCAGAAGCCGCCGCTCCGGCCGATGGGAGGATGTGGACACCCTTCTCCCGACCATCACGATCCGCGCGCGCGCGCGCCGCGGCGCTCGGATGGCTTGCCTGTTCGGTGCCCTGCAGCTCGCGGCGTTGGCGGCTGCTGCGGACACGCAGTCCGCGGACGCGGCACGCTGCGGCGCGGCGCCGACCGCCGAGGAGGTTCTGCACCGGCTCAACGAGGCCAGGCTGCGGGGCGTGGCATGCCAGCGCGCGGGTGCGCCAACGCGCGCCGAACCGCTGCAATGGAACGAGCGTCTGGCCGCCGCGGCCGCGGCGCAGTCACACGACATGGCGCAGCTCGATCACATGAGCCACCGCGACAGCCATGACCGCGCGCTGCCCGAGCGGCTGGCGCAGACGGGCTATCGCTTCAGCGCCGCGGCGGAGAACGTCGCGGTTGGCTACCCGTCGCTCGACGCGGTCATCGACGCCTGGCTGCACAGCGAGTCGCACTGCGACAACCTGATGAACGCCAAGGTCCGCGAGCTCGGGCTGGCCTGCGTCGACGCCGCAGGTGCGCGCGGCGCCGACAGCGTCGCCGAGGGCCGCTACTGGACGCTCATCCTCGGCTCGCAGCGACGGCGCTAGCCGGGCGCACCGGTCTCGGCAGCGCTGCTTCCATCGCCGACCTCAGCATGCCGGTGGTCGGTGAGTCTTGCCTCACCGTACCCCACCGAAGCGATGGTGAGCCTGCCGCCGGAACTCGCTCGGCGTCACGCCCTTGACCTCCAGAAAGCGCCGGTTGAAGTTGGCCACGTTGTTGAATCCGACGTCGTAGCAGATGTGGGAGACCAGGCGATCGGACTCCATCAGCAGCTGGCCGGCACGGTTGACGCGGATGCGGTTGACGAAGTCGGGGAAGGTATTGCCGGTGGCGCGCCGGAAGAAGCGTGAGAAGCGGCTCTCGGTCATGCCCAGCTCGGCGCCGAGTTCCGCGGCGGACAGCGGCTGCGCGTAGTCGCGCATGATGCGGTTGACCAGCATGTCGAGCTGGTCACTGTCGGTGTCGTCGGTCTCGCCGCGCATCTGGACGCTGGACAGCAACCGGTAGTCGGTGCAACGCGCCAGCTCGCCGAGAAAGGCGCAGAACGCCGCGAAGCGCTCGACGCCCCTGCCGCGCTTGATCGCAAGCCAGTGGGCCAGCGCACGCTCGGAGAATTCGAAGAACTCGATCCCATGACGCGCGCGATCGAGCAGCGGCAGCAGCTCGGCCAGCTCGGGCAGATGCTGCGCCGCTTGCACGAGAGGCTCGTGCCGGAAATGGATCACGAGGTCGCGTTCGGCGACACCTCCGTCCGGCACATCGAACGACACCCAGTTGTGCGGAAGTCGCGGGCCGACCAACACCAGGTGACCCGGCTGAAACGGCCCGATCCAGTCGCCGACGAAGGTCTTGCCGGAAGTCGCGGTGATCAGGTGCAGCTCGTAGTCGTCGTGCACATGCCAGCGCGCCAGAGGCGTCGGGAAGCCGTGCGCAAGACAGCGCACGGTGCCGGTTTCCGGCGGCTCGAAACCCAACGCCGGCGAGCGGGTGAAGTCGCGCTCCAGATCGGGCAGACGCTGGCGCGGCAGCTTGACTTCGCGGGCTGACATGGCGCGCTCGCCTCCTTCGGGACCTCGTGCTGCAGCAGTCTACGTCCGGGGCTAAAGGTCGAAATTCGTGGGCATCATGACCACGTCGCGAATCGTCATGCCGCGTTGCCGTGTCAGCATGAACATGACCACGTCGGCGACCTCGCTGGCCTCGAGCAGACTGCCCGATTCCCTGGCCTCTTTCAGCTTCTGCTCAGGCCAGTCCGCGAGCAGCGCGCTGATGACCGGGCCGGGCGAGATCGAGCCGACGCGGATTCCGTGTTTGAAGACCTGACGCCGCACCGTCTGGACAAAACAGTTGATCGCCCATTTGGACGACGCGTAGACCGGCTCCCAGGGTGTCGGGAAGTGGGCGGCCAGCGAACTGGTCACGATGATGTCGCCCGAGCGCCTGCCAATCATGTGGGGCAGCACGTCGTGGACGTTCTTCATCACGACGTTGACGTTGAGATTCAGCATCCGGTCGATCGCCGCGGTGTCGGCGTCGACCAGGTCGCCGCCGACGTAGCTGCCTGCATTGGCATGCAGGATGTCGATCTGCCCGGCCGTCTCGAGCACGCGCGGCGCCAGCGTCGCGCAGGCCTTCGGGTCGAGCAGGTCGATGACCAGCGGGATGGCTGCGTCGCCGAGCTTGCTGCAGAGTGCGGTCAGCGCGGCCTCGTCGCGGTCGACCAGCACGACCCGCGCGCCGGCCGTCAGCATCGCCTCGGTGCTGGCCAGCCCGATGCCCGAGGCCGCCCCGGTCACGACGGCGACCTTGCCTTTCAGTTCCGTTGCCATGCTCTGTGTCCTGTTCGCTGGGCGGCAGCTTACTTGTAGTAGCCGCCCTTGCGCATCTCGCGGTCGGCCGCGACCTGCGACGCCTTCAGTGCCGCGTCCACCGTCGCTTTCCCCGACAGCGCCGCGCTCATCTGCTGGCCCACCGCGATGCCGATCGCCTGGAACTCCGGGATGGCGGCGAACTGCACGCCGACATAGGGACTCTTCGGCAATGTGCTGTCGTTCGGATTCGCGCTGTCGATCGCCTTCTTCTCGGCGTCCGCGAATTTCGCCGCCTTCAGGAATTCCGGGTTCGCGTAGGTCGACTTGCGCGTGCCGGTGGGCACCGCGGCCCAGCCCTTCTCCTTGGCAACGAGGTTGATGTATTCCTTCGACGTGGCCCAGGCGATGAACTTCTGCGCCGCATCGGCGTTCCTGGTGCCGGCGGGGATCGCCAGCGCCCAGGCCCACAGCCAGTTCGCGCCCTTGGTCGTGACGCTGTACGGCCCCTGCGCAAACGCGACCTTGTCGGCCACCTTGCTCTGCTTGGGATCGGTGATGAACGAGGCGGCGATCGTCGCGTCGATCCACATGCCGCACTTGCCTTCGTTGTAGAGCGCCAGGATCTCGTTGAAGCTGTTCGACGCCGAGCCCGGCGGGCCGTACTTCTTCAGCAGGTCGACGTAGAACGTGACGGCGTCCTTCCAGGGCTTGCTCTCGAGTTGCGGCTTCCAGTTCATGTCGAACCACTGCGCGCCGAAG
This sequence comes from Rhizobacter sp. P5_A1, assembly GCF_056400745.1. NCBI lineage: Bacteria > Pseudomonadati > Pseudomonadota > Betaproteobacteria > Burkholderiales > Sphaerotilaceae > Rhizobacter > Rhizobacter sp. P5_A1. Next base: position 208,067 of record NZ_JBFUKR010000004.1, read on the forward strand.
CTGTTGGCCATCGTCGACAGGAAGGCCATGTTGTCGCCCCAGCCCGGCTTGCCACGCAGGCAGATGCCGTACACGCCGTTCTTCGGGTCGTGGATCTTGCCGGCGGCATCGCGCACCTGATCCCAGGTCGGGCGCTCGGCGAACGTGACGCCGGCCTTGTCGGTCAGGTCCTTGCGGTACATCAGCATCGAGCTTTCGCCATAGAACGGCGCGGCATAGAGCTTGCCGTCGACCGACAGGCCGTTGCGCATCGCGGGCAGCAGGTCGTCGACGTCATAGGCCGCGTCGGGCTTGATCTCGTTGAGCCAGCCCTTCTTGCCCCAGATCGGGGTTTCGTACATGCCGATGGTCATCACGTCGAACTGCCCGCCTTTGGTGGCGATGTCGGTCGTGACGCGCTGGCGCAGCACGGCTTCTTCGAGCGTGACCCACTTCAGCCGGATGTCGGGATAGGCCTTCTCGAAGTGCGGCGTGAGCTTCTGCATCTCGATCATGTGCCCGTTGTTCACGGTTGCAATGACCAGGTCGGTCGCGGCGCAGGCACCCGCGGCCACGGCCAGTGACAGGCTCACGGCCAGCTTGAACTTCAGGTTCATTCGATGTCTCCTCGGGAGTGTTTTTGACTCGGCGTCAGCGTCATCGCGACGACAACGCAACGATAGGTCTCAGGCCCGGTGGGACACGTACGCGATCGGCAGCTGCCGATACGAAATTGCAATGGGAGATCCGCGGTTTCCCTTCGTGGCGATGCAATCGGTGAATTGCGCGCCGGTCCAGGCCGCGCGGTCGTGCGGCGCTCGCGGTCAGTACAACTCCGGCACGACGATGTCCTGCGGGACGGGATGCCGGATGTAGTCTTCGTGGCGGACACGCTCCGGCAGCACGATCGGCTCATGCTCGGTGGCCTCGTAAGGCATCTGGCCCAGCAGGTGGGCGATGCAGTTGAGTCGCGCCCTCTTCTTGTCGTCGGCCTGCACCACCCACCACGGCGCCTCGGCGATGTGCGTGCGTTCCAGCATGACTTCCTTGGCCTTGGTGTAGTCCTCCCAGCGCCGCCGCGATTCGAGGTCCATCGGGCTGAGCTTCCACTGCTTCAGCGGGTCGTGGATGCGGCCCAGGAACCGCAGGTGCTGCTCTTCGTCGCTGATCGAGAACCAGTACTTGATGACCTGGATGCCCGAGCGTGCGAGCATCTTCTCGAACTCGGGCACGGTTCGAAAGAACTCCTCATACTGGTCGTCGTCGCAGAAACCCATCACGCGCTCGACGCCTGCGCGGTTGTACCAGCTGCGGTCGAACAGGACCATCTCGCCGGCCGCGGGCAAATGCGCGACATAGCGCTGGAAGTACCACTGCGTGCGCTCCCGGTCGTTGGGTGCGGGCAGCGCCGCCACGCGGCACACGCGGGGATTGAGCCGCTGCGTGATGCGCTTGATCACGCCGCCCTTGCCGGCGGCGTCACGCCCTTCGAACAGGATCACGACCTTGTGGCGCGATGCGACGACCCAGTCCTGCAACTTGACCAGTTCCCCCTGCAGACGGAACAGTTCCCGAAAGTAGCGCCGGCGTGCGTCCTTGTCCTCCTGGTCTCGATCCTGGGGCAGGCCGCCGGCGTCGAGATCCGCATGGCGATCGTCGAGCTCGAGTTCGAGTTCCTCGTCGAAGCTGTCGGCAATGTCGGCGTGGATTCTGCGGATCATCTGCTGATCGGTCTGCGTCACGTGGTGCTCCTGCCGGCAAATGTGCGAGCGAGCGAGCCTAGCCACGCCCTGTGGCACCTTCGTGACATCGCGCCATCGAGGCCGACGCAGGCGACGCGCGGCTAGTGTGCTGTCCCGCAGATATCTGACATATGGATTCGATCAGATGGTGATGATCGCGCGGCCGCCAGCGCGGGCCCATACCGAGTGGTATGAGCCCGCGCTGGCGGGCGTGCGAGGGCGCCATCTGATCGAACCCCTGCGGGGCGGGCCGAAACGGGGCGATCCGGGCGTTGCCCGGCCAGGATACCGACCGGTATCTCCCTGGCCGTGCGCCTACGGCTCATCCCCGTTGCGGCCCGTCCATATGTCAGATATCTGCGGGACAGCACACTAGATCCGGCGCGGGTCACAACGCTGTCACGCCGCGCCGCCATCGTTCGCGCATCTTGTGACGAAAGGATCTTCGATGAACCTCAGAAGGCACGCACTGCGATCTCTGGCCCTGTTCGCCGTCGCGGCGCTCGCATCGTTCGGCGCGATCGCCGACGACGACGCCGACGAACGCGGCGGCAGGCACGACGTGTACGAGATCGGGCTGTGGGGCGACCTGCCCTACTCCGACATCCAGGCGCTGGTCGGCGTTCCGAACCTGATCGCGGACATGAACCGCCAGACTCTCGCCTTCACGATCCACGATGGCGACCTGAAGGCCGGGTCGGGTACGCCGGGATCGGTCACGCCCACCACCTGCAGCGATGCGATGTATGTGCAGGCGCTCGGCTTCTTCAACGCCTTGAAAGCGCCGGCGATGCTGACCCCCGGCGACAACGACTGGACCGACTGCGACCGCCCGTCGAACGGTGGCTATTCGTCGCGCGAACGCCTCGACCATGAGCGCAAGGTGTTCTTCGGTACGCCGTTCTCGCTCGGACAACGGCAGCTGCGCCAGGAGGTCCAGTCGGCCGCACTGTGCGTCGGCGTCAACGGCGCCACGCCGTGCGTCGAGAATCGCCGCTGGACCTATGGCGGCGTGACCTACGTGACGCTGAATGTCCAGGGGTCGTGCAACAACCTCTGCGACACGGCACCCGATCCGACCGAATGGGCGGCGCGCAACCAGGCCAACATCGCGTGGCTGCGCGAGTCGTTCAGGTTCGCGGCGGCGCGGCGCTCGGCCGCGGTGATGATCGTGTCTCAAGCCAACCCCGGATGGGATGCAACCGACGCGACGCGCGCACCGCTGCGCGACGCCAGGACGCTGGCACAGACCGATGGCCAGCCCGACGGGTTCCAGGACTACCTCGTCGCACTGCGCGACGAGGTCATCGCGTTCCGCAGGCCGGTCGCGTACGTGCATGGCGACTCGCACTATCACCGCCTGGACAAGCCGCTGCTCGATGCGCAGGGTCGCCGGCTGGAGAACTTCACGCGCGTCGAGACCTTCGGCGACAACCAGGCCAATGGCACCAACGACGTGAACTGGCTGAAGGTCAGCGTCGACTCCCGCAGCCGCGAGGTCTTCTCGTTCCAGGCGCAGATCGTGCCGGCGAATCGCATCGCGGTGCCGGCCCCGCAGTGATCGGGTGAGACCCGTGACATCGTCGATGCCGCTTGCGGGCGGCGTGCGCTGCGCCATCGCGCGCGGGCCGTCTATGATCGAGCGCACCCGGTTGCGTGATCGGGTGCCAATCCACCAACGAGCGTCCCGAGCCGCGGACGATCTGCCCGCCTCATGCCTGTCAGTCGCTGGCGATACCGTTTTTCGACCGCTGTGGCCTCGATGTCGACGGCCCTGGCGCACGCCCCCGAGAACGCGGCCCATGGGTTGATCGCACTGGCGCCGCTGGGCCTGGCCTTCGGCCCCACCGGCATGGCCTTGGCATTGCTCGGCACCGTGGTCGCCAACATCGTCGCGTCGGTCGGCGGCGCGGGGCGTCTGGTGTCCGGGCAGCGGGCCTCACTCTCGCTGCTCACCGCCGCGTTCGTGGCGGCACTCTCCGCCAGGCTCGCCTCGCATGGTGCGCCGGCGATCGGGCCCATCCTCTTCCTGCTTGCCATCGGTGTCGCCTGCGCCGGCGCGCTTCAGGTCGCATTCGGCCTGTTGAAGCTCGGCACGCTGGTCAAGTTCACGCCGCACCCGGTGCGGGTCGGGGTGACGAGCGGCGTCGGGCTGCTGCTGATCATCAATGCCGTGCCGTTGATCGCGGGTCACAACTTCGGCAGCGGCTGGGGCCCGGAGGCCGAATTGCCGAAGTTCGGCGCGGCGCTGGTCGGGGTGTTCGCACTGTCGGTCACCTGGGCGACGACGCGTTGGCGCGGCGGCCCTCCACCGGTTCTGGTCGGCCTTGCCGCCGCCGCCCTGCTGCACGCGCTGCTCTCCCGCGTGCTGCCCAGCGGCAGTCTCGGCACATTGATCGGCGTGCCGATGCTCCCCGAGAACTGGCTGCCGCCGTTCGTCTCGGCGCTGCCGGACAGGGCCGACTTCCTGAACCGCTCGGTGCTGGCATTGGTTGGAACCTACGCGTTGACTGTCGCGGTGCTGTGCAGCCTGGATACGCTGCTCGCGGCGTCGATCGTCGACGGCCGGCTGCGACAAGGCCGCGACGCGAATCGCGAGCTTGTCGCGCAGGGCATCGCGACGATCGCTTCAGGGCTCGTTGGCGGGCAGGCGGCGTCGCCGTCGATTCCGCGCTCGCTGGCGCTGCTGACCCCGAAGAGTGGGTCGCGCCATGCCGTGCTCGTCTACGGACTCGAGCTGCTGCTCCTGCTGCTGTTCGCGCCACAGCTGCTCGGGCTGTTGCCGAGCAGCGCATTGGGTGGCGTGCTGCTGCTGCAAGGCGTCCAGATGGTCGCCCCCGCGTTCTGGCGCGCCCCGCTCGAGCTGTGGCGGCTTGGCAGGCGACGGGTGTCGCGCAGCAGCGCTGACGACGCCGGGCGACGGCGTGTGCTCGGCGCCAACTGGGCGGTGGAACTCGTCGTCTCGCTCAGTGCCGTCGCGTTCGGGCTCGGGCCCGCCGTGCTGATCGGGGCCACCTTCGCGATCCTGCTCTTCGTGCGCGCGAACATGCGCGATGTCGTGCGGCGCGAATGGTCCGGCGAAACGCGCCGCTCGCTGAAGACACGCCCTTCGAACGTGGCCGAGGCACTCAAACGCGAGGGGCGCCGCATTGCGGTGCTCGAACTCGAGGGTTCGCTGTTCTTCGGCACCGCCGACGGTTTGCGCGCACGGCTGGAAGCGCTCGAAGCGTCGGTCGACACAGCGATCCTCGACTTGCATCAGGTCATGGAAATCGACGTGACGGCCGCGCGCATCCTGTTCGAGACCGCGCAGTACTGGGCGCGCGCGGGCAGGCAGTTGGTCTTTGCCGAGTGGGGCGCGGACGATGCGCGTCGGCGCGTCATCGAAGCCATGGGCACGCCCTCCGAGCGCTCGGCGCTGCGCTTCGTCGACAACACCGATCTGGCCCTCGAACACGCCGAGGACCGCCTGCTCGATCGACTGGCGCGGCAAGGCCATTCGACTCGGACGCTGACCCTGGCAGAGACGATGATCGGCCGCGGCCTGGACAGCGATGAACTCGCGCTGCTGTCGGCCCAGTTGCGCACACTGCACTTCGGCCGCGGGGCGATCCTGTTCACGATCGGCGACCCGGGCAACGGGCTGTACATCAGCCTCGAAGGCGACATCGGTCTTCGAATTCCGGGCGGCACGCGCCGACTGGCGTCCTTCGCACCCGGGGTGATCATCGGCGAGATGGCGATGCTCGCTCACGGCACGCGCTCTGCCGAGGCGGTGGCCGAGTCGGACGTCACCGCGTTGCAGCTTCCGGTCGAAGCGTTCGACCGCCTGATGAGCGAGCACCCGGCGCTTGCCGCCAAGCTCCTGAAGAACATGTCGCTGCATCTGGCCGATCGCGTGCGCGTCCTGACGAGCGACCTCGCAGCCTGGGTATCGCGCGCAGCCGCCGGAGGCGCCGCCGCAACGCTGAGCTCGGCGCAGTCGCTGCGCGTGGAGTCCGAATCGACCGATTAGGGCCGCTGGCCGCTATTCCTTCTCCGGCATGGCAGAGGAGTGATGGCTCGTGATCAGCCACTGCTTCCCGTCCCACTTGTAGGTGTACGTATAACGAGCCTTCACCTTGGCACCGGTCTTCGCGAAGGTGAACGTGTACAGGCCCGCGTCCACCGCTGTCGTGCAACCGATCTCGATACTTCGGGAATCGACCCGGCCATACGGCTTGTTCTCGAGAAAGTGATGGAAGTAATCCTCTTTTTCTTCGGGGGTCAGCCTGGGCTTGTTCGACACCGTTGCAAGCAGTACCGACCGCACAGCGTAGTTGGCAACGACCTTGTGCGGGTCGCCCGACTGAAGTGAATCGTTCCAGCGATCGAACAGCGCTGCGACTTCCTGCTCGTTGGTGGCCTGACAGACTTCCGTGCGTTGCATGGCTTGACCGGACCCTTGGGGCGTCGATGCGCAGCCAGACAACCCGAGCATGGCGACCGTGGTCGCGAAAGCCAGACGATTGAGCATGATGAAGTCCCCTCTGGTGGTTGAAGAACCGCGCAGGAGCTGACGGAGTCGACCCCGCCGCGCGGTTCCGGTCGCATGATAGGACGATGCCGAACGGGTGCAGGCCTAACGAATGACATGAGCGGCCCCGCGGCGGCACGCCGCGCGCCGACCGACTGGCGCGTCATCGCAGCGTCACGCTGTCCTCATGTGCCTGTCACGGCGAGGCACGAACATCGCGCGGGCCAAGCTGCGAAGAGAACCGATGTGTGACCTGTCCCTGCCGACCTTGCCGATCGCCGAGCGCCTGAATTCAGCCGCGATGGGCACCCGATGGCAGGCCGCGTTGATCACGCACGCGCGCCGACCAGCGCGAGCGCGCCAGCGCGACAAGCTCGACCACACCCCACAGCAGCGCGCCCGCCAGGGCGGCCAGGCTGGGCACGGTTCTGCGTCGGCGGGGCTGATTCATGGCGGGATCCCTCGGTGTGGCGCAACGCGTCCGGACAACGGTAGCGCGGCACCGTGACACTTTCGTGTCGGGCTTCGACCCTGCCCGCTTCCGACCTCTCGCACCGCTGCGTGTGACCACCATCGACCCGCCCGAACTTCTCGAGCTGGACGCACTGGCCCGACTCGCCGGCCCGCGACTGGAACGGCGCTTGCTGTGCGAGGTGGCGCTGGGCGAGCGACGCCTTCCGGTGGAAGCGTTCGCGTTGGGGAGCGAACGCGCAGATGCGCCCGTCGTCGGCATCTTCGGTGGCGTTCACGGGCTCGAGCGCATCGGCGCCGAGGTGGCCATCGCGTACCTGCGCAGCCTCGTGATGCGCCTGAGATGGGACGAAACGCTGCACCGTCAACTCGAGACGATGCGCCTGATCTTCGTGCCGCTGGTCAACCCCGGTGGGCTCGTCCGCGGGACGCGCGCCAATCCGAACGGCGTCGACCTGATGCGCAACGCGCCGATCGATGCCGGCGATCGCGTGCCGTACCTGATCGGCGGCCAGCGCATCAGCGCGTCGCTGCCCTGGTACCGAGGCGCGCTGGGCGCGGCGATGGAGATCGAGAGCGACGCCGTGTGCCGTGTGGTTCGGGATGAACTGCTGCGCCGGCCGTTCAGCGTCGCGGTCGACTGCCACTCGGGCTTCGGTCTGCACGATCGCGTCTGGTTTCCGTTCGCGCACACCGCCCGCCCGATCGAGCACCTGCCGGAAATTCATGCCCTGTGCGAGACGATGGACGAGACGCTGCTGCATCACCGCTACGTGGTCGAACCGCAAAGTCGCCAGTACCTTGCCCATGGCGACCTGTGGGATCACCTCTATCTTGGCGCGCCGCCGGGTCATGTCTTCCTGCCATTGACGCTGGAGATGGGCTCGTGGCTATGGGTCAGGAAGAATCCGCGCCAGCTGTTCTCGCGGCACGGGCTCTTCAACCCGATGATCGAACACCGTCAGCAACGCGTCCTGCGCCGGCACATCGGCTGGCTCGATTTCATCGCGCGCGCGGCCTGCAGCCACGCGCGCTGGCTTCCCGGCGGCGCAGGACGCGAACAGCATCGCGCGCTCGCGCTGGCCCGTTGGTACGGCGCGCGCGGGCCATGACGACCTGGGTCCTGATGCGCGGCCTGACGCGCGAGGGCGGCCATTGGGGCGCGTTTGCGAGCCGGCTGCAACACCGGCACCCCGAGGCGCGCATCGTGGCACTCGATCTGCCCGGAAACGGCTCGTTCAACGACCTGCCCAGCCCGACCCGCATCGAGGCCATCACGCCATGGTGTCGCGCTCAACTGCGCTCGCAAGGGCTCGAGCCGCCGTACCGACTGCTGGCGATGTCGATGGGCGCGATGGTCGCGGTCGACTGGGCCGCACGCGCGCCCCGGGAGATCGACGGGTGCGTGCTCATCAACACCAGCCTGCGCCCCTTCAGCCCGTGGTATCGGCGCCTGCGGCCCGCCAACTACGCCGCACTGCTCGCGCTCGCGCTGCTGCCCCGGTTCGCGAGGAGTCGTGAACGGACGATCGCGCGGCTGACCAGCCGCAACCCGGCCGCCGCCGCCAGCGTGCTCGACCACTGGGTTCGTCTGCGCCAGGCGCGACCGGTCTCGGCGGCGAATGCGCTGCGCCAGCTGGTGGCCGCGGCGCGCTACCGCGCAGACCTTGCGCCGCCCTCGGTCCCGCTTCTGGTGTTGACCAGCCGCCATGACCGGTTGGTGGACTCGCGCTGCTCGCAGGAACTGGCGCGACGCTGGCGCGCCGACATCGCGATTCACCCGAGCGCGGGACACGACCTGACGCTGGACGACGCGGCGTGGGCCGCCGAGCAGATCGACCGGTGGTTGCTCACACGCCTTCGGTGGCCCTGAAGAACGCGAGCGTGCAGACGTCGTGTCGTCGCATGCCGTCGGGCAGTGCGCGTGGGTCAATGCGACAGGTCGATCAGCCCTTCGCCGCGAAGCCGCTCCAGCGCATCCGCTTCGAGGCCCATCGCACGCGCGAAGCTCTCCAGCTCGATCACGTTCCGGTGCCCATCGATGCTCGAAAGGAGCGCGCGCTTGATGCGATCGTCGTTGCCGTCACGCGCTTCCAGCCATTGAAGCCCCATCGGCGTCTTCGTCGGGGTGGGCAGTGCATCCATCGGGAACTCCTCGCTCGGAGTCAGCAGACTGCGAGCCCTGTGTGACAGGATCATGAAAGCGCCCAATGCCTCGCCGGCTCGCGTGGACGGACGCATGCCTCATGCGACGCGAAGGTCGACCGATCGTTGGCGTGGCGCTCACCATTGAGTCACCACGAAGTTGTCGCGACCCACTCGCTTGGCTTGGTACAGCGCCTTGTCTGCCCTTGCGACCACCTCGGCCGGAGATGCACTGTCGCCGACGAAGACCACCACGCCGATGCTCGCCGTGATCGGCGGCAGCGCCAGATCCTCGAACACGAATGGCGGCTTCAGCTCGAGCCCGATCTTGCGCGCCACGATCTCCGCGTCCTTCGCGGATTTCAGGCCTTCCAGGATGATGACGAATTCATCTCCGGCCAGCCGTGCCACGGTGTCGGTGATCCGCACGCAACGCTGCAGACGGTGGGCGAATTCCTTGAGTACGGCATCTCCAGTTGCGTGGCCGTGTTGGTCGTTGATGTGCTTGAAGTGGTCGACATCCAGCATCATCAAGGCAACGAACTGATCCTGTCGTTGGCTGCGCGCAAGCGCTTGCAAGAACTTTTCCTCGAAGCGGCGGCGGTTTGGCAAGCCGGTCAGCGAATCGACGTGGGCCAATTGATCGAGTTGCAGCTCCACCCGTTTCGACTCGGTCACGTCGGTGCTCAAGGCGTAGATGCCGGCGACGACGCCATCGGCCTGCACGTCCGGGATGTACACGGTACGGAGGAATCGATCCACGCCCAGTGCAAGAGATTCCGCTTCAAAGCTGACACGTTCCCCCGCCAGGGCACGCTGCAGTTGTTCGCGACGCTGCTCGTACTGAGCGGGCCCGATGACCTCGGCGAGTGGTCGGCCGACCACTGCCGAAGGGTCGATGCCCAGCCACTCCCTCCAGATTCCGTTGCAGAACCGCAGCAGCAGATCCTTGTCGAGGTATGAGATCAGCAGCGGCAGGTTGTCGGTGATGTCACGCAGGCGCCTGCTGCTGGCAGCCTGTTTGGCCGCGGCCTCTTTTCGCGCCGAGATGTCATGCAGAAAGGCGTGGGCTGTGAACCCCTCGGGCGTTCGGAGCGCGCCGATCGACAGCTCGATCGGGATCTCGTACCCATCTCGATGCAGCGCCATCACTTCGGCTCGGTCGTTGACGCCTGGGCCGGTGCCGTTGCGGACGAACTCCCGGAGCGCCTCGCCGAATCGGTCGCGCATGCCCGGCGGAACGATGAAGTCGGCCAGGGAGCGGCCGAGAACATGCTCGCGCTTCCATCCGAACGTGGCCTCCGCCTGGCGATTCCACTCGGTAATGACGCCCCGATGTTCGATGCCGATGAAGGCGTCGGATGCGTGGGCCAGGATGCTGCGAGTCCGCTCCTCGCTGCGCTCCAGGCGGGCGGAACTGGCTTGCATGCGCGCGTGGACGATAGAGGTGAACAAGGTCAGTGACAGCATGGTCACCGTGGCCAGCACGACCAACGTGCCCAGCGTCGAGCCGGACAGCGCGTCGGCGCTCAGGCACACGGAACCCTCGGGAAAGTTCGCGGCGGCCATGCCGGTGTAGTGCATGCCGCTGATGGCCAACCCCATCACCGACGCGGCCACGGCCTGGTAGACGAGGCCGCGCCATTTGCCGACTTCTCGCAGCCAGTAAAAGATCAGCAATGCCGCCGCCGATGCACCCACGGCGATACCGGCCGAGGCAGCGACCAGCCCCGCGTCCCACACGATGCCTGGCTCCATGTCCATCGCCGCCATGCCGGTGTAGTGCATGCTGCAGATGCCGACGCCCATCGCGAGCGATCCGCCGGCGAGGCGCGGCACGGTGAGCGAGCCGCGGCTCGCCACCCACAACGCGACCATCGACACGGCCACGGCCGCCACCCAGGACGCGAAGGTGAGCAGCCTCGTGTATCCCAGCGCGATCGGGAGCGAGAACGAGAGCATGCCGACGAAGTGCATGGCCCAGATGCCGGTGCCCATCGCGATCGAGCCTGCGACCCACCAGCTCAGCGCCACGCTTCGGTCTGCCGTGCGCACTCGCTTGGCAAGATCGAGCGCGACGTAGGAGGCCAAGCTTGCGACCAGAACGGACGCCGCCACCACCCATGGGTCATAGCGAGGGGCGAGGTAGGACATGGGCGGCGGCAGTCCCCTGAGACACCGGTCGTGCGACTCGGCTGAATCGTATCGACCCCGATCGAGCCGAATCATCTGGAAAACCCGGGCTCGACACGCATCCGCTCGCCGACGGGAGGCGCTCGTGCACGCTCGGGGGACTAGAGTGCTGTCCATGATCGCTGCCAAATCCCCCGCGAACTGGTCGAGCCCTTCGGGACTGCGCGTCGAGTGCCATGAAAACGGCACCCTGGGCTGTGTGGCGTTCGGCGACATCGTCGTGAATCTGTTCGCCGGCAGCGCGCTCGAAGCGGGGCCGGCCAACCTGGTGCTGCGTCGCCATCACGCGGCGAACGCGGCCGTCGCGAGCACGCCGCTGCTCGGGCCGCGCAGCCCGACGTGCTGGCGCATCGATCCCGGCGCGGGCCGGCTCGAAGGTGCCGGCGAGTGGCAAGGGCTGCGCTATCGCGTCGCGCTGCGGCTCGCGGCGGCCGCGCCGGCGTGGTTCTGGCATCTGCGCGTCGAGAACGCCGGGGCCGAGGCGGTCCGCTTCGACGTGCTGATGCTGCAGGATCTCGCGCTTGCGCCCTATGCGGCCGTGCGGTTGAACGAGTACTACGTCAGCCAGTACGTCGACCACACGCCGCTCGCGCATCCCGAACGCGGCACCGTGCTCGCAGCGCGGCAGAACCAGGCGGTGGGCACGCGCCATCCGTGGTGCGTCATCGGATCGCTGAACCGTTGCGTGGCCTATGCGACCGACGCGCTGCAAGTGCATGGGCTGGCAGGCCGCGCGGGCCTGCCCGCACCCGGGCTGGTGCATGGCCTGCCTGCGGCACGGCTCCAGCACGAGCACGCAATGGCGGCGCTGCAGGATGCGATCTGCGGGCTGGCGCCGGGCGAGTCGATTGATCTGGGCTGGTTCGGCCGCCTGCAGGCCGATCATCCGGAGGCGACGTCGACCCGGGATCTGTCCTTCGTCGACCAGACGCTCGCCTTGCCCGAGGCCCAGCCGCCGGCGTGGCCGGCCGATCGGCCCACGGTGGCGCCTGCATCGAACCTCTTTGCGACGGCCCCATCGCTGCCCGCGCTCGACCTCGACCCGGGTCGGGACGAGTGCGCGCTCGATGCGCTGTTCGCCACCGAGCGGCGCCATGTCGAGCGCGCCGCGGACGGGCGCGTGCTCAGCTTCTTCCACGGCGAGAACCGCCACGTCGCATTGCGCGCCAAGGAGCTGGCGGTGTTGCGCCCGCACGGCCAGGTGCTGCGCACCGGCACGCTGCCCGTGCCCGACGAGAGCGCGCTCACGTCGACCGCGTGGATGGGCGGCGTGTTCCATTCGATGCTGACGCAGGGCCACGTCAGCATCAACCGCTGCCTGTCGACCCTGCGCAGCTACCTCGGGCTGTTCCGTGCCCAGGGCCTGCGCGTCTTCGTCGAGCTGAACGGCCGCTGGCATCTGCTCGACCAGCCCTCGGCCTTCGAGATGGCTCCCGACGCGTGCCGGTGGATCTATCGCCATGCGGGCGGCTGCATCGAAGTGCGCAGCACGGCGCGCAGCGCGCCGCATGCGTTCGGCCTGGATGTCGAGGTCATCGAAGGGCCTGCGATGCGCTGTCTCGTCTGCCTGCATGTTGCACTGAACGGCGACGACGGCCGCACGCCCGGACGGGTGCACAGCCGGCGCGACGGCGCGGCGGTGCTGCTGGCCCCCGCGCCGCAAAGCGAACTGGGGCGGCGCTTTCCGCAGGGCCACTGGCGCATCGAGCCGTCGGGGGCGACAGCCATCGAGCAGGTCGGTGGCGACGAAACCCTGTTCAGCGACGGCGTGACGCGCGAACTTCCGTATCTGACGCTGACCACCGCGCCGGCACGGTCTGCGCGCTTCGCGCTGCTCGGCCGATTCGTCATCGACGGGCCCGACGTGCCCGCGGCCGACGCGATCGCAGCCGCCCCGGAACGTCTGGCCGCCGCACTGCACGTCAGTGCGCCCGCCGGCAGCCCGCTCGCAGCCCGCATCGCCGCCCTGGCGGAGCTGCTGCCATGGCTGCGTCAGAACGCACTCGTGCACTACCTCGCGCCGCGTGGCCTGGAGCAGTTCTCCGGCGGCGGCTGGGGCACGCGCGACGTCTGCCAGGGCCCGGTCGAGCTGCTGCTGGCGCATGGCCAGACCGCGCCGATGCGCGAGCTGCTGCTGCGCGTGATGAAAGCACAGGCGACCGACGGCGACTGGCCGCAGTGGTTCATGTTCTTCGCGCGCGACGCCGCCATCCGCGCCGGCGATTCGCACGGCGACATCGTCTTCTGGCCGCTGCTCGCGCTGGCGCAGTACCTGATCGCGAGCGGCGATGCCTCGATCCTCGACGAGCGCGTGCCGTTCTTTTCGCGACGCAGGTCGCACGCAGCATCGGGCCCGAGCGTCTGGCAGCACGTCTTGCGTGCCCTCGCGGTGATTCGCAAGCGCACGATCGCCGGCACGGCGCTGGTCGCCTACGGCCACGGCGACTGGAACGACGCGCTGCAGCCGGCCGACCCGTCGATGCGCGACAACATGTGCAGCGCCTGGACCGTGACGCTGCACCACCAGACCCTGACGACGCTGGCCCGCGCGCTGCGGCAAATCGGCCGCAAGCCGGCGGCGGCGCGGCTCGAACGCCAGGCGACCGCGGTCCGCCGCGACTTCGTGCGCCTGTTGCTGGTCGACGATGTGCTCGCCGGCTACGCGCTGTTCGGCGCGAACCGTGAGACCCGCGCAGCGGACGCCGATGCGCCGCTGCGCTATCTGCTGCACCCGCGCGACGAGACGACCGGCGTGCGCTACAGCCTGCTGGCGATGATCCACGCGATCCTCGAAGGCCTGTTCGACGCGCAGCAGATGCGGCATCACCTGCACCTCATCGACGCGCACCTGACCGGCCCCGATGGTGCGCGCCTGTTCGACCGGCCACTGCCGTACCACGGCGGGCCGCAAAGGTACTTTCAGCGGGCCGAGAGCGCCAGCTTCTTCGGCCGCGAGATCGGGCTCATGTACACGCACGCCCACCTGCGCTACGCGCAGGCGCTGGCGCACGTCGGCGAAGCCGAGCGCTTCTTCCACGCACTGTGCCAGGCCAATCCGATCGGCTTGCGGGAGATCGTGCCGATGGCGACCCTGCGGCCATCGAACTGCTACTACTCGAGCTCGGATGCCGCGTTTGCCGATCGCTACCAGGCCAGTGCCGAGTACGAGCGCGTGCGGCAGGGCACGATCAACCTCGATGGTGGCTGGCGTGTGTATTCGAGCGGTGCCGGCATCCTCTCGGGCCTCGTCGTGCGCCACCTGCTCGGCCTGCGCCTCGAGGCCGAGGCCTTGCTGATCGATCCGGTGCTGCCGGCCGCGCTCGACGGCATGCGCGTGAAGATCGTATTGCAGCCGCATGCGATCGAGATCGTCTATCGCGTGCGGGGTGCGGGTTGCGGCGTCACGGCGCTGCATTGCGGCGGCCAGCCGCTCGCCTTCACCGAGGAGCCGAACCCCTACCGTCGCGGCGCGGCGCGCGTGCCGCTGCGCGCCATCGACGCCGCGCTCGCCAATGCGCGCCCGCGCGAGCTCGTGGTGGACGTCGGAGAGACAGCGGCGTGACGGGATCGAATGCGCGGGGATCGACGTCGCGCAAGCGCGCCGGCCGTTGCCGTCTCAGCTGCCCCGATAGGTCGCATACGCCCACGGCGTCACGGTGATCGGGATGTGATAGTCGCCCTCCGGCTCGGCGATGCCGAACGCGATCGGGACCACGTCGAGAAACGGCTCGTCCGCCGCCTCGACACCGCGGCCACGGAAATAGTCGCCGACATGGAAGCACAGCTCGTAGCGGCCGATCCGCAGCGGCTCGCCGTCGAGCAGCGCCGCGCCGGTCGAGCCGTCGCTGCCGGTCAGTGCGTCGAGAAGGCGCCGCCGACCGGCCGTTCCGGTTTCGTGCAACTCGACGCGCATGCCACGCGCCGGCCGGCCGCAACTCAGGTCGAGCACGTGGGTGCTGAGCCGCCCTGCGATGCCCGGCAGGCCGTGGTCGTCGATGCGCGCGGCGAGCCGCAAGCGCGAGATGCGTGCGATCTCGGCCAGCGCGTTGCGCAGCTCCACGCTGCGCTCGTTCGCAAGACGCCTTTCGAACTCGCGCAGCGCCGAGGCGCGCGAGTGCCGGCGGATGCACAGCATGAACGGAAAGCCGAAGCGCGCCCGGTAGTCCGCGTTCAACCGGTCCCACACGGCTGCGCTCTCGTCGGCGATCTCGGCGAGCGCGAGCGAAGCTTGCTCGGCCTGCGAGTCGCGCGTCATCGCGCCGGTGCGCGCCAGCGCGCCGGCCAGTTCGGGATGCCGGTTCAACAGCGCGAGCAGCGCCGGTTCGGGCAGCGCATCGAGCTCGGCCAGCATCGCTGCATGCATCGCGGCGACGCTCGCATGCGGCCGCTCGCGCGCCACCGCCGCCGCCACCCACGGCGCGTGCTCGAACACCCCGCCGAGCCGCTCGACGAACTCGGCCTCGCTGCAGCCGTTCAGGAACTCGAGCGTGCGCGTCGCGGCCGATGCGATGCGACCCATCAGGGCTTCGCGAGATCCGCAGCCTTGATCGCCGGCGCCCAGTCCTTGACCTGCCGGGCGACGAAGCCGCCGAAGTCCGCCGAGCTCATCTTCATCGGCGTGATGCCGAGCTCCTCGAAGCGCTTGACGATTGCCGGCGTCGCGACGATCTCGGCGAGCACCGCGGCCAGCTTGTCACTCACGTCCTTCGGCAATCCGGCCGGGCCGGACACGCCGAAGTAGTTGTCGGCCACGAGATCCGGATAACCGAGCTCGACGACGGTCGGCACATCGGGCGCCAGCGGCGAACGCGTGCGCGACGTGATCGCGATGCCCTTGATCTGGCCGCTCTTCATCATCGGAACGTAGGCGGTGATCACGTCGATGCCGAGCGGGATCATTCCGCCGATCAGGTCGGTCGTCATCGGCGCGCCGCCGCGGTACGGCACGTGCGTCATGTTGAGCTTCATGTCGAGCTTGATCATCTCGCCGACGATCTGCCCGATCGACCCGGGGCCGCCGCTGCCGAAGCTGAGATTGCCGTTCGCGGCGGCGACCGCCTTCGGCAGATCCTTCAGCGTCGCGATGCCGGCCTTCGGATTCGCCATGACCGCCACCGGCGCAACGCCCAGCATCGAGATGTGGGTGAACTGCCTGATCGGGTCGTAGGGCGGCTTCGCGAGCATGTACGGCCCGATCGAGAGCGGCGTCGAGTTCGACAGCATCAGGGTGTAGCCGTCCGGCGCGGAACGCACCACCTCGGCGCCGCCGATGGTGCCGCCGGCACCGGGCTTGTTGTCGACGATCACCGGCTGGCCGAGCGCCTTCGACAGCGGGCCGGAGATCTCGCGCGCGACGATGTCGCTCGCGCCGCCCGGCGCGAAGGTCACGACGATGCGGATCGGCTTGTCGGGCCAGGCGGCGTGTGCCGCGGCGGCGCTCAGCGTGAACAGCGCCGCCACGCAGATGCGCAACGGGCCCGGAAGGTTCGTCAGTGACATTCGGTGCTCCTCGAAGCGGCTGGGTCGGGACCGATCCTAGAGGCGGTCAACATTGCCGTCCATCATCGATTGCGCAATACTGCATGCGCAAAATGAGTACGCAACATGCCTCCGACCCAGCCGCCGCGCGACGCGTTTCGCTGCTGCCGATCGTGCTGCGCTATGTCGATCAGGTGGCCCGCTCCGGGTCGATCCAGGGCGCCGCGAAAGAACTCCATGTCGCTGCATCGGCGGTCAATCGACAGGTGCTCGCACTCGAACGCGAGCTCGGCGTGGCCTTGTTCGAGCGGCTGCCGCGCGGCATGCGGCTCACGCCGCCGGGCGACCTGATCGTCACGCTGGCCCGGCGCTGGCGCAACGACGAGCGCCGCGTCGCATCCGACATCCGCCAGATGCAAGGCATCCACCAGGGTCACGTGCGTGTGTTCGCGATGGACAGCCACAGCACCAGCGTGCTGCCGCGCCTGGTCGAACGGCTGATGAGCGAGCATCCGCGGATCTCGCTGTCGATCGAACTCGGCAGCAGCGACGATGCGGTCGCCGCGCTGCTCGCGGGCAAGGCCGATGTCGCCGCCGTCTTCAACCTGTCGCCACGGCGCGAACTGCACACCTTGTGGAGCGGCGAGCTGCCGCTGGGCTGTGTCGTCGCGCCCGAGCATCCGCTCGCCGGCGCACGCAGCGTGAGCCTGCAGGAGATCAGCGCCTACCCGATCGCGCTGCAAAGCAAGGCGCTGCTGATCCGGCGCTACCTCGAAGCGCATTACACGTGGCTGTTCAACGAAAGCCGCACGCGGGTCGAGACCAACTCGCTGCAGCTCGTGAAGATGCTCGCGCGCAGCGGGCACCATGTCGCCGTGACGTCCGAACTCGATGCCGCCCCGGAGCTGATCGCCGGGACGCTGCGCTTTGTTCCGGTGCGCGACAAGGGTGCCGAGCCGCAGACGGTCGGCATTGCGATCGACGCCAGCAAGCCGCTCGGGCCGATCGCCAAGCTCGTGGGCGACCTTCTGGCCGAGGGAATTCGAGCCTGCCTGGACCAGGTTCGCGAGGCTCGCAGCGCGACTTCCGGGTGACGGCCTCGGCTATCGGTCCGTCATCACCACCACCACGTGCGCGTCCGCCTTGCTGGTGGACAGGTACACATGGCCGACACCGCTGTCGAAATAGGCCGACTCCTGGCGCGCGAGATCGATCGCCGCGCCGGTCTCGAAGTGGATGCGCACGCGGCCCGACAGCACCATCACGAACTCCTGCCCCGGGTGGCGGATGTAGTCGGGGAACTGCGCCAGCTGGCGCGCGACGATGATGCCGTGCAGCGGCGTCATGCGCTTGGCCGGGAACCCGGTGGCGAGCATGCGGTAGTCGTAGTTCTCGGCGTCGTAGCGGGGTGCATCCGCCAGCGTCGAGCGCACCACCACGACCGTCGGGTGACCGTTCACGGGCGCCGCGCCGGCGCGCGGATCGAACAGCGCGCCGATGTCGACGTCGAGCGCGCGCGCCACCGCGGCGAACTTCTCGTAGCTCACCGAGATCTGCCCGAGCTCGATCTTCGACAAGGTCGACAGCGCCACGCCGGAGCGCGTGGACAGCGCTCGCAGCGTCAACCCGTGCCCCTTGCGGATCGCGCGCAGGCGCTCGCCGACGCGCTCGCGGTCGGGCAAGGCCGCCGCCGTCGTGCGCGCGCGTGCGGGGCTTCTCGAGGGACGGACCGGCATGGCTTCTCTTCAGGGGGTTGTCGGCACGATTCTCGCATGTGAGAATTCTCGTATGAGAGAATTCGAGGTCGCCATCGTCGGCGCCGGCATCGCCGGCGCGTCGCTCGCCTACCGGCTCGCCGGCGAGCGCAGCGTGCTGCTGCTGGAGCGCGAAAGCCAGCCCGGCTACCACGCGACCGGCCGCTCGGCGGCGATGTTCATGGAAAGCTACGGGCCACCCGCCGTTCGGGCGCTCACCCGGGCCAGTCGAGCGTTCTATGAGCAGGCACCGGACGGCTTCGGCGACCGGCCGCTGCTCACGCCGCGCGGCGTTCTCTACCTCGCCACGCACGGCCAGCAGGCGCTGCTGCAGGAGACCCGGCGCGCGCTGGCGGCGAGCGGCTGCGAGCTCGAGCGGCTCGACGCTGCGGCAGCGCTGGCCCGCGTCGGCTGCCTGCGGCCCGACGTGGTGCACGGCGCCCTGTTCGAGCACGGTGCGCAGGACATCGACGTGCATGCGCTGCATCAGGGCTTCCTGCGCGGCATGCGCGCCTGCGGCGCCGAGTTGCGCACGAATGCTCGGGTCGCCGCCGCACAGCGCAGCGGCGCACTGTGGACCCTGCGCCTGGCCGATGGCGAGGCCGTGCACGCGCACACGGTCGTCGATGCCGCCGGGGCCTGGGCCGACGAGGTGGCGGCGATGTTCGGCGCGGCGCCGATCGGGCTGGTCCCGCACCGGCGCAGCGCGTTCACGTTCAAGGCGCCCGAAGGCGTGGACGTCTCGGGCTGGCCCGCGGTGGTCGGCGTCGACGAGAGCTACTACTTCAAGCCCGATGCCGGCCAGCTGCTCGGCTCGCCGGCGAATGCCGACCCGACGGTACCGCAGGACGTGGTCCCCGAGGAGCTCGACATCGCGCTCGGCATTCACCAGATCGAGGCCGTCACCACGCTCACGATTCGCCGTCCCGCCAGCACCTGGGCCGGCTTGCGCTCCTTCGTGCGCGACGGCGAGATGGTGATCGGCTGGGACGCACAGTGCCCCGGCTTCTTCTGGCTCGCCGGCCAGGGCGGCTACGGCATCCAGAGCGCGGCCGGTGCCTCCGAGCTGGCCGCGTCGCTGCTGTCGGGCCGGCCGCTGCCCGCCGAGCTGGCACGGCACGGCGTCGACCCGCGCGCGCTGGCGCCGCAACGCTTGCGCTGACCTTCCCGAAAGGACCTCCCATGTTGAGAATCGTCACCCGCCTTGGCCTCCCGTTCGCGGTCGCATTCGCTTGCGCCTCGACCCTGGCCGCCGGCTTCCCCGAGAAGGCGATCACGCTGGTCGTGCCCTACCCGCCGGGCGGCGCCACCGACACGGTGGCGCGTGTCGTCGCGAAAGGCATGGGGCAGCGACTCGCACAGACCGTGATCGTCGACAACAAGGCCGGCGCCGGCACCGTCATCGGCGCGGGCGCCGTGGCGCAGGCGGCACCGGACGGGTACACGCTGCTGATCAGCTCCAACACCACCTTCACCGTCAACCCGGCGCTGCGCAGCAAGCTGCCGTACGACGCGCAGAAGAGCTTCGAATCGATCGGGCTGATCGGCACCTCGCCGCTGGTGCTGCTGGCGAACCCGTCGCTGCCGGCCAACAGCGTGAAGGAGCTGGTCGCGCTGGCGAAGGCGCAGCCCGGCAAACTGGCCTACGGCTCGTTCGGCAACGGCACCACCTCGCACCTGGCCGGCGAGATGTTCAAGCTGGTGGCCGGCGTCGACATGCTGCACGTGCCGTACAAGGGCAGCGCGCCGGCGATGAGCGACCTGATCGGCGGCCAGGTGCCGCTGACCTTCGACACCAACGTCGCCGCGCTGCCGATGCTGCAGGCCGGCAAGGTGAAGGCGATCGCCGTCACATCGGCGAAGCGCTCGCCGTCGCTGCCGAAAGTGCCGACGGTGGCCGAGGCCGGCTACCCCGACTTCGAGATGGTGCCCTGGATCACCATCGTCGCGCCGCGCGGTCTGCCGCCTGCGGTGCAGAAGGTGCTCGGGAAGGCGCTCGCCGACACGCTCGCCGACCCCGCCACGCGCGCCGATCTCGAGAAGGCCGGCGTCGACGTGTCCTACGAGCCGGGCTCGTTCTACGATGCCCGCGTCGCGAAGGAACTGCCGCTGTTGCGCGCCTACGTGCACAAGGCCAAGATCCCCTTCGAGTGAACACCATGCGACATGACGACACCTTGCCCGAGCGTTCCGCGGTCGAGCTGCGCCGGCTGATCGGCAGCCGGCAGCTCTCGCCGGTCGAGCTGATGGACGCCTGCATCGCGCGCATCGAAGCGTTCAACCCGGCCGTCAATGCGATCGCCGCCACCGACTTCGAGCGCGCCCGCGACAGCGCCCGCGTGGCCGAATCCGACGTGATGCGCGGCGCGCCGCTCGGCCCGCTGCACGGCCTGCCGCTCGGCGTGAAGGACCTGCAGGACACCGCCGGGCTGCTCACCACCTACGGCAACGCCGGCCTGCGCGGCAACGTGCCGGCGCACGACAACGCGCTCGTCGCACGGCTGCGCGCGGCCGGCGCGATCGTCACCGCGAAGACCAACGTGCCCGACATGGGCGCCGGCGCCAACACGCGCAACCCGGTGTGGGGCGCGACCGGCAATCCGTTCGATCCGGCGCTGAACGCCGGCGGCTCGTCGGGCGGCTCCGCGGCCGCGCTGGCGGTCGACATGCTGCCGATCGCGACCGGCTCGGACACCGGCGGCTCGCTGCGCATCCCGGCCGCGCTGTGCGGTGTCGTCGGCATGCGGCCGTCGCCCGGTCTGGTGGCCAACGACGCACGGCCGCTCGGCTGGTCGGTGATCTCGGTGCTCGGGCCGATGGGCCGCACGGTCGCCGACACGGCGCTGCAACTCGCCGCCAGCGTCGGCCTCGACGCACGCGATCCGCTGTCGTATGCCGAGCACGGCGGGTCGTTCTGGCCACTCGCCGCGGTCGACTTGTCGACGCTGCGCGTGGGCACGACCGAGGACTTCGGCCTGTGCATCGTCGATCCGGAGATCCGGCGCGTGTTCCGCGCGCGCGTCGAGGCGATCCGTCCGTGGGTCGCCTGCTGCGAACCGGTCGACCTCGGGCTGGGCGACGCCGACCGCGCGTTCGACACGCTGCGTGCCGAGAGCTTCGTCGCCGCGTTCGCCGACATCTACCGCACGGCGCCCGAGACGCTGGGGCCCAATGTGCGCGCGAATGTCGAGATGGCGGCGGCGATCACGCTGGCCGACCGCGCCTGGGCGCACCTCGAGCAGACGCGCATCGCGAGACGCTTCGCCCGCGCCTTCGAACGCTTCGATGTGATCGTCGCGCCGACCACGCCCGTCACACCGTTTCC
Source organism: Rhizobacter sp. P5_A1 (assembly GCF_056400745.1). Lineage (NCBI taxonomy): Bacteria > Pseudomonadati > Pseudomonadota > Betaproteobacteria > Burkholderiales > Sphaerotilaceae > Rhizobacter > Rhizobacter sp. P5_A1. Next base: position 229,670 of record NZ_JBFUKR010000004.1, read on the forward strand.
GTGGACCGAGCTGTATGCCGGGCGCATCGACGGCCAGGCCATGCGCAACTACTACCACTGGCTCGGCCTGACCTATGTCGTGACGCTCGCGACGAACCCGGCCCTGTCGCTGCCCTGCGGGCGCGACGAGCACGGCATGCCGTTCGGGCTGCAGTTGATCGGCCGACTGCGCGGCGACGCCGCGTTGCTCGCCTCAGCGCAAGCGTTCGAGCAGGCTTTCAATGCGACGCCGGCGCTGCGCCGGCCGCGGCCCGATCTCGAGCCGCTGCGCACGCCACGGCCCGAACTGAAAAGCATCGTGACGCATCCGCCGATGGCATCGGGCAGCGCGGTGAGCGGAACGTCGACAGCGGTCTGACCGCCAGCTCAGGCCTTGGGCTTGTAGGCGACGACATCGATCTCGACCTTCGCATCGACCATCAGCCGGGCCTCCGTGGTCGAGCGCGCCGGGCGGCCGTTCTGGAAGTAGCTCATGTAGACGCGGTTGAACGCGCCGAAGTCGCGGGCATCCTGCAGCCAGCAGGTGCTCTTGCACACGTCATCGAAAGTCGCACCGGCGAGGGCGAGCACGTTCTTCAGGTTCTCCATCACCTGCCGCGTCTGCGCCTCGATGCCGCCGGCAACGATCTCGCCGTCGGCATTCGCAGGCACCTGGCCCGAGACATAAATGAAGTCGCCGGCGCGCACCGCCGGCGAGAAGGGGCGGGCTTGGCGGTCGGAGGCGATCGGCGGGGTGCCGAGGTATTCGAGGGACATGGCAGTTCCTGTCGGGTTCGGGGTGCGCGATGGCTCGACGAGCATCGAGATTGAAAGTGTATTTCAATCACAACGCGATGAATCAGCGTAAACCCTGATTCAATTCAACAATTCACTCGGTAATAGTTGCGATGATTGAAATTTCGTTTCACATCAAGCCCGGAGGATCCCGATGACCTGTGCCGCCAAGCTTCCCCGTCGCGCGTTCTTGATGCGCCCCGCCGCGTTCGCGTTGGCGGTGTGCCTGCTCGCCGCCGCCGGCACCGCGCAGGCGCAGGCAGCGCGCCACTACGCGACGCTCGCGATGGTCGCCGAGCCGCAGACGCTGGACCCGATGGCCTCCACCGCCGACCTGGTCGGCACGATCATGCAGCACGTCTACGAGCCGCTCTACACCTTCGACGCGAAGTGGAACGTCGTGCCGATGCTGGCCGAGGCGCTGCCGAAGATCTCGGCCGACGGCAAGACCTACAGCATCGCGTTGCGCAAGGGCGTGCTGCTGCACAGCGGGCGCGAACTCAACAGCGACGACGTGGTCGCCAGCCTGCAGCGCTGGATGGACACGTCGCCACGTGGCAAGGCGCTGGCGAAGGAGCTCGACAGCCTCAAGGCCACGGGCCCGCTCGGTATCGAGATCACGCTGAAGAGTCCGTACGCACCGCTGCTCGCGCAGCTCGCGCTGCCCAGCGGCATGGCCGCGATCATGGCGAAGGAGTCGATCGCCCAGCCGCTGAAAGATTTCGTCGGCACCGGCCCGTACCGCTTCAAGGAGCGCAAGCCGGACCAGTACGTGCTGCTGACCCGTTTCGACAAGTACAGCGCGCGCAAGGAGCCGGCCAGCGGCTACGGCGGCAAGCGCGAAGCGCTGATCGAAGAACTGCGCTTCGTGCCGGTGCCCAGCGCCAACACGCGGGTCGAGGGCGCCCTCGCCGGCCAGTACGACTTCGCCGATCTGCTGCCGGTCGAGGCCCTGACGCGTCTCGAGAAGTCGGGTGGCAAGACCGTGCCGATCCTCACGCCGTCGTTCGGCTTCCCGTACCTGGTGCTGAACACGAAGGAAGGCGTGGCGGCCAGCCTGCCGCTGCGTCAGGCGCTGCAGACCGCCATCGGCGAAGGCGAGATGCTCGCGGCCGGCTTCGGCGACACGCGCTTCTTCGCGGCCGAGGGCAACCACTTTCCCAAGGGCTCGCCGTACTACTCGACCGCCGGCGTCGAGCAGTACAACCAGCGCAATGCCGCAAAGGCCAAGGCCGCGGCCGAGAAGGCGGGCTACAAGGGCGAGCCGATCCGCGTGCTGACGAGCCGCCAGTACGACTTTCACTACAACATGGCGCTGCTGATGGCCGAGCAGCTCAAGCGCGCCGGCTTCAAGGTCGACCTGAACGTGGTCGACTGGGCCACGCTGGTGCAGCGCCGCAACGACGCCAAGCTCTGGGACATCTACATCACCCACTCGGGCCAGTTTCCCGAGCCGATGCTGTCGCCGCCGCAGCTCGGCGACGGTGCGCCGGGCTGGTGGGGCACGCCCACGAAACAGGCCGCGCTCGCCGCGTTCAATCACGAGGCCGATCCGGCCAAGCGCGCTGCGCTGTGGGGCAAGGTGCAGCAGCTCGTCTACGACGAAGTGCCGTACATCAACGTCGGCAAGTTCAACGGCTTGTCGTCGCGGAGCCCGGCACTCGATGGCTACGTGCCGGCAACCTGGCCGTTCTTCTGGAACGCCCGGATCAAGTAGTCGATTCGTGCATCGCTACCTCGCTTCCCGCCTCGCCGGCATGCTGGCGGTGCTCGCGATCGTCGCCGTGATCGTGTTCGTGCTGACGCGGGCCGCATCCGGCGACCCGGTCTCGGTGCTGCTCGGCGATCAGGCGACACCCGAGGACATCGCCCGCGTGCAGAAGGAGTACGGCCTCGACAAACCCTTGCCGGTGCAGTTCGGCTATTGGGTCGGCGAGGTCCTGCACGGCAACCTGGGCCAGTCGATCTTCCTGCAGCGCCCGGTGACGCAGGCGCTGTGGGAGCGGGCGGAGCCGACCACGCTGCTGGCCTTGATGGCGGTGGCGATCGCGGCCGCGATCGGCATCCCGTGCGGCATCGTCTCGGCGGTGTATCGCGGTCGCTGGGTCGACCAGCTGTTCACCGGCGTCGCGATGCTGGGTGCGAGCATTCCGAGCTTCTGGTTCGGCATCGTGCTGATCCAGATCTTCGCGGTGTCGCTGGGGTGGTTCCCGGTCTCGGGCTACGGCGCACCCGGCGCGCCGCTCGCCGAACGCCTGCATGCGCTGATGCTGCCGGCCGCGGTGCTCGGGGTGCTCAACTCGGCGCTGATCATCCGCTTCACGCGCGCCTCGATGCTCGACGTGCTCGGCGAAGACTACGTGCGCACCGCGCGCTCCAAGGGCCTGCCCGAACACAGCGTCGTGCTCAAGCATGCGCTGCGCAATGCGCTGGTCCCGATCGTCACCGTGCTCGGCCTGACGGTCGCGCTGATGATCGGCGGCGCCGTCGTCACCGAGACGGTGTTCGGCCTGCCGGGTGTCGGCAATCTCGTGGTCAGCGCGGTGCTGCGGCGCGACTACCCGGTGATCCAGGGCGCGCTGCTGGTCGTCGCGGCGATCTACGTGCTGATCAACTTCTCGATCGACCTGCTCTATGTCGCGGTCGACCCGCGCGTGAAACTGTAGGTGGCCGCGATGCAACTGCCCCGGATCGTCCGCCAGCTGATGCATCGCCGCATCGTGATGCTCTCTGCCGTCGTGCTGCTCGTGATCGCCGTGCTCGCGCTCGGTGCGCCCTGGTTCGCGTCGGCCGACCCCAACGACACGGCCGTGCTCGAGCGCCTCAAGGGGCCGAGCGCCGCGCACCTGCTGGGGACCGACGAGCTCGGCCGCGACCTGTATTCGCGCATCGTGCACGGCGCGCGCTACTCGCTCGCGATCGCTGCGCTGACGGCGCTGGGCTCGGTGATCGCCGGCACGCTGCTCGGCCTGGTCGCCGGGTTCTTCCGGCGCCTCGACGCGCCGCTGATGCGCGTCGTCGACGCGATGATGTCGTTCCCCGACATCCTGCTGGCGATCGCGCTGGTCGCGATCCTCGGCCCGTCGCTGCTGAACGTCGTGCTCGCGCTGGTGCTGGTCTACACGCCGCGCGTCGCGCGCGTGGTGCGGGCGTCGACGCTGGTGGTGCGCGAGCTGCTGTTCGTCGAAGCGGTGCGCGCGCTCGGCGTGCGCACCTCGCGCATCCTGTGGCGCCACATCCTGCCGAACCTGCTGTCGCCGATCCTGGTGCAGGTGTCGTTCATCTTCGCCTACGCGATCCTCGCCGAGGCGGGCCTGTCGTTCCTCGGGGTCGGCGTGCCGCCGGAGATCCCGACCTGGGGCACGATGGTCGCGGGCAGCCAGCAGTACGCGCACCAGGCCTTCTGGGTCGTGCTGTTCCCGGGGCTGGCGATCATCTTCACGGCGCTGTCACTGCAGCTGCTCGGCGACGGCGTGCGCGACCTGCTCGATCCCAAGCTGAAGAAGACCTTGTGAGTTCCAGCGTCACACCCGCCACCGACGCGCCACGTCTCGTGGTGCGCAACCTCAGCACCTCGTTCCCGACCGAAGACGGCCTGGTGCGTTCGGTGGCCGATGTGAGCTTCGCGATCCAGCCCGGCAAGACGACGGCACTGGTGGGCGAATCAGGCTCGGGCAAGTCGGTGACCAGCCTGACGCTGATGCGCCTGCTGCCGAAGACGGCGCGCGCCGAGGTCTCGGGGCAGACCCGCTTCGTCACCCGCGTCGGCCGCGAGGTCGATCTGCTGACCCTGAGCGACCGCGAGATCCGCCGCCTGCGCGGCAACGAGCTCGCGATGATCTTTCAGGAGCCGATGACGAGCCTGAATCCGGTGCTCGACATCGGCGAGCAGATTGCCGAGAGCGTGCGCCTGCACCAGGGGCTGGATCGCACCGCCGCGCGCGCACACGCCAGGCGCATGCTCGACCTGGTCGAAATCCCGGCGTCGGCCCAGCGCATCGGCGAGTACCCGCACCAGCTCTCGGGCGGCATGCGCCAGCGCGTGATGATCGCGCTCGCGATGGCCTGCGATCCGACGCTACTGATCGCCGACGAGCCGACCACGGCGCTGGACGTGACGATCCAGGCCCAGATCCTGGTGCTGATGCGCCGTCTCCAGGCCGAGACCGGCATGAGCATCCTGTTCATCACGCACAACCTGGGCGTCGTCGCCCATCACGCCGACGATGTCGTCGTGCTGTACGCGGGACGCGTGGTTGAACGCGCCCCGGTGCGGCCGCTGTTTGCGACGCCCGAGCACCCGTACACGCAGGGCTTGCTCGCGTGCCTGCCGGGCAAGGCGCACGCCGCCGGGCAGGCGCGGCCGAAGCGCCTGTTCGCGATCCGCGGCCAGGTGTCGAGCCCGCTCGCGCCGCCGCCGGGCTGCGCCTTCGCGCCGCGCTGCGACAAGGCGATCGCCGAGTGCACGACCGCGATGCCGCCCTTGATCGACACCGGCGAAGCGCGCCAGGCGCGCTGCGTTCTCGTGCCGGCACGCGCCGTGCCGCAGGCCGCCTGACCTTTGCCCCCGGGGATCGAGACCGCCATGCAAGCCTCTGCCGCCGACCTGCCCCTGATCGAGGTGCGCCACCTGAAGCGCTACTTCGGCCACAAGGACGCACCGGTGCGCGCCGTCGACGATGTGTCGTTCGCGATCCGCGCCGGCGAGACGCTCGGCCTGGTCGGCGAGTCGGGCTCGGGCAAGAGCACGATCGGCCGCACCGTGCTGCGCCTGATCGAGCGCACCGCGGGCCAGGTGCTGTACCGCGGCGAAGACATGGCCGCGCTGTCGAACGAGCGCATGCGCAAGCTGCGCAGCAAGCTGCAGATCATCTTCCAGGATCCGTACGCGAGCCTGAACCCGAAGATGCGCATCGGCGCGATCCTTGGCGAGGCGCTCGCCACGCACGGGCTGGCCAAGGGGCCGGGCGCGCGCGCCCGTCGCATCGCCGAACTGCTGGAGACCGTCGGCCTGCGCCCCGAGCACGCGAGCCGCTTCCCGCACGAGTTCTCGGGCGGGCAGCGCCAGCGCATCGGCGTGGCACGCGCGCTCGCGGTCGAGCCCGAGTTCATCGTCGCCGACGAGCCCTTGTCGGCGCTCGACGTGTCGATCCAGTCGCAGGTGATCAACCTGCTCGCCGACCTGCGCGAGCGACTGTCGCTGACGATGCTGTTCATCTCGCACGACCTCGACGTGGTCGAGTACCTCTGCGACCGCGTCGTCGTGCTGTACCTCGGCCGCGTGATGGAGGTGGCGCCCACCGCCGAGCTGTTCGAGCGCCCCTTGCATCCCTACACGCAGGCCCTGCTCGCCGCCAGCCCCAAGCCCGACCCGCTGGTCGTCAGCACGGCCGTGCCGCTGAAGGGCGACATCCCGAGCCCGATGGCACCACCCTCCGGTTGCGTGTTCCGCACGCGCTGCCCGCACGCGATCGGGGCCTGCGCGCAGACCATCCCGCCGCTCGACGAATACAGCCCGGGCCGATTCTCGGCCTGCATCCGCAAGGACCTGGCTGTCACCACCGCACCATGACCCAAGACGACCTTCTCGACCCGCTGATCGGCCCCGGCTTCAAGGGCTTCCCGCACGATCGGGCGGCGCTGCGCCGCAGCGAGATCGGCCGTGCCGGCTGGCACGCGCTGTCCGATGACCTGCCTTTGCCGCTCGCGCTGCTCAAGCGCAACGCACTCGAGCACAACCTCGCGTGGATGCAGACGCAGGCGCGCCAATGGGGCATCGACCTCGCGCCGCACGGCAAGACGACGATGTCGCCGCAGCTCTTCCGGCGCCAGCTCGCGGCCGGCGCCTGGGGCATGACCTTCGCGACCGTCACGCAGCTCGCGATCGGCGTGGCCGCCGGGGCGCGCCGCACCCTGATCGCGAACCAGGTGGTCGGCGCTGCCGATCTCGCCGGCATCCGGGCGCTGCTGCGCGCGCATGCCGACCTGCGTGTCGTGTTCCTGGTCGACTCGCTCGCGCAGCTGGCGCTGATCGAGGCGTGGTCGCGCGATCACGACGGCGGCCTGCCCTTCGAGGCGATGCTCGAGATCGGCGTCGTCGGAGGCCGCAGCGGCTGCCGCGGCCACGACGAGGCGATCGCGCTCGCGGCGCGCCTGCATGCGAGCACGGCGGTTCGCCTGGTCGGCATCGAAGCCTACGAAGGCCTGGGCGCGAAGGGCACGAGCGAGGCCGACGAACCCTACGCGAAGGCGCTGATGGACCGCGTCGAAGCGGTCGCGCGCCATTGCGATGCCCAGGGCCTGTTCGACACCGACGAAGTGCTGGTTTCGGCCGGCGGCTCGGCGATTTTCGACCTGGTCGCCGGGCGCCTGAAGCCGGCGCTCGGGCGGCCGGTGCGCGGGCTGCTGCGCTCGGGCTGCTACGTCACGCACGACCACGGTTTCTATCGGCGCATGGTCAGCGTCGTCGAATCGCGCTGCGGCTGCGGCGACAGCCTGCGCCCGGCGCTGGAGGTGTGGGCACTGGTGCAATCGCGGCCCGAGCCCGGCCTGGCGATCCTCGGGGTCGGCAGGCGCGACCTCTCGTTCGACCTCGACCTGCCGGTGCCGATCGCACGCGCGGCGCGCGGCGCGCTCGCGACCAGCGCGGTGCCGCCGAGCTGGAAGATCACGGGCCTGAACGACCAGCACGCCTACCTGCGCTGGGACGCCGCCGACGCGCCGCAAGCGCCCGCCGTCGGCGACCGCGTCGGTCTCGGCATCTCGCACCCGTGCACGACCTTCGACAAGTGGCACTGGATGCCACTGGTCGAAGACGACTACCGCGTCAGCGACGCGGTGGTGATGCATTTCTGAAGGCGTGGCGATGAACAACGGCTTGCTGCAACGGGTCGCCGAAATCCGTGCCACGGCGCCGGCGGCGCGGCGCGCGATTCTGGACCTGATCCTCGAGGACCCCGACCGCGTGCTCGAAGAAAGCTTCGAGGCGCTGGCCCAGCGCGCCGGCAGCTCGGTGCCGACCGTGATGCGCGCGTGCCGCGACCTGGGCTTTGCCGGCCTGCGCGAATTCAAGCTCGCACTCGCGCACACGCTCGCGCTCGGCGGCTCGCCGCTGCACCGGCGCGTCAACCTCGAAGACAGCGCCGACGAAGTCGTCGCCAAGGTGTCGCGCAGTGCCGCGGCCTCGGTCGCCGGGGTGCGCACGCAGCTCGACATGGCCACGCTCGACGCCGCCGTCGGCGCGATCGCCGCGGCGCGCCACATCGACCTGTACGGCGCCGGCGCGACCTCGTGGTTCATGGCGCAGGATCTGCAAGCGCGGCTCTTCCGACTCGGCCTGTCGGCCAACGCCTGGTCCGACTATCACCTGCAGCAGGTGGCGGCCGCGGCGCAAGGCCCGGACGGCGTCGTGATCGCGATCTCGCACGTCGGCGGCATGCCGTCGCTGCTCGATGCGGTCGACATCGCCCGGGCCCAGGGCGCACGCGCCGTGGCGCTGACACGGCCCGGCACCGCGTTGGCCGAGCGCGCCGACATGCTGCTGGCCCTGAGCGTCCCCGACGATGCGGTGATGCACGTCGGCATCGATGCCTACCTCACGCACCTGACCGTGATCGAGATTCTCACGGTGCTGGTGGCACAGCGCCGCGGCGATCCGGCGGTGCGGCGCCTTCAGGGCGTGCGCCAGGCGCTGAAGCGTCACGGCATCGACACGCGCGCCCATCCGCTGCAAAGCTGGGACGATCGCGGCGCCGGCATCGCCCAGCCCAACCGGAGCGCCGAGTGAGCGAGCGCGCCACGCTGCTCGAAGGCGGACTCGTGGTCGACGGCAGTGGCGGGCCGTCGTGGCCCGGCGACCTGCTGCTGATCGGCGACCGCATCGCCCGCCTCGGCGAAGGCCTGCGCCAGCGCCTGCCGGACGGCCTCGCCGAAGCCGACCTCGACGTCGTCGACTGCCGCGGCCAGGTCATCGCGCCCGGCTTCATCGATGCCCACACCCACGACGACGCGATCGTGCTGCGCGACCCGGCCTACCTGCCGAAGATCTCGCAAGGCATCACCACGGTGGTGACCGGCAACTGCGGCATCTCGCTGATGCCCTACGCGACCTCCGTCGCGAAGCCGCCGCTGAACCTGCTCGGCGCGACCTCGTTCCGCTACCCGACGATGCGCGCCTATCGCGACGCGGTGCAGGCCGCGCAGCCGGCTCTCAACGTCGCCGCGCTGGTCGGGCACACGACGCTGCGCTTCGCGACGATGCACGACCTGACTCAACCCGCCAGCGGCGACGAACGCGCGCAGATGGCGGCGCTGCTCGACGCCTGCATGGCCGAAGGCGCGCATGGGCTGTCGTCGGGCCTGTTCTACGAAGAGGCCCACCCCGCGCCGGCCGACGAGGTCACCGATCTCGCGCGGGTCGTCGCGCGCCACGGCGGCGTCTACGCGACCCACCTGCGCAGCGAGATGGCCCGCATCATCGAAGCGCTCCATGAGGCCGGCGACACGGCCTTCGAGGCCGGCGTGCCGCTCGTGATCTCGCACCACAAGTGCGCCGGACCCGCCAACTGGGGGCGCACGCGCGAGACGCTGCCGCTGATCGAAGCGCTGGCCGAGCGCCAGAACATCGCGATGGACGTCTACCCGTATGTCGCCGGCTCGACCGTGCTGCGCGAAGACCTGGTGGACGGCGTGATCGACGTGATGCTGACCTGGAGCGACACCTACCCCGAGCACGCCGGGCGCATGCTCGCGGCGATCGCAGACGACTGGGGCGTCGATCAGAAGACCGCGTGCCGCCGACTGCAGCCCGGCGGTGCCTGCTACTTCCAGATGAGCGAAGACGATGTCGAACGCGTGATTGCGCACCCACTGACGATGATCGGCTCGGACGGCCTGCCCCACGACCGCCACCCGCACCCACGTCTGTGGGGCGCGTTCCCGCGCGTCTTCGCGCGCTACTGGCGCGAGCGCCGTCTGTTCACGCTCGAGCAGGCCGTGCACAAGATGACCGGGCTGACCGCGCGCAATTTCCGCATCGCCGACCGCGGCGTTCTCAAGGCCGACGCGATGGCCGATGTGGTCGTGTTCGACCCTGAGCGCATCGCCGACACCGCGACCTACGACCAGCCCGTCAACGCGAGCCTCGGCATCACCGCGGTGTTCGTCAACGGCCGCCTGGCCTACCGCGGCGGCGCCGAGAAGCCGCAGGTGCTGGAACGCGCGGGCCGGATGCTGACGTCTACGCCGTCATGCGGCACTGCACCCACCGACTGAAATCTCGCATTCCTCCTGACGCGTGCTTCAGCTCCGATGCCTGGAGCTCTCGCAGGAGCCCCTGCACGCGCGAACGGAGCTCGAGCAGGCGCAGCAACGCGGCGTCCCGGTCAACGCACCCTGGATAGGTTTCCTCGCCCGGCGACTTGCCCGCCCAGGTGCCGTCGATGCGTGCAATCGCATGACCGAGGAACTCCTGGTCGAGCCAGACAGCGAAGCGGCGCTTCCCGGCAGGCGCGCATCGAATGCGCAATGCGCGGGCGGCGCCGGGCGGGAACACGACCGTGACGTAATGGTCTGGCATGAAGCCCATTCTGTCGCCGACGGGCGCTGGCAGGTGTATCTCCTGGTTGCATCCGAGGTGGTTCCCGCAGCGCATCCAGCGCCGCCAAGGTTGCACGCCCCGATACCTGCGCTAACGGGCTTTTTGCACACGCGGCCCCCCTATTCGCGGGCGCAATCGCCGCGGCGCACTCGGCTCGCATTCCTACAATCGGGCGGGCGTCTGGCAGATCCAGGATCAGGGATCTGTTCTGTGTGTTGGTAGCGCCCGAACCTGGCACGGCATGTCAATCCCCTCGATGCATCTCCTGTTGAGCAGCGTGTTCCAGCGTCACGCGCAGCGCACTGCCGTGCAGGGCCGCAGCATCGCGTGGACCTACGCCGAGCTCGACCGCCTGAGCGCCGGTCTCGCGCAGGCCTTGCTCGAGCGCGGCGCCGCTCCCGGACAGACCGTGCCGATCCTGATGGGTCGTTCGCCGCTGCTGGTCTTGTCGCAACTCGCGGTGCTGCGACTCGGCGCCAGCTATTCGCCGATCGACATGGCGAGCCCCGCGGCGCGCCGGCGCACCATGCTCGATGCGATCGGCAGCGCGCTGCTGTTGTGCGACGGCAGCGCCAACGTCGATGCGACCGACGCGGCAAGCGCATTCGACGTCGCCGGCTGGTTCGCGACGCAGTCGACATCCGCCGCCCCCGCAATCGACCGATGGCACGCGCCGCCGGCCGGCGGCCCCGCCTACGTGATGTTCACCTCCGGTTCGACCGGCGTGCCGAAGGGTGTGATGGTGCCGCACGCCGGCATCGTGCGGCTGGTGCACGAGGCCGACCATGCGCACTTCGGGCCTGAGCAACGCTGGGGTTTCATGTCGTCACCGGCCTTCGATGCCTCGACGCTCGAAGTCTGGGGCGCGCTGCTGAACGGCGGCTGCTGCGTGATCCAGGAGGAACCGTATCCGTCGCTGGACAGGCTCGGGGAGTTCTTCACCCGGCAGCGCATCACCGACGCCTGGCTGACCTCGGCGCTCTTCAACGCGATCGTCGAGGATCAGCTCGCGTCGCTCGGCGCGTTGCGCCAGCTGCTCGTCGGCGGCGAGCGCGTCTCGCCGCAGCACGCGCGGCTGATGCTGCAGGCGCACCCGCAGGTGCGCTTGATCAACGGCTATGGGCCGACCGAGAACACCACGTTCACGCTGTGCCACACGATCGGCCTGGACGACACCGATCCCGCCGGCGTGCCGATCGGCACGCCGCTGTCGGGCACGCAGGTGCGCATTGAGGCGAGCGATCCGCAAGTGCCCGATCAGGGCGAGCTCTGGGCCGCCGGGGCCGGCGTCGCGCTCGGCTACCTCGGCGACGCCGAGCTGACACAGGCGAAGTTCGTGTGGCTCGAAGGCGTGCGCTGGTACCGCACCGGCGACCTCGTGCGGCGGCGTGCCGACGGCGTGTTCGAGTTCGTCGGCCGCCGTGACCGGCAGGTCAAGGTGCAGGGACATCGCATCGAGATCGACGAGGTTGAATCGGCGCTGGCCGCATGTCCGGGCGTCGGTGCGGGTGCCGTGCTGTCGTGCGGCGACGATGCCGCCAGTCGCCACCTGGTGGCGTTCTACAGCGGCACGAATGGCACGCCGCCGGATGTCGAAACGGTCGCCGGCCACCTCGCGCAGCGACTCTCGATTGCAGCGATGCCCAAGGTGTTTCGGCCGCTCAAGCGCCTGCCGGTCAATCTGAACGGCAAAGTCGATCGGGGCGCGCTGGCGCAGTTGCCGCCGGGCAGCGCGTCTGCCGCGGCCGACGCGGCATCGATCGACGCGCCGATGAACACGGTCGAAGCCGCCCTGGCCGCCGTCTGGGGTGAACTGCTGCCGCGCGCGTCGCTGCGGCGCGATTCGCACTTCATGCGGATCGGTGGGAGCTCGTTGCTGGCGCTGCACGTCGCGGCACTGGTGCGCAAGCGCCTGGGTCGCGTGTTGTCACCCGTCGATGTGTTGCGTCATCCGGTGCTGTCGGAGCAGGCGCGCATCCTCGAACAGGCGGAGGCCGCGCCGCACGAGCCGGATCGCGCCGACTGGAACATCCCGATGACGCAGGCCCAGCGCAACGTGCTCGCCGCCACGCGCCTGGACCCGACCGGGTGCGCCTACCTCGTTCATGTTGCGCTGCATGCGCCGACGCTGACCGACGCCGAGGCCTGGCGCGAAGCCTTCAGACAACTCGCGCGGCGCCACCCCGCCCTGCGCCTGCGAGCCCGGCACGATGGCAACGCCGCCCACGCGCGGCTGCAGGCAGAGCTGCCCGCCGGCTGGTGGCAGCAATTCCCGGTGCTCGTCGACGTGCCCGGCGACCTCGACTGGCCCACCGACCTGCTCAACCATGTGAACCGGCCGCTCGACACCGCGAACGACGGCAGCATGCGCGTCGACTGCTGGCCAGTGCAAGGCGGGGGGCTGCTGCTGGTCTGGACGCTGCACCATCACATCATCGACGAGGCCGGCATCGCGACGGCGCTGAGCGAGCTCGACGCGTTGCTGCAGGGCCAGCCGCTGCCGCCGGTCTACGGATCGCCGTTCGCGTTCGCGTCGATCGAATCCGCGTGGGCCGAACCCGCCGCCGACGCCGCCTGGGCCGCGTTGCTGACCCGCACACTGGCCGGCCATGCGCCGCCCCTCGAGCATGCGCCAGCGTTCGGCCGCGAGCGCCGGCTGGCACTCGACCCGGCGCTGCAGCAGCGGCTTGCGGCCTGCGCGGGCGCGCTCGGTTGCACGCCATTCCCGCTTCTGCTCGCCGCCTATGGCCAGGCGCTTCAAGACGCGTTCGGTGCGGCATTCCGATTCGTCTCGACACCGTTTTCGCGGCGCGCCGAGCCCGAACTGATCGAGCCGATCGGCTTCCTGCTCGACGTGCGCTTCATCGAGGCCGGCGCGCGGCCCGGCGAGAGCCTGGCCCAATCGCTCGGCCGCGTCGGGCGCGCGGTGCATCGCGCACAAGCGCCGAGCTTCCAGTCGCGCGACGGATTGATCGCCAGCGTCGCCGCGCACGACCCGCATGTCGCACAGTGCCTGACCCAGTTCAGCTTCACGTGGCGCCTGGATCCGGTCGGTGCGGTGACGATCGCCAACCAACCGGTGCACCAGTTGCGCGTGCCGCAGCTCGGATCGCGCTATTCGCTGTGCCTGCATGTTGCGCAGCTCGGCGACCGGATCGACTGCAGCGTCGAGGCTGTCGCTTCGGCCCACGACAGCGGTGCGGTCGACCGGCTCTGGGCGGCATTCGTGCACCGCCTCGACGCGCTGTGCACGCTGCGCGATGTCGGCCTGAACGACGACGCGATCGACCTCGAGGAGCAGGTCGATGCCGATGACCGAAACCGGCACTTGCCCGACGACACGCTGCGCCGACTGTGGGCGCATTGGCTCGAGACGAGCGAGCACGCGGTCACGCCCGCGAGCCACTTCCTGCGCAGCGGCGGCTCGTCGTTGACGGCGATGCGGATGGCGGCCGCGCTGCGGCGCGAGCACGGCCTGCGACTCGATGTCGGCGCGTTCCTCGCCGACCCGACTTTCGCGAAGCTGGGCCTGCTCGCCCGTGCGACGTCGACGCCGCGGGCGGATGGCTTCGTGCTGGTCGGCCCGAGCGACTTCGCGCGCGTGATGCTGGTCCTGCCGGGTTCCGGTGGGCAGGCGGCCGGCATGTACGCGCTCGCCGATGCATTGCATCGCCGCATGCCGCAAGGCAGCGCCGTCGCGGTTGTCGATCTCGACGAGGCGCTGCAATTGGCTCCCGACGAAGACCCGCTGTGGTTCGTCTCGCGGCGCATCGTGCAGATCGTGCGCGATCTTGGCCAGACGCGCGTGACCGGCATCGTCGGCTTCTCGCTCGGCGGCTCGCTCGCGCTGCGCATCGTCGAGGCACTGGGCGACGGCGGCGCGGCAATCCCGGTCTGGATGCTCGACACCTTTGCGCCTCGCGCGCACCACACCGGCCTGTGGCGCAAGGTCGAGCGCAACCTGGCCTGGAAGCTTTACGGGGGCCGCCCGAAGACGGGCGATGCAGCCCCCGCGTCGCCGCCGGTCGAGCTGCAATCGCTGCCGATGCGCGCGTCACCGGCGCAGTGGCACGTGCTGGGCGAGCAACTCGCGGGGCAACGCTTCGCTGCGCCGCGCTCGCACGTGCGCCTGATCCAGGCACGCCAGAGCGTTCAGTACAGCGGCCTGCTCTGGCAGCGCCGCAACAACGGCTTCGTGCCGGAACACTACGGCTCATGGGCGGTGCATGAAATCGACGGCGCCCACCTCGACATCCCGCGCCACCTGGCCGCCTCGACCGCCGACATCATCGTCGGCAACCAACGCTTCGATGCGAACGGCGCCGAGTGACGCGCCGGCGGCGCCTGCCCTGGTGATCGAAGCACATGGCGATCGCACGCCCGACCAGGCCCGGGCGCTCGCCGCCAGCGTGCATGCGGCGCTGACGCGCGGCGCGCCGGCGGTGATCGTGCTGTGCGCGGCCGGCGAGCCGATCCTGCGCGCGCGAGAGACGCTTCGAACGCTCGGCGCCGCGCTGCATGCGACCGCCGCGCGGCTGAACGCGCGGCACAGTCGCAGCGCAACCGACGGGCTCGCGGCCTGGGCCGCGAGCTGCGCCGGTCCGATCGGCGTCGATGTGCAAAGGGCGCCGGACACACTCGACGACGGTTTGCTCGATGCCGCGCTCGACCCGCGCGAACGCGCCTGGCTGGCCGCGCAGCCGATCCGGGGGCACGCATTCGCGCAACTTTGGGCCGCCAAGGAAGCGGCGCTGAAGGCCTTCGGCGTCGGGCTCGCGTGGTCACCGGCGGCCGTCGCGGCGCTGCCGGTCGCCGCCGGATGGCATGCGCTGCAGGTGCACGCCCTGGGCCACGCATGGCTCAGCCATCTCGAGACGCCCGGCACGCGATCGATCGCCCTTGCCGTGGCGTTGAACGCCGGGCACGCTGCGTTGCCCGGCTGAACCGCCTGCGGTCAGGCCGGTCCGCAGTCCCGCGGGTCAATCGTGGCCGTGGCCGTGCCCGTGGCCCTTGTCCTTGTCGTGACCCTTGTCATGGCCGCGATCGTCGTGCTTGTCCCAGCCGCGATGGCGACCGCGGTCCCAGCCCGGATGTTCGTGCTCGTAGCGCTCGCGCACATACGTTTCGCGCACGAAGTACACCGGCTGGCCGCAGGCGTTGTAGCGCCCGCAGTAGCGGCGCCAGTTCTGCTGGTGCGCCGGCGGGACGTACAGGTAGACTGGGGCACGCTCGACCACCACCCGCGGCGGCGAGATGATGACCGGCTGCGGCAGCACCAGCGCGGGCTGCGGCACGTCTCCAATGTTGATGCGGCCGTAGACACCCGGTTGGTTGATGCCGATCGACACACCGACGCTGGTCTGCGCCATGGCCGAGCCGGCTGCCGCCGTGGCGAGCAATCCCAACGCAATGATCTTCTTCATGGTTCTCTCCTGTGAGTCGTGAATCAACAACGCGCTGCGGCGCTGCTGCGCGGACAGGTCTTGCGCACCCGACCCGGCCTTTACGCACACTTACGCAACGCGCCGATTCGCATGGTGACGGCATTTCGGCGACAGCCGCACGGCGCGCCGGCAAAACAGGACAACTCCTACACGGCGGTGCGGACTGAACGAAACACGAACCGGGCGGATCGCTGTTTAATCGAGCCTGTCGGTGCCCGATCGGCAGCCCTGGGGAGGGTGATGATGTCCATGCTCGGCGATGTTTTCGGCAGTCTCAAATCGATGAGCCAACTGCAGCTGCTGCTGGCCTTCATCGCTTGCATCGGCTATGCACTGGCCCAAGGCGGCCTGCTGCCGGCGAATGGTCGGTGCATCGCGTGGTGCACTGCCGCACTCGCGGCCGTCGGGTTCGCATTCGAGAGCAGCGACTGGACCTACGCGACGGTCCTGCTCGGCTTCGCGATTGCCGGCATCGGCAGCTTCGTTGCCGCGGCGTGGCTGACGAGCCGTGCGCTCGGCATCGGCCGCGTGCCGGCCGCGCTGCCGCTCGAATCCACTGAACCCGCGCCGAATGCCGCCCCGGTGCTTGTCGAAGCCAAGCCGCGCCCCGCGCGTCCGGGCGATCACGCGCATTCCCTCTGACCGGCCTGGGCCGATTCGTCGGATCAGTCTGCCAGCGCGTAGATCTGCGACAGCGCCTTGCGCTGCATCGGCAGCAGCGGATGCAGCGCGAGCAACCCGGTGCGCCCGATGCTCGTTTCGAGATAGCGCATCTCGACGAACTTGGCGCGCGTCGCGTCGTCGAGCGCCGGCTCGAAACCGTTCTCGCGCATCATCAGCAGGCCTTTCGCGCGCATCGCGAGCTCGGTGAAGAGACCGAGGTAGCACAACAGATCGGCGACCACCGGCCCGCGAAAACGCGCCTTCAGGCTCGCCAGGTAATGGCCGACCGGCGAGCCCGACAGGTGCCCCGAATGGATCAGTTCCAGCATCTCGGCGTCGGCGTCGAACCCGCGCCCAAGCCAGTCGGCCAGGCTCTTCTCGCTGCGATGAAGCACCAGCAACAGCAGCAGCGGCACCGCGATCAGCACCGCGAGGGTCGCGAATTTCGGCACGTGCGTCAGATGGTTGAAGGTCGCGTGCAACAGCACCGCGGCCACAAAGCCCGGCAGCGCCGCCCACAGCCCGCGGCGCTCGTCGCGCTCGACCACCGTCAGCGCAACAACCGCGACGATCGCGGTGGCGCCACCATGCATGATCGCGGTACCGAAGCCACGCACGACCCAGGTCGCCTGGCCGGCGTCCGGAAAGCGCAGCAGCGCACTCAGGTTCTCGGCCAGCGCAAAGCCGCACCCGACCGCGAAGCCGAGGATCGCCGCGTCGACCAGGAAGCCGATGCGATGGCGCCGGATCAAGCCGACGACGATCGCGCCCTTCAGCGCCTCTTCGATCAGCGGCGAGACGTAGCGCGTGTAGGTGGCGTGATCGAGCCCGAGTTTCGCGAGCAGCCACCCGTTCGCGAAGTAGCTCAGCGCGGCGATCGCGATGCCGCCGCCCATCACGAGCATCACGAGGCCGGGCCGAACGAGCTTGTAGCTGTCGAGGTAGAACAGCGTCGTCAGAAAGCACAGCACCGGCAGCAGGCACAGCAGTGCCGGAATCAAGGGCGTCATCGACATGTGCGAATCGGTGCCCCTACATGATCTTCAGCGACAGCATCCACTCGCGCCCGGTCGGGCGGCCGCGCTCGGATGCGGCCGCGTAGCCGGCCGACAGGATCATCTCGTACCAGTGCATGACGCTGAAGCGCAGGTCAACCTGCGCGCCGACGCTGAGATAGCGCTTGCGCAGCTCGGATCGCCCTGGATCGGTCCAGAGCGCGGTGCCGAACATTGCCGGGCGCAGCCATGTCGCGTGAAAGCCCGGCGCGCCGGCGGATTCGAAGATCAGTGGCGGCAGGTTCCATTCGACCATCTGGCGCACGAACGACAGGCCGGCGATCTCGTTCAGGCGAAAGCCCGGCATCGCGTAGTACTCCCGATAGCGCTTGACGTTGCCGTCATCGATGCGATTGTTGCCGAAGCCGCCGAAGTAGAAGTTCGCCAATGGATCGCCGCGGTCGCCGCTGGCCGCGCCGAACGCGGTGCGCGACCAGACCGATGAATGGGCCCAGGGCAACGCCTGGCCGAGGTCGACGTTGCCATGCCACTGCGGCGTCGTGCGCCCGTTGGCGACACTGGTCGACAGCACGCTCGACCCGCTGACGCCCTTCTCGTCGTCGACCCCGCCGAGCGAACGCCGCAGATCGGTGTAGTGCAGCCCGGCCTCGGCGGTGATCAGCCGCGTGAAGCGGCTCGAGACGTTCTGGTAATCGGGCAGCGTGTCGATCTTGTCGAAGTAGCCCAGGTCGAGTTTCAGGTCGAGCCGGCGCGGCAGGTCGAACACGAGCGGGCGGTCGTAGCCCAGCTTCAGCGCGAGGCCCTTGCGGCTGCGTTTCGTCGGACCCGACAGGTCATAGAAGTCGGAACGGTTCCAGGCCAGCGAGCCGCGCCAGCCGAGGTAGCGGCCGCTGATCTCGACGTGCGCACGTTCGTCCTGACCGAGCGATCGGTCCGGCGTGTAGGCCGCGGTCAGGCCGATGTGCGCAAAGCCCAGCAGGTCGTCGATGTTCGCGTGGTAGCCCAGGCCGATCGCGTCCTTGTAGCCTTGCAGCACCGGGTAGGCGCTCTGCAGCGACATCTGCTCGAGCGGCGCGTAGCTGCCGCGCCGCACGACGAGCCGCTCGTCGTCGACCGTGCTCGGCGGCGGCACGCGCCAGCGCGTCACCACGGGGTAGCGCGCCGCGAGCTCGGCGCCGAGGAACTTCGCCGCGCTGACATCCTCGAGCGGCTTCGGCTCGAGCACGCTCGGCACGAAGCCCTGCCCGGTGTAGTTCAGCACGACCAGGCGCCCGTCGGCGAGCGGCACCGGCCGGAACAAGCCGGTCTCGGCGTTCGTCACCGCTTCGGTCGCGCCGGTGCTCACCTCGTAGCGAAAGATGTTCGAGGCGCCGGTGTAGTAGCTGCTGCCGTACAGGTAGCGACCGTCGCGCGAGAACACGAAGCCTTCCGGCGCCGCCTGGCCGAAGCGAAACTCGCTGACCTGCTCGAGCCGGCCGTCGAGCAGCGCGTCCATCTTCCAGACGCGAACGAACTGGTCGCCATGAACCTCGCTGACCGACGCCGAGACCTGGCGCCCGTCCGGCGACACATCGAGGTCGGTCGGCACGACACCGTACGCGAAGGTGTGCAGCTGGTTCCACTCGGTGTACGGGTACGGGATGCGCACCAGCGTCGCCAGGCCGTTCTGGTGCCGCACGCCGAGCAGCGAGCGGTCGCTCGCGTTGAAGACGATCTCGCCGATGCGCGCGTCTTTCAGCAGTTCGGTTGTCTTGCCGGTCGCCACGTCGAGCGCGACCAGGTCGCGGTACGCGAGGTTGTCGGTCGTGAAGAAGGCCGTGCGGTGCGCCGCGTCGTAGGCGAACGAGGTGACCGAATAGAGGATCGCGCCCTTGATGTCGGCGAGGCGGCGCACCGAACCATTGCGGATGTCGATCGCCCCGACGTGCTCGACCACGCCCGGGTAGCGAAAGGCGCCGTAGAGCGTGCCGCTCGTTTCGTCGAAGTAGGTGCGCGAGCTCGAGCCCACCGCGACGGGGACGAGCGCACGCAACGGCGTGATCGGAAACTTGCGCAGCGCCACCAGGTTGCGGCGCTGGAAGTCGTGCTCGAACGCGATCCACTGCTGCCACGCCGCGTCGAGCGGCATGCCGAAGACGCGCTCGAACTGATCCGCGTAGTGGCGCAGGCTGCCTTCGTCGCGGCGCAGCCAGTCGACCACCTTCTCGGGCGATTGCGCGTAGGCGAGCCAGGTCATGAAGCGCGTGCCGTAGAGATAGGCGTTCGCGCCGACCTGGAAGTCGATGCGCACGCCGCGCGACTCGAGCCCGAGTGGGTCGTGGAATTGCGCGTCGTCGCGCACCATCGCGCGGAACACCATCTCGTCGTAGCCGCCCTGGGCGCGGCCGAGCCCGCCGCCCATCCACGTCTCCATGAACACCGCGGCGCCCTCGAGCAGCCAGCGCGGCACGTTGAAGCGCGGCACCGTCAGGTAGCTGTACAGCATCGACTCGGGATGCGCGGACTGCGGCGGCACCTTGCCGAAGAACATCCCACGCCAGAAGCGGTCCTGAGCCGACGCCAGATCGGTCGTCGCGATGTGCACCAGCTCGTGGTTCATCAGCGAGTACATGCGCTCGCTGCTCGGGTTCGTCTCGAACGCGTTCGATGCGGGCGCCACGTCGACGCGCAAGGTGTTGAACGGCAGCGGCGTCGCGCCGGCGTTGCCGTAATCGGAAAAGTCTTTCAGCATCACGGTGACGGGCTGCGACGGCATCCAGCCGAAGCGCTCGCGCTGCCAGCGCAGCGAGTTCGTGAAGGTCTGGATCGTGTGCGGCAGCAGGTAGTCGAGCGTCGGCGACGGGTACACGAGCCGCAGCTCCGGGGTCTCGATCATCCCGAGCCCGAGCGGATTGCCGTCGGCGAGCGCGGCCGGGGTGGTCGCGAGGCCCGCAACGAGGGCGATCCAGCGTGCACGCAAGAGGCAGCTCCTTCAGGCCGGCTTCGAAGCGGCAGAGCATACGCAATTCGTAACCAAACGAAAGCCGCCGGCGCAAGGCCGGCGGCTTTCGTGGGGCGAATGCGACGCGCTGCTACTCGTGTTGCAGGCGCTCGGCGACGGCCTTGTCCAGCTTCATGCGGCTGGCCTCGGCGGCCTTCAGCATCAGGCCGGCCTCGGCGCTGTTGAGCGAGCGGTTGGCCTCGGTGCTCAGCAGGACCCGGCTGGCCTCGACGTTGCCGGCGATCGCCAGCGCGAGCTGCGGGTTCAACGACGCAAAGCGGCTCGCCTCGACGCTCGACAGGATCGCGTTCGCGGCATCCGGCTTCAGGCTCACCATCCGCGCGAGTTCGACACGGTCGGCCGCGGGCACCCGGTTGGCCCTCAGGTCGGCGATGGCCGCACGGGCCATCTCGACATTGCCCAGCATCGCCTTGGCCAGTGCAACGTTCTCGGCAGCAGCCTGCGCCGCCCCGACGTTCTGCAGCATCGTCAGGCCCGTCCCGGCGGGAACGCGGGCCAGCACCGTCGCGAGCAGGCGCAAGTTCGCGTCCTGCGACAGCGCCTTCATCTGCGGATCCTTGACCATCTTGTCGAAGCCGTCGTTCTGCAGCAGCTGCGCGATCGTCTGGTCGCCGAGCTTGACCGCTTCGGTGTTGTCTTGCGGTGCGCGATAGCGCTCGGCCGGTGCAATCGTCCCGACGATGCTCTCGCTCTTCGGTGGCAGGTCGAACCCGACCATCGCGACCGCCACCACCAGCGCGCTGATCGCGCCGCCGACCCAGAGCTTACGCGTGCCAAACCCGATGCGTTGTTGTTCGCTCATGTTCCCGCTCTCCCCTCGTGGACCCGGCCGGCTCGGCCGACGGGTGGTTGCTCCAATCCAGGAGACCGACCGCCGGCCCTCTGGATGCCTGTAGCCAATTACGTTGGCGGACTCGGAAAGTTGGTCGAAATCTCGCATCGAATCCAGACGCTGCGACGCTGCCGCCGTGACAGCGGCGACCAGCCCTTCGGGCGGCGACGCCTGCGGCGCGCGCTCGAGCGCGACGAACAGGCGGTGCCATTGCTCGAACTCCGCACGCGCGGATGCGTCTGCTGCCAGCAGGCGCTCGAGTTCGAGCGCCTGCTCGGGCGTGGCGACGCCATCGAGCACGGCCTGAATCCGTTCGGTGAGCTCGCTGTGTTTCGTCATGGTCATGTCAGTACCGCCCGGCCGCCCGAAGGTACTGACGCGTCCCCCTGGGGGCAGTGAACGAAGTGAGCACGGGGGCTTCATCCTATTCCGCGCCGAGGTGGCCCAGCAGCCCGCGCAAGCGCCTGCGCGCCTCGAAGAGCCGCGACTTCACGGTCTTCTGATCGAGATCGAGAATCTCGCCGATGTCTTCGTAGCTGCACTCCGAAAAGTGCCGCAGCGTCAACACCACCCGATCGTTGATCGACATGCTCATGATGCTGCGACGGATGTCTGCGCTCGTCTGCACCTGCGTCAGCAAGGCCTCGGGGCCTTGACCGTCGAGGTCGGGGATGTCGAACTCGTCGTCGAGCGCCGTTTCGCGCTTGCCGCGCCGCAGCAGGTCGAGCGACTCGTTGACCGCGATCCGGTACAGCCAGCTGAACAACTTGTACTGCGGGTCATAGTCTTCTCCTCGTTCAACGATCTTCAGGAAGACCGTCTGCGTCACGTCGCTCGCGTCTTCAGGCCGGCGCAGGATCGCCAATGCGGCGTTGTAGATCGGCCGCTGGTAGCGCACCACCAGCGCCTCGAATGCCTCCCGGTCGCCGGCGCGGAAGCGCCTCAGCAGGGCCCGATCGTCGTCGTCTTCCACAAGTACGGGCGGCGGCGCGAATAGTTGGAGGCCGGGTCCGCGGGTCGGCTATTCGGCCGCTTCGATCTCGATGATCTGATCGAAACCGGAGTACACGAAGATGTCGCGGACGTGGCGGTTCACGCCCCGCAGCCGCAGCCGGCCGGCACCCGCCGTCAGGCGCTTCTGCGTCTTCAGCAGCACGCCGAGGCCGGCACTCGAGATGTACTCGAGCCCGCTGCAGTCGAGATCGACGTTGCCGACCGCGCGATCGAGGAAGGACTGCGCGGCCTGCGCCTGCGCGGCGTCGAGCCTGCCGACGATCAACACCGCTCCATCGGGCCCGGATTCCATCGTCAGCATCGCTCGCCCTCCCGCGCTTCAGGTCGGCCGCCGGTACGGCACGCGAAAGCGGATGCGGCTTTCGCGTGTCGCGGGGCGGTACTCGTAGCTCAACTCGTCCACCAGGCGCCGAACCAGGTGCAGACCGAGGCCACCCGGTCGGCGCTGCGCCAGCGGCAGGTCGACGTCGGCGTCCGGCGCCGCCGTGATGTCGAACGGCTCGACACCGGTATCGGCGAGGGTCACCGCGACACCGCCGGCGTCGCATTCGAATGCGATCTCGACCGGGTTCGTGCCCGACAGACTGTACTTCAACATGTTCGTGAAGAGCTCTTCGATCGCGAAATCGATCGCCGCGCGCGGCTCCGTTTCGACCTCCCGGCCGGCGAGCGCCGCCGCTGCGAACTCGACCATCTCGGCCAGGGATTCCACCCGGCGCTCGAACCGGCGGCTCATGCCCGGCGACGCGGCCGAGCGCTTGACCAGCACCATCGTCACGTCGTCCTGCTGTGGCGCGCCGCGCGCGAAGGAGCGCACCGCGCCGAGCAGCAGCGTCGACAGCGCGGCGGTCGATTCGCCGTGGTGCTCGCGCAGAACCGCCTCGACCCGCGCTTCGCCGAAAGCCTCGCCGCCTGGATCGAAGTACTCGAAGATGCCGTCCGAAAGCAGCACCAGCCAGTCACCCGGCGCCAGGTCGATCGCGGCCGCCGGCCGGCGCGCCGGCATCGGCATCGCGCCGAGCGGGAACCCGGTCGGCCCGTGACGCAAGCAGTGACCCGTCGCCGCCTGGAAATGCAGGATCGGTGCCTGGCCGCCGCTGAGGTAGCGCACGCGGTGCGCATCGGCATCGAGCAGTCCGACGAAGGCGGTGATGAAGCGGTCGTCTGGCAAGGTCGCGGCCAGCTGGTCGTTGACCTGGCCGAACGCCGTCTCCAGGTCGGCGCCGAGACGGAACGCCATGCGCAGCATCGAGTGCATCTGCGTGACCGACAGCGCCGGCGCGATGCCGTGGCCGGTCGCGTCGCCCAGCACGATCAGCAGGCCGGACTCGATGCAGGCCAGGTCGTAGGTGTCGCCGCCGGTCGCCGCGGCCGGCAGAAACGTGCCGCAGACGTCATACCCAACGACCGAAGGCATCGCCGCAGGCAAGGTGCTCATTTGCACGATGCGCGCCAGCTCGAGCTCCTGGCGCAGCTTCTCGCCCTCGATCAAGGCCTCGAGCATGCGCACGCGCGCGAGCGCGACCGCGCACTGCGCCGCGAGCGCGTTCGCGAGCGCCTCGTCGGCGGCGTCGAACACACCGGCGTGCTTGTTCAGCACCTGCATGACGCCGACCAGCCCGCCGTTGTGATCGACCAGCGGCAGGGTCAGGCTGCAGCGGGTACGGAAGCCCGAGCGCCGGTCGACCGCCGGGTCGAAGCGCGAATCGGCGTAGCAGTCGGGCACGTTGATCGCCGCCCGTTCGCGCGCGCAGGCGCCGACCAGACCGGTGCCGACCGGCACGCGCACGTGGCGAATGTCGTCCGCGACCTCGAGCACGAGATCGTCGGCGGCCGCGTCGTGCAGCCACACCGAGCTGCGCTCGGCCCGCAGCACCTGGCGCGCGGCGGCCGTCACGGTCGAGAGCATCGTCAGCAGATCGAACGGCGCCGCCAGCGCGCGCGTGACATCGAGGATCGCCTCCATGTCCTCGCGCGACAGCCCTTCTCCGGTGCTCGGCGCATTCATCACGAGGCCCCAGCCGGTCGCACCGGGCGCTCGAGCAGATCAGCCCGGCAGGCGACGCACAAACGCGTCGAGTGCACCCGAAAACGCTGCCGGCTGCTCGACGACGCTCAGGTGCGAAGCGTCGTCGAACACGACCAGTTCGGCACCCGGAATGCGCTCGACGATCGCCTGCGACATCGCGACCGGCGCGCCGACATCGAGCTTGCCCGCGATGACCAAGGTCGGGCAGGCGATGGCGCCGAGGCGCTCGAGCCAGTCGACGCCGCCGACCGCGCGGCACGATGCCGCATAGCCGACCGGATCGCTGTGCAGCACCTTGGCGCCGAAGGCCGCGACGACCTCCGGCTGCGCGGCGCGGAAAGCCGCGCTGAAGTAGCGTTCAAGCACCGACTCGACGATCGCCGCCATTCCGCCGCGCTGCACCGCCGCCACGCGCTGGTCGAACACCGCTCGCGACGCCTCGGGGTACTGGCTCGTCGTGTTCGCGAGCACCAGCGCTCTGACCAGCTCGGGGTGGCGGATCGCGAGGCCCTGCCCGACCATGCCGCCCATCGAGATGCCGACCCACACGACCGGCCCGCGGCCCCATTCGCGGATCAGCCGCGCGGCGTCGTCGACGAGCTGGTCCATCGTGTACGGGCCGGCCGGTACCGCCGAACCGCCGTGGCCGCGATGGTCGTAGCGCAGCACCGGGTGCCGGTCGGCCGCGAGCTGCCCGGCGAGCCCGTCCCACATCTGCAGGTCGAGGCCGAGCGCGTGACTCAGCACGACCGGCGCGGCGCCGTCCGCGGCGGGACCTTGCAGCGCGACCGCGAGCTGCGGCTGGCTGAAGGTGTGGTGCACCGCGACGCGCGCGGCGGCCGACAGCGGCGCCGGCGACGGCAGCAGCCCTTCGGCGCGCAGGATGTCCATCGTCAGCTTGAACGCGGTGTTCGCCGCGGGCACGCCGCAGTAGATCGCGCCCTGCATCAGCGTCTCCTTGATCAGCGCAAGCGGCACGCCACCGCGGATCGCGGCCTTGCAATGCAGCTCGAACTCCTCCCAGCGCGCCAGCCCCATCGTCATGCCGAGGACGAGCAGGCGGCGCGTCGTGTGATCGAGCCCGGGCCGGCCCCAGATGTCGTGCCAGGCGTAGCGCGTGATCAGGTGCTGGAACTCGGCGTTGAACGCGGTCGCGTTGTTCAGCGACTGGTCGACCCAGGCGTCGCCGAGCACCGCGCGGCGGTTTCTCAAGCCGCGGTCGAAGTCGTCCTGTCGGTCGTCGGTTGTTTGGCTCATCGCTGGCTTGCCTTTCACATCGGTTCAGAGCGCGTCGGCGTCGAACGCCGCGGCCCGCTCGCGCAGATCGGCCCATTGCGCCTCGACGGCGGCGCTGGCCTGGCGCGCCGCAGCGTCGACGTCGAACGCCGCCCGCAGCGCGGCGCCGTCGATGGCCGCGCCGAGCGCCGCATTCGCGGCGACGGCCTCCTGCGCCAGCTTCAGCAGCGGCCGTTGCGCGGCCACGGCTTCGCGCGACAGCGTCTCGAGCAGCGCCTGTGCGGCCGCCTTGCCGACATGGCGCGCGAACAGCATCGCCGCCGCCTCGGCGAACACGAGGCCGTTCAGCGCATCGACGTTGCGGCGCATGCGGACGGTGTCGACGCTCAACCCCGCCGCCGCCGCGGCCAGCGCATCGACCGCGCCGTGCGCCGACAGGAACAGCCCCGGCCACTCGGCCAGTTCGGCCTGCCAGTTGCCCAGGCCACGCTCGTGCTCCTGCGGCATCGCAGCGAGCAGCGCGGCGACGCGGTGCGGCGCGCGCATCGAAGCCGCCAGCGCGATCATCGAGGCGACCGGGTTGCGCTTGTGCGGCATGGCCGACGAACCGCCCTTCGCGGCGCCGCTCGCGCTGGTGCTCGGCTCGGCGAGCTCGCCGATCTCGCCCTGCGCGAGCAGCGCAATGTCTTTCGCGATCTTGCCGAGCGAGCCGCACAGCACGCCGACTTCGCAGCCGAGCGCGACCCACTCATCGCGCTGCGTGTGCCAGGCGCCGGGGGCAAGCGTGAGCTGCAAATCACCGGCCATGCGCCGCGCGACCGCCGGGCCGCGCTCGCCCATCACCGACAGCGTGCCGACCGCGCCGCCGAGCTGCAGCTTCAGGGCCGCGCCGGCCGCGCTGCGCAGCCGCKGGCGCGCGCGCGCCAGCGGCGCGACCCACTCGATGAGCTTGAAGCCGAAGCTGATCACCAGCGCCGGTTGCAGCAGCGTGCGGCCGAGCATCGGCGCGTCGCGGTGCTGCTGCGCGAGTGCGAGCAACGCGTTCGTCAGGTCGCCGATGCGCGCATCGATCAGCGCGAGCGCGCGGCGCGTCGCCAGCACCATCGCGGTGTCGATCACATCCTGGCTCGTGCTGCCCCAGTGCACGCAGCCGGCAGCCGCGGGATCAACGGTGGCGACACGCGCGGTCAGCGCGCGGACGAGCGGGATCGCGAGCGTCCCCGCGACCGTGCCGGCCTCGACGATCGCATCGAGATCGAAGTGCTCGACCCGGCACGCCGCGGCGATCGGCGCCGCCGCGGCCCCCGGGATCACGCCTTCGGCCGCCTGCGCCCGTGCGAGCGCGGCCTCGAAGTCGAGCATGCCCTGCAGCAGCGCGGGCGCGCCGAAGGTCTCGGCCATCACGGGCGTCGACAGGAAGCGGTCGAAGACAGCGGCCGGCATCGCGCGGCCGATCAAGCCTGTGGAGCCGGTTGCTGGCCCTGCTGCAGGCGCTTGCCCTTGCGCTCGACCAGCGTCTGCATGTTCGCGAGCGACAGCAGATGCGCGTGCACGAGAGCGAGCATGCCGTTGCGATGCATCTCGAGCACCTGTGCATCGGGCAGCGCCTGGAGCTTCGCGTCGTCGACCGTCAACAAGCCGTCGAGCGCGAGCTGCCTGCCGTCGGCAAGCGTCACGCTGGCGCTCATCTCGCGCAGCAGCCCGAGCTCGGTCAGGCGGGCGCAGAAGCCCAGCGTGCGCGAGACCTCGATCTCGAACTGCTCCATGAACTCGATCGCTTCGGCCAGGCGCGGTGCCGGCTTGCCGTCGTCTTCATAGAGCGGGTCGCCTTCGGCCTCGGAGAAGCCGGACCAGCCCTGATCGATCATCACGACCGGCGCTTCGACGCCCTGGACGGTCGTGAGCCAGAACGGATAGCGGCGGATGAAGGCCGGCACGTAGCGGGCGTCCCAGCGCGTGCCGTCGACGTAGAGGTTCTCGCCCGGGGCGACGCCGAGCAGCACGATCGGCTCGGCCTGCACCTTGCCGTCGATCGTGTCGTGCACGAACATGATCACGAACTCGCGCGCCGCGCTGGTGAACTCGGCGACGGCGAGGAAACTCGCGTGCATCGCGGCCGCCATCGCGTGATCGGTCAGCTTCGCCATCCTCAGGTGGCGGTGCTTGACCGGCTCGAGCAGCACGGGGTCGCGGTACAGGGCGAACTGGCTCAATCGGTTTCTCCGGCGTTGGGCTGTTGCGGCAGGCGGCTCGCGAGCACCTTGTCGACGCGCTTGCCGTCGAGGTCGACGACCTCGAAGCGCCAATCATCCCACTCCACCGAGTCGGTGGTGTGCGGCAATCGGCCGAGCAGCAGCATGATCATGCCGGCGAGCGTGTTGTAGCGGCCGCGGTCTTCCTCGGGCAGCTCTTTGAGCTCGAGCCGGTCTTTCAGCTCGGGCACCGGGATCAGGCCGTCGAACAACCAGCTGCCGTCGGCGCGCTGCACCGCCCAGGCGTCTTCGTCGGTCGCGGTGCTGAACTCGCCGGTGATCGCCTCCAGCACGTCGCGCACGGTGATCATGCCCTGCACTTCGCCGTACTCGTCGACGACGAACACGAGCTGCGCGCTGGACGCGCGAAAGTGCTCGAGCAGCTCCATGCCCGAGAGCGTCTCGGGCACGAACACCGATGGCTGCAGGCCGTCGGCGAGCGCGATCGACCGGCCGCTCATGACCTGCTGCAGCAGCGTCTGCGCCGAGATCACGCCCAGCACGTCGTCGAGGCCGCCGCGGCAGACCGGGTAGCGCGAGTGCTCCTCGTCGCCGATCAGCTTCAGCACGTCATCGGACGACGCGGCCACATCGAGCCAGACGATCTCGGCGCGCGGGATCATCATCGAGCCGACCTGCCGATCGTCGAGGCGGAACACGTTGCGCACCATCTGGTGCTCCTGGGCCTCGATGATGCCGGCGTCCAGCCCCTCCTCGAGGCTCGCGTTGATCTCTTCCTCGGTGACGCTGCGATCCGGATTGCCGGTGATGCCGAACAGGCGCAGCGTCGCCTCGGTGCACCACGAGAGCAGCTTGATGAACGGCCGCGTGATCAGCGACAACCACTCCATCGGCCGCGACACGACACGCGCGACCGCCTCGGGATACATCAACCCGAAGCGCTTCGGCACGAGCTCGCCGAAGATGATCGTGATGAAGGTGACGGTGACGACGACCATCGCGGTCGCGGTGATCTCGGCCGCGCGCTGCGCGATCGGGAAGCTCTCGTGCAGCCAGCGCGCGAACGGCGCCGAGAACGCAGCGTCGCCGACGATGCCGTTCAGGATGCTGATCGAGGTGATGCCGACCTGCACGACCGAGAGAAACTTGGTCGGGTTCTCGTGCAGGTCGAGCGCCGCCTGCGCCCCCGATTCACCCGCCTCCAGCATCACCTGCAACCGGGCCTTGCGGCTCGCCGTCAGCGCCATCTCGGACATCGCGAACAGCGCATTCAGCACGATCAGGGCGAACAGAAGGGCAACGTCCATGCGGGGCGCGGCAATGAAGGAATGGGCAGGGTAGCAGAATCCATGCCCCCGGCCGGTAGGATCGGGGCATGAACTACCTGATCGGCGATGTCCAGGGCTGCTGCGGGGCGCTCGACCGGCTGCTCGCGAAGATCGACTTCTCGCCGTCGCGCGACCGCATGTTCGTGCTCGGCGACCTCGTCAACCGCGGGCCGCAGTCGCTCGAGACGCTGCGCCGGCTGCGCGGCTTCGACGACTCGGCCGTCTGCCTGCTCGGCAACCACGACCTGAACCTGCTCGCGGTCGCGCAAGGCGTGCGCAGCGCGCACCCCAGCGACACGCTGGGCGAGATCCTCGCCGCACCCGATCGCGAAGCCTGGCTCGAGTGGCTGCGCCATCGCCGCATGGCCGTGTTCGAGCATGGCTGGCTGATGGTGCACGCCGGCGTCGTGCCGCAATGGGACGTGGCACAGACGCTGCGCCTGGCCGGCGAGATCGAATCGCTGCTGCGCAGCGACGCGCTGGCCGCGTTCCTGCCGCAGATGCACGGCGACCATCCCGCGCGCTGGAGCGAGGCGCTGACCGGCGCCGAGCGCGCCCGCTTCATCATCAACGTGCTGACGCGCGCGCGCTTCGTCGCCGCCGACGGCACGCTCGACCTGATCGCGAAGGAAGGCGTCGCCGGGGCGCCTCCCGGTTTCGCGCCGTGGTTCGATGTTCCGGGGCGCCGCACGCAGGGCACCCCGATCGCGTTCGGCCACTGGGCCTCGCTCGGGCTGATCGACCGCCCCGACCTGCTCGCGCTCGACACCGGCTGCGTCTGGGGCCGGCAACTCTCGGCCGCACGCATCGACGGCACGCGGCGCGAGATCATCCAGGTCGATTGCGGCTGACTACAATCGGCGCTCGCTTGTGTTCCGGGCGGCCATCGCAACGGAGGCATGGCAGAGTGGTCGATTGCACTTGACTTGAAATCAAGCATGCCCGCAAGGGCATCGTGGGTTCGAATCCTACTGCCTCCGCCAGCACCAGGTTGAGGGTCACGAAGCCTGGCCCGCAGCCCTCAGGTAGTGATCGGCCAGCAGCACCGCGAACAGGCCGAACAGGTAGACGATCGAATAGCGGAACGTCGGCATCGCCAGGCGCACATCGCGACGCAGGCGCCACGCGAACCAGACGAAGCGCGCGCCGAGCAGCAGCGCGCCGGCCAGGTACAAGCCGCCGCTCATCCCGATCGCGAACGGGGCCAGCGTGATCAGGCACAAGGCCAGCGTGTACATCAGGATCCGGCTCGCCGTGAACGCGACGCCGTGCGTGACCGGCAGCATCGGGATCGCGGCACGCGCGTAGTCGTCGCGGCGGTGGATCGCCAGCGCCCAGAAATGCGGCGGCGTCCAGACCAGCACGATCAGGAACAGCAAGAGCGCCCCCGGGTCGAGCTGCCCGGTCACTGCCACCCAGCCGAGCAGCGGCGGCGCCGCGCCGGCCGCACCGCCGATCACGATGTTCTGCGGCGTCGCGCGCTTCAGGAACATGCTGTAGACGACGGCATAGCCGATCAGCGACGCGAGCGTCAGCACCGCGCACAGGCGATTCGTGTAGGCCAGCAGCAACCCCATGCCGGCCAGCGCGAGCGTCGCGGCGAACGCGATGACCTGCACGCCGTTCACCGCACCGCGTGGCAGGGGCCGCGCGCGCGTCCGCGACATGATCGCGTCGATGCGCCGGTCGACCAGGTGGTTGATCGCCGCGGCGGCGCCGGCCACGAGACCGATGCCCAGCTGGCCGAAGAGGACGATGCGCCACGGCAGCGGCTCCCGCGTCGCCAGCAGCATGCCGACGACGACGGTGAACAGCATCAGCGCCACGACGCGCGGCTTGGTCAGCTCGAGGTAGCTCCGCCAGGGGACGCGGGGCTGCGCGACCGGGTTGAGCGTGTCGATGTTGCGGCCCTCGCGCTCAACGGACGAAGAGCAGCCGCGTCAGGTAGGTGTGGTCGGCCTCGGCCGCCATCAGCCCGACCAGCACCAGCAGGCCAAGCGGCGGCAGCAGGATCGCGCAGATCAGCGCGAGCCGTTCCCAGGCCAGGTGCATGAAGACCGCGACGATCAGCCCGGCCTTCAGCAGCATGAACAGCAAGATCAGGCTCCAGCGCAGATAGCCCTCGACGTGAAAGTAGTCGACGCCATACGACATCGCGCTGAGCACGAACAGCAGGCCCCAGATCTTCAGGTACAGGCTGATCGGATGTTGTTGCCCGGTGCCGGATGCCATGCTTGTTCACCTCACCAGAGGTAGAAGAGCGCGAAGATGAAGACCCACACCAGGTCGACGAAGTGCCAGTACAGGCCGGCGATCTCGACGATCTGGTAGTTGCCGCTCTTTTCATACTTGCCGCGCAGCAGGCGCACCGCGACGACGATCAGGTAGATCACGCCGGCCGTCACGTGCAGGCCGTGGAAGCCGGTGATCATGAAGAACGACGAGCCGAATTGCGCCGCGCCCATCGGGTTGCCCCAGGGCCGCACGCCTTCGTGCAGGATCAGCTTGGTCCACTCGAAGGCCTGCATGCCGACGAACATCTCCCCGAAGCCCGCGGTCACGAACATCAGCGCGGCGGCATTGATGCGGTCGCGCCGGTAGGCGCAGTTAACCGCCATCGCCATCGTGCCGCTGCTGCTGATCAGCACGAAGGTCATGATCGCGATCAACAACAGCGGCACCTCGGCACCGCCCACATTCAGCGCGAAGACCTTGCTCGGGTTCGGCCACGGGACGGTCGTCGCGGTGCGCACCGTCATGTAGCCGGTCAGGAACGAGCCGAAGATGAAGGTGTCGCTGAGCAGGAAGACCCACATCATCGCCTTGCCCCAGCTGACCTGGAACGCCTGGCGGTCGGACGACCAGTCCGCGATCAGGCCGCGCAGGCCGATCGACGGCGACGGCGCGATCACCGGCGGCGTCGGGGTCGGATGGGGCATGGGCACGGCGCTCATGCGGCCTCAGCCCCTGCCGCAGATGAAACGGACCACCTCGGGCGTCAGCCAGCCGAGCGCGGCGAACAGCACGGCCCAGACCGCGAGCAGGAAGTGCCAGTAGCGCGCGCACAGCATCACGCGCTGCGCCGCGCGCGCCGGCGGGGTGGCCGGCGGCACCTGCGCCACGCCGGGCATCGCCACGCCCCATCCGACCAGGCCGCCGAGCACATGCAGCCCGTGCAGCGCGGTCAGCAGGTAGAAGAAGCTGGCGGACGGATTGCCGGCGAGCACCACGTTCGCGGCCAGCAGCGCCTGCCAGGCCCACGCCTGTGCCGCGAGGAAGGCCAGCCCACAGGCGCCGCCGCCGGCCAGCAGCGCACGCGCGCGATTCCAGTGGGCCTCGCGCGCGGCCGCGCCGGCACGCTGCATCAACGCGCTGGCGGCGACCAGCAAGGCACTGCTCAGCCACAGCTGGCGCGGCAGCGCGATCGTCGACCAGTCGCCGCTGTCCATCCGCATCGCGTAGGCGGTCAGGAACAGCGCGAACAGCGCGCTCGCGACGCCGATGAAGGCCCACAGCCCGGTGTCGAGTGCGCGCGCCGCGATCGGGTTGCGGTGCGCGGAAGCCAGCACGGCAGCATTCATGCGAGCGCCTCCTTCGGCCCGGGGTAGGACTCGGGTTCCTGGCCGCCCGCCTCGGGCGGCGCGTCCTGCGCGATGAAGTCCTGCGGCGCGCCCGGCACGCCATAGGCATAGGCCCAGCGGTAGACGACCGGAAGGCGCGCGCCCCAGTTGCCGTGCTTCGGCGGCGTGTCCGGCGTGGCCCACTCGAGCGACGCGGCGCGCCACGGGTTGGCCGCGGCACGCCGGCCCCGGAACGTGCTCCAGACCAGGTTGAAGACATACACGAGCTGCGCCGCTCCGACGACCAGCGCGACCACCGTGATGAAGGCATTCAGCGTGTACGCCGAGGGCGGGATGAACTGGTAGTTCTCGTAGTTGTAGTAGCGCCGCGGCATGCCCAGCACGCCGAGGTAGTGCATCGGAAAGTAGATCAGGTAGGTGCCGATGAAGGTGACCCAGAAGTGGAACTTGCCGAGGCGATCGTCGAGCATCCGGCCGGTGACCTTCGGGAACCAGTGGTAGATGCCGCCGAACACGACCAGCAGCGGCGCCACGCCCATGACCATGTGGAAGTGCGCGACGACGAAGTAGGTGCCCGACAGCGGGATGTCGACGCTCACGTTGCCGAGAAACAGCCCGGTCAGCCCGCCGCTCAGGAACGTCAGCAGGAACGCGAGCGTGAACAGCATCGGCACGGTCAGGTGTATGTCGCCGCGCCACAGCGTGAGCGTCCAGTTGTAGACCTTGATCGCGGTGGGCACCGCGATGATCAGCGTGCTGGTCGCGAAGAAGAAGCCGAACCACGGGTTCATGCCGCTGACGAACATGTGGTGCGCCCAGACGACGAAGCTCAGGGCCCCGATCACGACGATCGCCCAGACCATCGTGCGGTAGCCGAAGATCGCCTTGCGCGCGTGCACGCTGACCAGGTCGGAGACGATGCCGAAGGCCGGCAGCGCGACGATGTAGACCTCGGGGTGGCCGAAGAACCAGAACAGGTGCTGGAACAGCAGCGGGCTGCCGCCCTTGTAGTTCGTCGCCTGGCCGAGCGAGACGACGGCGGGCATGAAGAAGCTCGTGTGCAGCGTCTTGTCGAGCAGCATCATCACGCCGCTGACGAACAGCGCGGGGAACGCGAGCAGCGCGAGGATCGTCGCGACGAAGATGCCCCACACCGCCAGCGGCATGCGCAACAGGGTCATGCCTTCGCAGCGCGCCTGCAGCACCGTGGTGACGTAGTTCAAGCCGCCCATCGTCGTCGCGACGATGAAGATCACCAGCGAGACGAGCATCAGGATGATGCCCCACTCGTAACCCGGCGTGCCCGGCAGGATGGCCTGCGGCGGGTACAGCGTCCAGCCCGCGCCGGTGGGCCCGCCGGGTGCGAAGAAGCTCGCCAGCAGCACGATCACCGACAGCAGGTAGACCCAGAAGCTGAGCATGTTCATGTACGGGAACACCATGTCGCGCGCGCCGATCATCAGCGGGATCAGGTAGTTCCCGAAGCCGCCGAGGAACAGCGCCGTGAGCAGGTAGATCACCATGATCATCCCGTGCATCGTGACGAACTGGTAGTAGCGCTCGGCAGTGATGAACTCGAACTGCCCCGGGAACCCGATCTGCAGCCGCATCAGGTTGGACAGCGCGAGCCCGATCAGCCCGACCAGGATGGCCGTGCTCGCGTACTGCACCGCGATCACCTTGTGATCCTGGCTCCAGACGTACTTCGTGATGAAGGTCTGCGGCGCGTGGTGCGTGTCGGCGTCGGCGTAGGTCATGGGCTCCTCGCAGGTCTCAGCGCTGCGCCTTGCTGGCCGGAGCAGCGCCGTTCGACTTGATGTATTCGACCAGTGCCGCGAGTTCGCTGTCGCTCATCTCGATCTTCGGCATGATCGGCGCGAAGCCCTTCACGGTCCGCGCCTGCGGGTTGCGGATGAAGGCCTTCAGATAGGCCTCATCGACGAGCGCCGAGGAGCCGTCGGCCATCGTCTCGGTCTTGCCGAAGAGCCCTTTCCAGGTCGGGCCGACGCCGGAACTGCCGTCGATCGTGTGGCACGCGACGCAGCCTTTGGACTGCGCGAGCGCGCGGCCCGTCGCCGCTGGCGAACCGGGTTGCGCACCCGGTGCGGCCGCAGCAGCGGCCTGTGTCGCCGCGAACGTCGGCTGCTGCTTCAGCCAGGCCTGGAACGCGGCCTCGTCCTCGACCACGACGAAGCCCCGCATGTTCGGATGACCCGTGCCGCACAGCTGCGCGCACAGGCCCTCGAAGCGGCCGACCTGCGTCGGCGTGAACCAGAACGTGCTGAGCTGCCCCGGCACGATGTTCATCCGCGCGCGAAACGGCGGCACGAAAAAGTCGTGCACCACGTCGTGCGAGCGCGCGACCACCTTGACCGGCCGGCCGAGCGCCAGATGGACCTCGTTGCCCATCACGATGACGTTGTCGCGCCCGGCCGGGTCGGTCGGATCGAGCCCGAGCGGATTCGTCGCGCTGACGAACCGGGCGTCGGTCGCGCCGAGCTTGCTGCTCGCACCGGTCAAGCGGAACCGCCATTGCCATTGCTGGCCGACGATCTCGAGCAGCATCGCGTCGCTCGGCGCACGCACGTAGTTGGCATAGACCACCAGGCCCGGCGCGAGCAGCACGACGATGCCCACCGTCGTGACGACGATCAGCCAGTGCTCGAGCCGCTTGCTGTCGGGCCGGTACGCGGCGCGTTGACCGGCTTCGCGGTGACGGAAGCGCCAGACCGTGTACGCGACGAACAGGTTGATCACGACGAAGAAGACCGCCGTGGTCACCACCGTGATCGCGAGCGTGTCGTCCATCTCCTTCCAGTTGGAGGCCAGCGGGGTGATCCACCACGGCGTGACGAGGTGGAACAACACCGATCCGACGACGATCGCCACCAGCGCAAGAACGATTGCCATGGCGAGCGTCTCGTGGCGGCTGGAGCAGGTGCGTCAGGTGCGATGCAGCGCGCCCGGACGCCGTCGCGCCAATTTCCAGTACAGCAGCGACGTCGTGACGCCGAAGATCAGATGGGCCGCGAAGGTGGTCCAGCCGCGCAGTTCCGCCAGCCACACGTAGACGCCCGCGGCAACGTAGAAGCTGAACAGGTAGAGCAACACCCCGAACACCGCGCCGACGACCGCCATCACGCCCCCGCTCGTGTCATACCGGAAGCCGGTGCTGACGAACCCCAGCGCCATGCCGAACAGCGCGCCCAGCGCGTAGTGGGTTGCGAGCGCGATGCCGACGATCAGCACGCTGAACGCATCGGCGGGCGGTCGCAGCGCGTCGGGCCCGAGTGTGAGCGAGGCGACCAGTTGCGACACGCGCCACGGCCCTGCACTGTTCGTGAGAGCGGCCCAGAAGAGCTCCAGCACCATCAGCACCGCGCCGGCGGCAAATCCGGACACCGCAGCCGCCGACCAGTCGGGTTCGTGCTGCTCCCAGCGGTGCAGATGCAGATGAAGTTCCATGGTCACCTCATGGCAAGAGGCGCCGTCGAACGGTGACCCGGCTCAGGGGAACGCCGGGATGTTCGGCTCTACGCCCTCCAGATGAGCTTCGGGATGCAAGGCCTGCAGACGTGACTCGATCTCTTCGACGCGCGTATGCGGCACGTCGACCATCAGCAGGATCTGCCCTTGCGCGATCGCGCCCTCGAAACGTTTGAGCCGGTTGTTCGGCGTCGAGACGCCGATCATGCTCGACGACCAGGCACCGAAACCCGCGCCCAGGATCGCCAGCACCGCGATCATTCCCCACTCGGGCGCATCGCCGAAGATCGGGAAGAACAGCGCAGTGATCACGCCCAGCACGGCGCCGGCGGCACCGCCGATGACCAGGCCGGCCTGGGCCGAACGAACCACGTCCGAGGTCTGGAGCACGTTGGCGGCGTGCAGGCCCGACATGTCGGCGCCCTCGCCGGCGACAAAGTGGATGTGGGGCTCGGAGATTCGTGCGAGCAACAAGTCATCCATCGTCCGTCTGGCGCTCGCCAGATCGGGCAGGAGCCAATAAATGCGTCTGCGCATCGCCGCCTCCTTCGTGTGAACCTGCTCGCGACCCTTGCGGCTCCCGAGCGAATTGACGGGGAAGGTATACACCCATTCGAAGAGCCCGGCAAGCCGCCTGCGTGCGGGGCGCGGCGCGGGTTCTCAAAACTCGGCGTCGCCGAGCGCGTAGGTCTGCAGGCTGCCGTCGCTGGACTTGTGCAGCCTCACGGACGTCGTGCTGTGCTGCGTGCCGCCGGCCATCGCGACCTCCTCGAGGATGAAGGCCGGCGAACGCAGCAGGCCGCCGCTGGCGAGGTTGCGGTAGCGCAGGTCGTAGGTGCCAACCGTCAGCGCGACCAGCGTGAAGCGGCTGCGCGCCGCGACGAAGACGGTACGCACCGGCCGCGCGGTCGGCCCGTCGAGCGAGACGAGCTTCGCGAACATGTCGGTGTCGTTCGCCGAGTTGTCGACCGTGACCTCCGACAGGCCGCCCTTGTTCAGCTGCTCGTAGCCATCGACATAGCCCGAGTGCGCCGGCCAGCGCTGGCCGTTCGGCGCCGTCGCCGGGCGGGTGTAGCCGGCGACCACCGCGGGCCCCGTCATCGCGGCAGCACCGGCCGAGGGCGCGACAAGCCCCGGCTCGAGCAGCGACGAGATGCCGGCGATCACCAACCCGAGCGCCGCGGCGCCGCCCAGCGCATAGCCGACGCGGTGCCGCAGCACATGGGTGAGGGCGCGCTGCAGATGCCGCTCGAAGCGCGCCAGCCGCGCGTGCTGCAGCACCGCGCCGTCGGCGGCCGCGCGCGCTGCCTGGCGGTAGCGCGCGTTCGGCGAGTGCAGCGTCGGCTTGCCGCGCGTCGGCCGGCCCGGCTGCGCCTCGGCCTGCGCGATCCACCGGTCGTGCTCGCTGCGCTTGAACGGGTCGGACAGCACGCCGTAGGCCACGTTGATCACCGACATCACGCGCTCGGCGTCGGCGTTGTCGGGGTTGCGGTCGGGATGGTGCTTGCGCGTCAGGGCCCGGTACGCCGCACGGATGTCCTCGGCCGACGCATCGCGCGCGACCTTGAGGTTCTCGTAGTGGCTGTGGACCTTGGGCATCGGGCTCGCGCGGTGGGGGTGGATCGCCGGCCGCGCCGTCCGCGATCATGCCGCAGACGCGGCATGGCGCAGCGCAGCGCGATCGACCCCGCGGGCCGCATCGAACGGCGCTTGGTTCAGAATCACCGGCCGCGCTGATCGCAGCGCGCCTGTCCACACGGGTAAAGCGCATGATCGTACGCATAGAAATCCACCGCAGCGACGAGGTCTACGAGTACCGCGTGCTCGCCGACGGCGACCTGCTGTTCGACGACACCGGCTTCAGCTCGGTCGTGCACTGCCTGGCCGGCGCGGTCGAGGGCTTGCCGCCCGAGGTGCGCGCGGTCGAAGTCGCCTGCGGCGGCATCGTCTCCGGCACCTACCCGCTGCAGGTGCTCGCAGCCAACGCCGCGCAGGTCGCTCAGCACGCGGTCAACACGACCGCGGCGGTGTACGAGGCATTGCGCGACTGAGGCCGCGCCGCCGGCTCAGTGCCTGACCCAGCCGCCGCCGCGCAGGTGCCAGTGCCCGCCCTGCTGGACCCAGGCGTGTGGGCGCCAGTCGTAGCCGGCGCGCGGACGATCCCAGCGGCCCGGCACCCAGTGGTGGCGACCCCCGGACCAGCCCCAGTAGCCGCCGAGCCAGATCGCGCCCGCGAACGGGATCGCCGGCACCACCTCGACATACGGCGCCGGTGGCGCCACGTCGACGACGACCCCGTCGTCTTCGATGGGTTGCGCGTAGGCCGGAACCGGCTGCGAGTAGGTCGGCCCAGGCTGCGCGTACACGACCCGGCGCGCCGGGTACGGGGCGACCACGCAGGCCGACAGCAGCGAGGCGGCGGCCAGCGGAACGATCAGCAGGGGAAGTCGGGTGGTCATCGCAAGCCTCCACGCACGGCCACCGCGAAGGGGCGGCCCACGTGTCTCTAACCGTCCGGCCGCTGCCGGCGATGACAGGGCCTGCCCGCCTTTACAGAAGTTTTCAGCCCGGCGCCGCAGCGAACCGGTCGATTGCGGCGTTGACGGCCATCGCGTAACCGGCGATGCCGAAGCCGACGATCACCCCGGCCGCGAGCTCCGACAGGTACGAGTGATGGCGGAAGGCCTCGCGCCGGTGAATGTTCGAGACGTGGATCTCGATGAACGGGATCGCGACGCCCGCCAGCGCGTCGCGCAGCGCGACGCTCGTATGCGTCAGGCCGCCCGGGTTGATGACGATGCAGGCGGTGCCGTCGAGCCGCGCCGCCTGGATGCGATCGATCAGCGCGCCTTCGTGGTTGCTCTGGAAGCATTCGACCGGAACGCCGCGTGCGGCACCCTGCGCAATCGCGCGGCTCTCGACATCGGCCAGCGTGTCGTGGCCGTAGAGCTGCGGCTCGCGCGTGCCGAGCAGATTCAGGTTGGGTCCGTTGAGGAGCAGGATCTTGGGCATGGTGCGGAAGAGAGTCAGTGCTCGATGTTGTCACATCGCACGGGCCGGCCGCTCGCCGCCGCCTGCGCGATCGCCAGCGTGACCCGCAGCGTGCAGGTGGCGTCACCGACGTCGGCGAGCGGCGCCTCGGTGCGGCGGATCACCGCGGCGAAGTGTTGGAGCTGGCGTCGCAGCGGGTCGCGGACCGGCGCCGCAATCGTGCGTTCGACCATCGGCTCGAGCCACGAGGGCTCGCCCACCGCGGTCTGCAGCCGCAGGGTCGGCAGCGCCAGCGTGCCGCGATCGCCGCTGACGAGGTAGCAGGCATCGTGGGCATCACGGGCATAGGCCGGGTTCTCGCCCGTGGTCTGCTCCCAGCTGCGCGTGCTGGCCGCCACGTCCGACAGCAGAAAGCTGCCGAGCGCGCCGTTCGCGAAGCGCAGCGTGATCGCCACCGTGTCTTCGACCTCGTGGCCGCGCCGCGCGCTCGACGCGATCGCCTGCACTTCGACGATCTCGCCGGCGAGCATCCTCAGGTTGTCGACCTCGTGGACCATGTTGATCAGGATCGGCCCGGCGCCCCGCTCGCGCCGCCACGGCGCCTCGCTGAAGTAATTCTCCGGCTTGTGGAACAGCGCACTGCCCTGCACCGCCGCGAGCCGCCCCAGTTCACCCGCGGCGATGATGTCGCGCGCGGCCGCCATCACCGCGCTGTGGCGCCGGTGGTGGCCGACCAGCACCGGCACGCGCGAGCGCTCGACCGCGTCGACGAGCCGCCAAGCCTGCTCCAGCGTGTCGGCGACGGGCTTCTCGATCAGCACCGGAACGCCGCGTGCCAGGCAGGCGAGCGCGCCTGGCACGTGCAGCGCGTTCGGCGTCGCGATGATCACGCCGTCGGGACGGAGCGCGTCGAGCGCCGAGTCGAGACCGCGCCAGTGCGGCACATTCAGGCTCGCGGCAAACGTGGCACCGGCGGCCGAGGGGTCGGCGATGCCGGCCAGCTCGAACTCATCGCCGGCACGCACCCGCTCGGCGTGGGCGCGGCCGATGACACCCGCGCCCGCGAGCAGCAGGCGCAGCCGATCGGTCAAGGCGGCGGCCCCTCGCGCCGCAAGCGCATGCGCCCGGGCAACGGCACCGAGCGGTGCAGCACGTCTTCGCCCAGCCACACGGCCGAGCGGCGCGCGCGCTCGGCAACCACGGGCAGCGGCATCTGCTGGTAGTCGTCGTTGAAGACCTCGAAGCTGTAGTCGCCGCGGTAGCCGAGCCGGTCGAGCCGCATCACCAGTTCGGCCAGCGCTTCGCTGTGCACGCCCTCGCCAGGGAAGACGCGGAAGTGGCGCGCGGTGTTGATGCGCTCTTCGACCGACTTGATCTCGTTCCACATGAAGTCGGCGAGTTGCACGAGAAAGATCTTGTCGGGATCCAGCATGTCCAGGTCCTCGAGCGAAGTCTTGGTCGCGAACGCATGGAACGAGTCGATGCCGATGCCGAGGTTGGGCGCATCCGCGCGGCAGACGATGTCCCACGCGCTCGTGAACTCGCTGACGTGCCGGCCCCACGACAAGCCCTCGTAAGCGATGCGAATGCCCAGCGGCAGTGCCAGCATCGCGAGCTTGCGCAGGTCGCGCGCGAGGGCGTCGGGATCGGCGGTCGCATGCGTCGACGTGGACGAGCAGATCAGCAGCACCTTGGCGCCGACCGCCGCGCACATCTCGAGCATCGACTTGGCCACGTCGATCTTGTACTCGTGCAAGTGACCCGACAGGCCCTCGAAATCGCGCAGCACCTGAAAGCCGGTGACGCGCAGCCCGCTGGCCTTGACGACGCGCACCGCGTCTTCCAGGCCCTCGGCATGGCCGACCAGGTCGCGCGCCATCAGCATCACCTGCGAGAAGCCTGCGCCTTTGATCGCTGCCAGCTTCTGTGGCAGCGAGCCGGCCAGCGAGATCGTGTCCATGCCGAAGTCGGCGATGTCGACGTGGTCGCCGTGCATCACGGAGCCTCGTGATGCACGAGTTCGAACATCGCGCCGCCCAGGTAGCTCTGCGTCAGCGCGCCGCGCGTTTCCGAGTGCACGCCCTGCGACTCGACGAAGCCGACGCCGCGCTCGCGCAGCGCACTCACGCTGGCCAGCACGTCTGGCGTGCCCAGGCCGATGCGCTGCAGCGACTCCTCGCCGTCGACATCGAGGATGCCGGGCTCGGGTTCGATCAGCTGCAGGTAGAACGAGCCGCACGGGCTCTTCAGCACGCGACCCTTGGGCAGGATGCCGTAGCGCTCGTCGTCGGGCAGCGCCTTGAAGCCGAACAGCTCGCCGTAGAACTCGGTCCAGTCCTCCATGCGGTCGTTGCCGATGTACTGCACCACGCCGAACCAGTGCAGCCCGGTCAGCGCGGCCGGCTTCGGATCCACGGTCGGGATCGGCGTGAAGTCGACGTCGTAGATCGAGAAGTCGCGGTAGCGGTCGACGAAGTAGATGCGGCTTGCGCCGACGCCATGGATCGCCGGGATGTTGAGCTCCATCACCTCGACATGCGTCGGCACCGTCCACGCGCCGCGGTCCAGCGCATGGCCGTAGGCGCTCGCGGCATCGCGCACGCGCAGCGCGATCGCCGCGATCACCGGGGTCTCGCTCGGCCGCACGCTGCGCGGCAGGCCGCCGGCGTGGGCGTTGATGATGATGTTCATCTCGCCCTGCCGGTACAGCAGCACCTCGCGCGAGCGGTGCCGCGCGACCGGGCGGAAGCCCATCATCTCGAGGACCTGGCCGAACGCCTGCGGCTTGGCGGTGCTGAACTCGATGAACTCGATGCCGTCCAGCCCGAGCGGGTTGGCGGCATCGGCGATTGATTCGCGGTCGGTGCGGTCCTGCATGCGTGCTCCCGGAGTCAAGGTCAGAGAATGCCTGCGGCAGTGGCCGCGCCGGTCGACGGCGGCGTCGCTGCCTGGTGCGCGCCGCCGAGAAAGAGCCGCTCGATGTTCGGATCGGCGAGCAGCTCGTCGGCCTTGCGGTGCATCACCAGCCGGCCTGATTCGAGCGCGATCGCCTCGTCGGCCATCTTCAGCGCGCTCTTGACGTTCTGCTCGACCATCAACACCGTCGTGCCCTGGTCGGCGAGCTGGCGCAGCAGCCTGAACACGTCGGCGACGACCATCGGGGACAAGCCGATCGACGGCTCGTCGATCAGCAGCACCTTGGGCCGCAGCAGCAGTGCGCGCCCGACCTCGAGCTGCTTCTGCTCGCCGCCCGAGAGCATGGACGCGGCGCTGTTCAGCCGCTCCTTCACGCGCGGGAAACGCTCCAGCACCTCGGGGATGCGCTCGTGCGTCGTCTTCATGCCGAGCGTGATGCCGCCGAGCTCGAGGTTCTCCCACACCGTGAGCTGGCCGAACAGGTTGCGGCCCTGCGGCACGAACGCGATGCCGTGGGTCACGAGCAGGTCCTTCGCACTCGCGCCGGTGATGTCCTCGCCGTTCAGCCGGATGCGGCCCGAGCGCACCTTCAGCATGCCGAACAGTGTCTTCAGCACGGTCGATTTGCCCGCGCCGTTGGGCCCGAGCAGCAAGGTGATCTTGCCGCGCTGGGCCTGCAGGCTCAGGTTGTTCAGGATCATGAAGTCGCCATAGCCGGCGACGACGTCTTCGAATTCGATGCAGGGCTGGTCGGCGGTCATCGCATATTCCTTCGATGGCTCATTGGCAGCTGTAGCTGGCCGCGGCCCTGGCCGGCCCGCGGCCGTCCCAGGTCGTGCGCTTCGGGTAGACGCAGACGGGGTAGCTGAGGCTGTTGTCGCGCGACGTGATGAGCATGTCGCCCGGTGCCACACCCTTCTCGACCCAGTCGGTCAGTGCGCTGAAGAACTGGTCCTGTTCGCGGCTGGGCATCTGGTTCGCATTGCCTGGCAGCTTGGGCAGCGGCACGCTGTTGTTGTTGCCGCCGACCGTGTAGGCGCGGCCTTGCGAGCTGTGCGCGGCACCCGGCACCAGGTACATCCGCATGAACTTCTGCACTTCGGCATGCCCGCCCATCGCGGCCACGACGCGCTCGTGGTAATTGATGTTGCCCGCCGGTGGAATGGCGTCGTCGACCAGCCCCGAGTACACGATCACCTTGCGACCGAGGTCGCGCAGCTTGCGCAGGTCGGTGGCGTCGGTCATGTAGTCGCTGAACAATGCCGGCTGTGTCGCCGGCAGCCGGTGCAGCGCGTCGGCAAGACCGGCGGCGTCCATTTCCATCCACTGGTTGCGCACCCGCGTCGAGCCGTTGGCGACCGTGGGCCTCGCGGTGGCGCTGGCGTCGGCGGCGTAGCGAACGTCCTGCAGCACCAGCGCCAGGTTGTCGGTCTCGGCCCCCGTGATCAGGCCGCCGACGGCGGCACTGCGCGGAAAGGTCCACCACAGCTGCTTGGCTCCCAGCGACTTGCCCGAGCGGCTGTCGGCGCTCTGCGCCGGGTCCCAGCCGCCGTCGCGGGTGGCGCCATACCAGATCTTGTTCAGTGCCGCTGCTTCCTTCGCGCTCATGCAGCTGGCGGCGTCGCCGTTGCTGCCGGTGACGCCGTCGCCGACCACGCCGGTGCACAACGCGCCGGCATCGCGCAGCGGGTCATAGTCGCAGCCGAAGGGGTCGAGCAGGAAACCGAGGCCGGGCTTGTCGCATTGCGCCACCGCACGCTTGTTCGCGGCGTCGACCTTCTTCGCGAAGGCGGCGGCCCGTGGCTTGTCCGCGGACGTGAAGCCGAGCTCGGTCCGCATCACGATCTGCGGGTGGACCGCGACGGTGCCGAACATCGGCGGACTGATCGCCGGCTGGGCAATCAGGTAGCCGTCGTAGAGCTCGGGGAACTGCTGTGCCACCTTCAAGCCCTGGCGGCCGCCTTGCGAATGGCCATCGTAGTACGTGAAGCGCGGCGCCCTGCCGTAGTAGAGCGCCGCCAGCGCCCTGGTCTTCACCGCTTGCTCGACCATCGCTCGCGTCGTGAAGTCGCGCAGCGATTCGAGGTTGAGTTTCCCGTTCGAGAGAAACGCGAACGAGGGGTCCTGGTACCAGGGCTGTCCGGCATCGGTGGTCCCCGACGCGTAGCCCATGTTGGCATCGACCAGCGCCGGCACCTTGCTGCC
This sequence comes from Rhizobacter sp. P5_A1, assembly GCF_056400745.1. NCBI lineage: Bacteria > Pseudomonadati > Pseudomonadota > Betaproteobacteria > Burkholderiales > Sphaerotilaceae > Rhizobacter > Rhizobacter sp. P5_A1. Next base: position 273,997 of record NZ_JBFUKR010000004.1, read on the forward strand.
GATCTGGTCCGGATAGCGATGGCCGCCGCCGACCCAGCCGCCTCCGCCATAGTTGCGAATGCGCTCGTTCCACTGTGCCGGCAGCCAGACCTCGATGCCGATCCCCTCGCTGTACGAGCGTGCACTCTTGTCCTTCTCGGCCGTCGCGCCGGGACCGACCAGCAGTTTGACCAGGCACACGTCGCCGGCCATCGTGATGGGCGACGCCGAGTCGACGGCCGTCAGCGGCGTGCCCTTCTTGATCTCTCGCACCGACACCACGCTGGTCTGGGCATCGGGCTTGAAGGCCGACCTGATGCTGTCGTTGCAGGCCAGCGGTCCAGCAGCCGGCGGCGCGGCGCAGCCGAACAGCAGTGCCGTGACACCGGCGGCGAGCGCGATCCAAACGCCCCGTTGTCCCCTCGCCTGCTTCTCTTGTCGTGTCATCTCAGCTCCCGAGGTAGGCATCGAGCACCTGCTTGTTGCCGCGAATCTCGGCCGGTGTGCCGATGGCCATCACCGTGCCTTCGACCATCACCATGATGCGGTGGCACAGGTCCATCACGAAGTCCATGTTGTGCTCGATCACAACGAAGCTGCGGTGCTTCGCGCCGCCATCGCCGCCGGACTTGTTCAGGTCCTTCAGCAGCGTGCTGATGCCGCCGACCAGGCTGGGGTTCACGCCGGCGCAGGGCTCGTCGAGCAGCACCAGGTCGGGCTCGCTCATGAAGGCCATCGCGATGTCGACCAGCTTCTGCTGGCCGTAGCTCAGCTCGCCGGCCTTCTTGTCGGCGACGTGGCGGATGCGGAACTGGTCGATCAGCGCATCGGCCTTCGCGCCCAGCCCCGAGTCGCCCGGCGCGAACATGCGGCTCCACATGCTGCCGTGGTGCTCCTGCGCCGCGACGATCAGGTTGTCACGCACCGTCATCTTGCCGAACACCTGCAGCGTCTGGAAGGTGCGGCCGACGCCGCGCTGGTTCAGCTGCAGCGGCGACAGGCCGGTGATGTTCTTGCCATTGAGTTCGATGCTGCCGGCGTCCGGCGTGATCTGGCCGAGCACACTGTTGAACATCGTCGTCTTGCCCGAGCCGTTCGGCCCGATCACGCCGAAGATCTCGCCGGGCATGACCTCGAACGACACGCCGCTGACCGCGAGGATCGCGCCGTAGGACTTCTTCAGCCCGTCGACCTTGAGCAATGGCGCGCTCATGCGGTGGCTCCGATCGACTTCGCCGCGGCCGCACGCGCCGCCGAGGCCTCGCGCGACAGGCGCCGCGCCTTGATCCGGTCAGGGATGCTCAGCAGGCCATCGGGCAGCCACAACATCAGGACGATCACCGCCGCACCGAACACGAACAGGTACCAGGCCTGCGCGAAGCGCAGCCACTCGGGCAGCAGCACACCGACCGCCGAGCCGAGCAGCGGCCCGAAGAAGTAGCCCGGCCCGCCGACCACGACCATCAGGTACATCATGATCGACGCCGCAACCGTGAACGGCGCCGGCTCGATGAACTGCACCAGCGACGCGAACAGCGCGCCGGCGACGCCGGCATAGACCGCGCCGATCGCGAACGACAGCAGCGTGTAGGCCTGGATGTTCACGCCCAGGCTCTCGGCCCGAATCGGGTTGTCGCGCAGCGCCGTGAAGGCCTTGCCCCAGGGCGAGCGCAGCAGGCCCCACAGCAGCAGCCCCATCAGCAGCGTGACGCCGAGCACGAAGTAGTAATAGCTCAGGTTGCTGTCCAGGCTGAGGCCGAACAAGCCGGGCCGCGCGACGTTGTTGATGCCGAAGGTGCCGCCGGTCAGCCATTCCTCGTTGCGCATCACGAGCCAGATGGCGGTGTTGAAGCCGAGCGTGGCGAACGCGAGGTAGATCGTCTGCACGCGCAGCGCCGGGAAGCCCAGCGCCAAGCCGATCGCGAAGCAGCCGACGGCCGCGGCCGGCAGTCCGACCCAGAAGCTGAAGCCAGCCTTCATCAGGATCGCCACCGTGTACGCGCCGATGCCGAAGAACGCCGCGTGGCCGAGCGACTTCTGGCCCGCGTAGCCGACCGTCAGGTTCAGGCCCATGTTCGCAAGCACGAACACCAGCCAGTAGCTGACGAGGTAGACGCCGTAGTTCTTCAGGAAGGGCGGGCCGGCCAGCAGCACGACCAGCGCGACGAGACCGATGAGGAGTTGTGATTTCTTCATGGTGTGCTCCGGAGTCAGACCTTGCGCTCGGCCTTCTTGCCCAAGAGCCCTTGCGGCTTGAACAAGATCACCATCATGAAGATCACGAGCGCGACCGCGTCCTTGTAGGTCGGCGAGATGTAGGCCGCGGCCAGGTTCTCGCAAACGCCGACGATCAGGCCGCCGAGCAGCGCGCCGCGCGAGTTGTTGAAGCCGCCGATGATCGCGGCGAAGAAGGCCTTGTTGCCGAGCGACTCGCCCATGTCGAACTTGGCGAGATAGGTGGGCGTGACCAGCAGCGCCGCGGCGCAGGCCAGCAGCGCGTTGACCGCGAAGGTGTAGAAGATCATGCGCGGCACGTTGATGCCCAGCACCGTGGCGCTGTCGGTGTTCTGCGCCACCGCCTGCATCGCGCGGCCGGTCACGGTCTTGGCGAGAAAGGCCTGCGTGCCCAGCACCAGCAGCAGCGACAGCACGAGCGTGCCGACGTCGGCCAGCGTCACCGTGACGCCGGCGATGTTGAACAGCTTGTCGGCGAACAGGCTGGGGAACGGATGCGCCTCGGCGCTGAAGCCGGCCCGAACGCCGCTGCGCATCGCGATCGCCAGGCCGATGGTCGCAACGACGATGGGCATCATGCCGAAGCGCAGCAGCGGGTCGGCGATGCCGCGCTTGAAGCCCCAGCCGAGCACCAGCACCGCGACACCGCAGGTCAGCACGAAACTCACCAGCAGCGGCGCGCCGATCGCGTTGAAGCCCAGCATGATGAAGGCCGGCAGCATCACGAACTCGCCCTGTGCGAAGTTGATCGTGCCCGAGGCCTGCCACAGCAGCGTGAAGCCGAGCGCGGCGACGGCATAGATGCTGCCGGTGGCCAGACCCGAGAGGAACAGTTGCAGAAAGTCGGTCATGCGAACCTCGCGGAGTCGAGCTCCCCTTCCCCGCACGGGGAAAGGGCCGGAGTGAAGGTCTGGCGCCTTACTTCTTGCCCAGCGCCGGCAAGGTCTCCTTGACGACCTGCTTTCCGTCCTTCACCTCGGTCATGAAGCTCTCGCGGTCGAGGTCGCCCTTGTCGTCGTAGCTCACGTCCAGGATCACGCCGGGCTCCTTCGCGGCGCTGACCTGCAGGCCATGCATGGCCTTCGTGAACGCGGCGCGGTCGACCTTGCCGGCCTTCTCGATGCCGGCCTTCATCACGTAGACGCTGGTGTAGCCCTTGATCCCGTTGTGATCCGGGATGTACTTGTATTCCTTCTCGAACTTGGTTCGGAACGCGCGCATGTTCGGGATCGGCGCATCGGTCGTCAGACCCACGTGCGCGACGGCGCCGTTGGCCGCGTCACCGGCGAGCTCGACCACCTTCTGGCTGGTCAGCACGGTCTCGCCGACGATGGGCTTGGTCACGCCCTGCTTGCGCAGCTCGCGCAGCGCACGCGCCGACTCTTCTTCGTTGGTGTAGACGAAGATCACGTCGGCGTTGCTCTGCTTGGCCTTGAGCACCGGCGACGAGAAGTCGACCTGGCCGGCATCGGTCGAGATGTCGGCCACCACCTTGGCGCCGAAGGTGTCGAGCGCCTTGGTCACCGAGTCGCGCCCGCCCTTGCCGAAGTCGTTGTTGACGAAGATCACCGCGACCGTCTTGGCCTTCAGGTTCTGCGCGATGTAGCGCGCGACCTTGGGCATCGAGGTCGCCTGGCCGAAGCTGGTGCGGAAGATGTACGGGTTGCCCTGCTGCGTCACCGAGGCCGCCTCGCCGCCGGTGAAGTTCGGGATCTCGGCGCGCTTGGTCTCCGACATGCTCACCAGAATCGAGCCCGAGAAGCCCGGCCCGAACACCGCGAACACGTTGTCGTCGACGGCCTTCTGCGCCAGGCCCTTGGCCACACCCGGGTTGCTCTGCGTGTCGGCATGCGTGACCTCGATCTTCTTGCCGAGAATGCCGCCGGCGGCGTTGATCTCCTTGATGGCCAGGTCCATGCCGTTCTTGAAGTTGTTGCCCACCGTCGCGCCGGTGCCCGAGAGCTCCTGCAGGCTGGCGATCTTGATCGCCTGCGCGGACGCGCTCAGCGCGAACGACGCGCAGACGAGGCCGAGGGTGCCGACGATGAATTGACGCTTGTTCATGGAATGTCTCCGTCTTGGAATGGTCTTGGGAAAAAGGGAAAGTCAGCTCGCTTCGAAGAGCGCGCGCACCTCGCTGGCGTCGGACTGCACCGCCTTCGCGAGCGCGTCGAAGCCGAAGAACGCCAGGTACTCGGGCACCTGCTGCACCATCATCTCGAAGCCGGGGTGCGCGGTGATGCCGCGCGCATGGCAGGCGCGCAGCAGCGGCGTCGGCTGGTTCTTCATCAGGATGTCGACGACGGCGGTGTCGGGATCCATCCGCGCCACGTCGAATGGCAGCGGGTCGCCGGCCTTCAGGCCCAGCGGCGTCGCGTTGACGACCAGGTCGTAGCCGGCCGGGTCGGGGATCTCGACCGAGACCACCTCGACCGCGAATTCGGTACTCAGCTTCGCGGCCACCGCGTCGGTGCGGCCCGGCGTGCTGTCGAACAGCGCGATGCGCCCGGCGCCGCGCGCGGCCAGCGAGGTGGCGATCGCGACGCCGCCACCGCCGACGCCGACGACCAGCACGCGGCGGCCGGCGATCGCGATGCCGAAGTGGTCGAGTGCCTTGGTGAAGCCGACGCCGTCGAACAGCGCGCCTTCGAGCGAGCCATCGGCGTTGCGGCGCGCCGCGTTCACGGCGCCGGCGCTGCGGCCGAGGCGGTCGCAATGATCGAGCAGATCGACCATCGCCGTCTTGTGCGGGATCGCGAGCCACAGCCCGTCGATGTTGCGCGCCTTCAGGACCTGGGCGACGAAGCCGTCGAGCTCGGCCGGCGGGACGTTCGCGGGCACCAGCACCGCATCGATGCCGTGCGCGGCGAACAAGTGGTTGAAGGCTTCGGGCGCGCGGACCTGGGCGACGGGGTCGCCGAGGATGAGGAAGACGCGCGTCGTGCCAGAGATGTTCATGAAGATCGGAAGCCCGCGTTTTTCGTTGCAGCGGAGATTAGGGGCGCCCCGGGTTCGCCACAAGGCAAGCGACCCCTGGTTTGCGCGATGATCGCGCGGCACGCGCGATCATCGTGTGCTTCACGGGTTTTCACGCACATGGATGAACTGCGGTTCGACATCGATCGCAAGGACTTGATCGAGGGTCTGGGCAAGGGTCTGCGCATGATCGAGGCCTTCGACGACGACCACCCGCGGCTGACGCCGTCCGAGGCCGCGGCTCGTACCGACATGTCGCGCACGGCGGCACGGCGCTTCTTGTTGAGCCTCGTGCACTTCGGCTATGCCGGCACCGACGGCAAGTACTTCTGGCTCAAGCCGCGCGTGCTGCGCCTCGGGCAAAGCTACCTCGGCGCAGCGCGCCTGCCGCGGCTGGTGCAGCCTTTCATCCAGCGCGTCTCGATGCAGTCGGGCGAGACCGTCAACTTCAGCAGCCTCGACGGCCACGAGGTCGTCTACCTGGCGCGCAGCAATTCGCCGCGCTTCATCTCGATCGGCTACCAGGTCGGCATCCGTGTGCCGGCGCATGTCGTGACGCCCGGCGTCGCGATGCTCTCGACCTGGTCCGATGCGCGGCTCGACCAGTGGATCGCCGAGCACGACTTCGCCGGCTTCACCGCCCACACCGTGACCGACCCGCAGCGCTTTCGCGAGCAGGTGATGGCGGCACGCGCGCTCGACTACTGGACCACCGAACAGCAGCTCGACCTCGGCCTCGCCGGCATCGCCGTCGCGGTGAAGGACCGCAAGGGCGAGTGCGTCGGCGCGATCGGCATGACGGTGAACCTGCAGGGCCACGTCCCGCAGCGGTTCACCGACGAGCTGTTGCCGGCGCTGCGCGAAGCGGTGCGCGCGCTCCGGCCAATTCTGTGAACGACGCCGTGAACGATCCTGTGGAGGGACCGGCGATGCGCCAGCTCTCGCTCGCCGCGCTGACGGTGCTCGAACTCTCGCCGGTCGAGATGGTGGTCTGCGCGGCCGACACCGGCTATTCGCATGTGGGCTTGCGGCTGGTGCCCGCCACCGACAACGAGCCGCGCTGGGACATGCTCGGCGACACGCCGATGGTGCGCGAGATCGCCGCGGCGCTCGCGGACACCGGCATCCGGGTCCTGGATGTCGAGATCCTGCGCCTGCGGCCCGACACCGATGTGCGCGGCTTCGCGCCCATGCTCGAGACCGGCGCGCGGCTCGGTGCCCGCCACGTGCTCGTCGCCGGCAACGACCCCGACGAAGCCCGGCTCAGCGCGCGGCTGGCCGCGCTGTGCGAGCTGGCCGAGCCGCTGCGGCTGTCGATCTACCTCGAGCCGATGCCCTGGACCGATGCGCGCGACTTCACACAGGCCGCGCGCATCGTCGCCCACTGTGCACAGGCAAACGCCGGCGTGCTGATCGATCCGATCCATTTCGACCGCGCCGGCAACCACGCGGCACAGATCGCTTCGGTGCCCGCCGAGCGCCTGGCCTATGCGCAGTTCTGCGACGCGCCGGCGCAGCGCCCGACCGACCTGGCCGGGCTGCTGCACCAGGCCCGCAACGAACGCCTGCCGCCCGGCACGGGCGGGCTCGATCTGCGCGGCATCCTGGCGGCCTTGCCGCCCGACGCGCCGCTGAGCCTGGAGATCCCGATGCAGCCGCGCGCCGTGACGGCGCAGGCCCGCGCACGCCTGGCACTCGAGGCGACTCGGCGCTTCTTGTCGGCGCTGCCATGAGTTGCGCGTGCCGGCCCCAAGGCTTGTACCATCGATGCACAAGGGGAGCGCACAAACATGACCAAGTACATCGCGACGATCGTCGGCCTCGGCCTCGCAGTGGCCTTCGTCGTCGTGTTCTTCGCCGGCCGCACCGAGACGCGGCACCTGAGCGAGGTCGCGCCGCGCGTCGGCATGAGCTATGACGATCTGATGGCGATGGGTCCGCGGATCGCATCAGCCACCGGTGTCACGCTCGGCACCTCGCGCCATGTCGTGTACCTGCTGGCCTGCAGTGGGCAATCGAGCAAGGCGACGCTCGAGGCGCAGGCGTCGCAGGCCAGCTCGCTGGCCAAGCAGCAACGCCTGAGCGATCGCGAAGCGGTCGTTGCGGTGCTCGCGACGATCGGCAGCAGCGCCGGCGCGGCGAACCTGAAGGGCTGTTGAAACCGCAACGTCGCGGTCGGCGGCCTCAGCCCAGGCAGGTGCGATTTTTTCCGGTGCGCTTGGCCTCGTACAGGCCCTGATCGGCGCGCTCGAGCGCCGCCTCGATCGGCTCGCCGGCCCGATAGGCCGTCACGCCGGCCGAGAAGGTCACGAACACCTGCTTGTGCTCGTGCATGAAGAGCCCGCCGGTCAGCGAGCGCTGCAAGCGGGTCAGGATCGCCTGGCCCTCGTCGACCGGCGTTTCCGGCAGCAGCACGACGAACTCCTCGCCGCCGTAGCGCGCCACATGGTCGGTGGGCCGCAGTGTCTTGCGGACGACCGCGGCGAGCGACTTCAGTGCCTCGTCGCCCGCGCCGTGGCCGAGCTCGTCGTTCAGGCGCTTGAAGTTGTCGATGTCGAGCAGGCCGACGCACAGCGTGCCGCCCGAGCGGTCGAGGCGCGCGCGTTCGGCATCGAAGGCCTGCAGCAGGCCGCGGCGGTTCGCGATCTGCGTCAGCTGGTCGGTCGAGACCTCGTTCGACAGGCGCTGCATCTCGGATTCGAGCTCGTTGACGCGCTGCGTCAGCCCCTGCGCATGGCGATGCTCGTCGTGCAGGCGTGCCTGCGTCTGCTGCACCAGCGCCTGCACGGTGCGGCTTTCCTCGACCATCTCGCGCACGACGCCGGTCAGGCTCTCGAGCGAATCGGCCTTCTCGATCACGTCGGCATAGCGGCCGACGCTGTCGTGGAAGTGGCCGGTCTTCGAGCCGAGTTCGTCGAGCTCGCTGAGCATGCGGTTGATCAGGCCCTTCAGCGAGTCGCGTGCGCGTTCGCGTTCAGCGCGCAGTTCGCCCTGGCGTGCGCGCGTGTCGCGCAGCAGCTCGCTGACGGCGCGGATGCCGCGCGCGCTCAGGCCTTCGTCGATCTTCAGCCGCATCGCCTCGCACTGGCCCTGGGCCCAGCTGTCGTTCTCGGCCAGGTCGGTCAGGCTCGCGGTCAGCTCGGCGCACAGGCCGTTCAGCTGATCGAGCAGGTGATGGCGGTGCTGCAGCACCGGCGCCGCGCGCCGGCACAGCGCCTCGAGTTCGCCGATCAGTTCGGGGGTGGCGCCCTCGCGCTCGATGCCCTCGATCAGCGCGCCGAGCGCGGTCGTGATCTCGTGCGGCGCATCGTCCTGCGCGGGCAGCGCGAGTTGCACGGTGCCGGCGAGCGCGCCGACCGCGCGATCCCAGCGCAGCGGCGCGGGCGCGTCGAGCGCCGCGGGCATGGATGAATCGAGCGCCGCCGGCACGGTCGCACCGGGCGCGGGGGCGAAGGCAGTGTCGTCGTTCGACGCCGCTGCGGCCTCGGCATCGCCGGCATCGCTGTCCCAGCTCGCGACGAGCTGGCCGAGCCGCTGCTGCAGACGCCGTGCGTCGCTGCGGCTGCCGGCCAGCACGCGCTGCAGGCTGTCCTTCTTGCGCGCGGTGGTCCAGCCGCGGCTGCCACGCTCGATGCCGCGCACGATGCGCTCGATCAGCCCCGCGATCGCAGGCCCGTCGTCGATCGCCGCAACGGCCGCCGGCGGCTCGCCGGCTTCCTGGCGCCAGGCGCGTGCGTAGTTCTCGGGAGTCGGCTCGAGCTTGTCGAGCGCCAGCCGCCGCAGCGCGGCCTTTGCGAGCTGCGCGTTGTCCGGGGCGCTGGCGGTCAGCGCGGCGGGTCGGGTCGCTTCCATCGGCCTCAATCAGCCCGCAGGCTTGATGCGCGGGTCCCGGCCCTCGGCGAAGCGCAGCACCTCGGCGATCTCGGTGTCGCCGGCCTTGCCGATCCACGGCGCCTTGCGCGGCAGGATGGTCTGCTGCAGCCAGGTCTCGATGTCCTCCGGCGGTTGCGGCCGGCTGAACAGGAAGCCCTGCATCACGCCGCAGCCCAGGCGGTGCAGCACCTCCATCTGGCGCAGGTTCTCGACGCCCTCGGCGATCACGCGCAGGCCGAGCGAGCGCGCCAGCGCGATGATCGCGGTGACGACCGCCGAGCTCTGCGGCGTCATGCCCAGATCGCGCACGAAGCTGCGGTCGATCTTCAGCTCGCTGATCGGCAGCGTGGTCAGGTAGGCGAGCGACGAGTAACCGGTACCGAAGTCGTCGATCGAGATCTCGACGCCGATCTCGTTGAGCCGGTGCAGCGACGGGATCACGTTCTGCAGGTCCTTCATCAGGCCCGTCTCGGTGATCTCGAGCTCGATCGCATGGTGCGGCACACCGTAGGTCGTGACCGCGTTGTGGATGTACTCGACCAGGTCGGTGCGTTCGAACAGGCGGTTCGGCAGGTTCACCGCGATCGAGTCGGCGAAGCCGAAGCTGTCCTGCCAGATGCGCGCCTGGCGCGCCGCCTCGCGGATCGCCCACTCGCTGAGCGGCACGATCAGGCCGGTCTCCTCGGCCATCGGGATGAAATCGCCCGGCGGCACCAGCACGCCGTTGCGGCGCCAGCGCATCAGCGCCTCGGCGCCGACCATCTTGGCGCCGCGCACGTCGACCTTCGGCTGGTAGTGCAGCACCAGTTCGTCGCGTTCGATCGCCTTGTGCAGCGCACTCTCGAGCTCGAGCTTCTCGCGGCCCTGGCCGGCAAGCGCAGGCCGGTACAGCGACGCCGAGTTGCGCCCGGCCGACTTGACCGAGTACATCGCGACGTCGGAGTTGCGCATCAGGTCGGCGACCGACAGGCCGTCGCGCGGGTACAGCGCGATGCCGACGCTGGCCGTCACGAAGCACTCCTGGCCGCCGACGAAGATCGGCTCGCGCATCAGGTCGAGGATGCGCGACGCGACGCGCTCGGCGTCGCGCTCGTCGGCCACTTCGGGCAGCAGCGCGACGAACTCGTCGCCGCCGAGCCGCCCGACCGCCTCGAGCGAGCGGTGCGAGCGCGACCCGAGCGATTCGATCGAGCTCTCGGTGACCTGATCCGAATGCCGCACGCACGAACGCAGCCGCCGCGCGACCTCCATCAGCAACTCGTCGCCGGCGCCGTGGCCGAGCGTGTCGTTGATGATCTTGAAGCGGTCGAGGTCGATCAGCAGCAGCGCGACCTGGTGGTTCAGGCGCCGGCCGTGCTCGAGCGCGCGCTCGGCGCGCCAGATCAGCTGGCGGCGGTTCGGCAGGCCGGTCAGCACGTCGAAGTTCGCCAGATGGCGGATCTTGTCCTCGGCCATGCGGCGGTCGGTCACGTCCTGCACGATGCCGCTGTAGCCGATCAGGTTGCCGTGTTCGTTGAACTCGGGCTCGGCCTCGACGTGGACGATGCGCTGGCGGCCGTCGCGCAAGGTCGCGGGGATGTCGGTCGCCAGCACCGTGCTGTGCTTCATCACCTCGTGCAGCACCTGCACCAGGCCGCCGCGGTCGTCGTCCGACAGCATGCGCAGCATGGGGCGGAACGCGAGGTGGTCGTTCGGCCCGAGCCCGAACACGCGCAGGCCTTCGACCGAGAACACCGGCCCGCCGTGGCCGCGCCGCCAGTCGAAGCTGCCCATGCGCGCGAGGTCTTGCGCGCGCGCCAGGCGCGACTTGCTGCGTTCGAGCTCGGCGCGGGTGCGCGACGCACGCAGCAGGTAGCGCAGGCGCCCGGCGAGCAGGCTCCATTGCGTCGACTTGACGAAGAAGTCGGTCGCGCCGGCCTCGTAGGCGCGCGTGATCGAAGCGTCGTCGTCGAGACCGGTCAGCATCAGCACCGGCAGCGATTCGAAGCCGGGCAGCACGCGCAGCTCGCGGCAGGTCTCGAAGCCGTCGAGGCCGGGCATCAGCGCGTCGAGCACGACGACGTCGGGCAGCCAGTCGGCCAGGATCGCGATCGCCTGCTCGCCGCTGCTCGCCTCGGTGATCGCGAAGCCGCGCTCGCGCAGCGCGATCGAGGTCAGCAGCAGGTTGACCTCGTCGTCGTCGACGAGCAGCACCTTGGGCTGCTCGGGCAGATCGTCGTCGCCAGCCACGAGGCGCGCGTTCACTGCACCCGCTCCTTCAGGACCGCATCGATGGCCCGCAGTGCAGCATCGAGCGCGTCGCTCAATGCGTGCAGCGGGCCGCTCAGGTCTTCGGCGCTGTCGAGGCGGATCAAGGCCTCGACTTGCGCGCACAGCTGCGACAGCTGCAGTGCGCCGATGCTCGCCGACGACGACTTCAGCGTGTGCGCGACCAGCCGGATCGACGCGCGGTCATTGCCGTGCTGCGCCGCCTCGAGCTGCGGCCGCAGTCGGGTGACCGAGGCCTGGAACGCACGCAGCACCCGCTCCAGCAAGCGGTTCTCGCCCTTCGGGTCGAGCTCGGACAGGCGTCCGAGCGCGACCGCGTCGAGCCCCGACGGGGTGTGGCCGGCGGGATCGCGTGGCGCGCTCGCGTCGCCACCCGCGGTCGCGTCGTTCGACTCCGCAGGCGCGTGAGGGCGCAGGTGCTTGTTCAGCATCGCAAGCATCTGGCTCTGGCGGAACGGCTTGAAAAGATGATCATCGAAACCCAGTTCGCGAAGGCGCTGCACCTCGCCCGGCAGGCCGGGATTGGACAGCGCGACCACGGCTACATCGCTCGCCGACATGAATCTGTAGACGCCGCCGGGGTTGTGGCGCAGGCGCCTCAACCCTTCGGCGCCGTCGAGGCCCGCCATCTGCATGTCGACCAGCACCAGATTGAATTGTGTCCTACACAGCAGATCCAGGCCCTCCAGCATGCCAGACGCGAGCGTCGCGCGACACCCCACACGTCGCAGCATGCGCGCAGTGAGCTCGGGCTGGACCACATTGTCCTCAACGACCAACACATTCGCGTGCGGCGTCGCGACCCGCCTGCCGCGCGCGGCGCGCAACGAGAGCCCGGCCGCCGGCACGCCGCGGACACGGTCCTCGACGCGGCGCCCCGGCGTGGCGGAGCGGCGCGTCACCGGTGGCGAGGTGGGTCGCGCCGGCGTCGACCGGCCGGCCTGGGCGATCTGGGAAATTGTTAACCGCGCGAGCTGCAACAGCCCGGCCAGCGCCTTGGTCTCGACCGCCAGCTCGATGCCCGTCAGCACGATCGCCGCGACGACCTGCCGGTCGCGGATCACCGGCAGCGCCACGGTCGGTGGCGCGCCGGCTTCGAGCTGGCTGCGCAGGGCCTGCGCGAGCGGCGCGGCGTCGAGCCGGACACGGCGCGCGATGGTGCGAAAGCCCGGCTGCGCTTCGACCAGGTCGCTGAGCTGCGCGTGCGTCGCATCGACATCGAGCACCTCGTGCACCGCCACTTCACGCGCGCCGAGCTCGCAGCGCAGCAGCTGCGCGACCGCATGAAGCGCGGCCTCGAACGAGCCCGCCTCGTGGGCGCGGCGCACGAGCAGCGCGGCGGCCTCGATCAGCGAAGACTCGTCGATCGCCGACGCCGGTGCGGACATCAGCGCGACCGCCGGCCGGCGCTGTTCGCCGTGCAGCGCCGAACGCCACAGGCCGAGTGCCAGCAGGCTGGCGACGCCGGCCACGGCGGTCAGCAGCGTCTCGCGCCCGCCCGGCGCCAGCAACGCCAGCGCGGCCACCGCGGCGGCGAACCAGAACGAGAGACGGGACAGGCGAAGCAGCATGGTCGGCGATGTGGCGGGCGCGGCGGGGACTCGCGGTCGAAGCGATCGGACAATGCGGCGCAAGGCCACGGGCTCGCCGTACGGGCGAGGGTCTGCTCGGATTTCGGCACGCCGCGCCCGAACTTGACCCCGGCGCCGCGCAAGGTCTCCGACCCAGGGGCCTCCGTACAATCGTCCCGATGAATCGTCTCGGTGGCCTCAGAAGGCGTGGCTGAATCTCTCGACCTCGCCGGCCGGCCCGCGTCGCTCCCCTGGCTGCTTGCGTTCGCGCTGCTGGCCGCGGCGCTGCTGATTGCCGCGGCGGTCGCGTTCCGTGCAATACGCACGAAATCGCGGCTCGCGGCCCAGCTGCGGGAGGCGCGCGAGCGCGCGACCTGCGTCGAGCCGCTGCTCGACGTGTGGCTGTGGCACAGCGACGCGCAACATCGCATCGTCTCGGTGCGGCCGCCGCACGGCGCGCCGACCGGCGACTGGTCGGCCGCACCGGCGCCGCTGCCGCTGTGGGAGCGCTTCACGGTCGACGATGCACCGGCGCTGCAGGCGATGCTCGCGAACGCTGCCGCGCTCGACGACATCGAAGTCCGGTTCGCCGGCACGCCAGCGCCGCGCCGCGGCCTGCTGCGCGGCCGCCCATGCAGCGATGCGACCGGGCTGTTCGCGGGCTACCACGGCACGTTCCGCGAACTCGCGGCGGTTCCGGCGGCGGCCGCCACGGCGACGCCGATCGCCGCGCTCCGGACGCCCCCCGCCGTTGCCGCGCTCCCGACCGAGCCCGCGCCCGACCACGAATCGTTCAGCTTCACCGTCTCGCACGACCTGCGCGCGCCGATCCGCGTCGTCGAGGGCTTCACGAAGATCGTCAAGGAAGACTACGGCCGGCTGCTCGACCGCGTCGGCAACGACCACCTGGACCGCGTGCTCGGCGCGGCCGCGCGCATGAACAACATGATCGATGCGCTGCTCGCGCTGTCGAAGCTGTCGTCGCAGCCGCTCGCGCAGCAACCGGTGAACCTGTCGCAGCTCGCGAGCTACGTCGCCGACGACCTGCGCCGCCAGTGGCCGCAGCGCGCGGTGCAGATCGAGATCGAGCCCGGCATGCAGGTGCGGGGCGATCCGACGCTGCTGCGCGTGGTCGTCGAGAACCTGCTCGGCAACGCCTGGAAGTACACCGGCAAGGCGGCGCAGGCGAACATCGGCTTCGTGCGTCACGCGCAGCAGGCCGATTCGTTCACGGTCTGGGACAACGGCGCCGGCTTCGACATGCGCTTCGCCGACCGCCTGTTCGGCGTGTTCCAGCGCCTGCACAGCGCGAACGACTTCCCCGGCACCGGCATCGGCCTGGCCTCGGTGCGGCGCATCGTGCGCCGCCACGGCGGCGACATCTGGGGCGAGGCCGAGGTGAATCGCGGCGCGCGCTTTCACTTCACGCTGCCGCAGGGCGCCACGCCGGCGCCGTAACGCGAGTCAGCCGGCCGCCGGCAGTGCCAGCACTTCGACCGCCTTCAGCAGCCGGTTCGCCTGCTCGTCGAGCGTCAGTTTCTCGGCACTGGCGAGGCGGTGCAGGCGTTCGAACGCGTTCGCGCGCGTCAACGAATAGCGGTGCATCAGCACGCCGATCGCCATCAGCACCTCGGGCGACGGCAGCGCCTCGGCCGCGCGCGCGGCGGTCGGCGGCGTTGCGACGCGCTGCGCCGCCAGGTCGGCGAACGCGGCGCCGACGACCGGCAGGATCTGCCCGATGTCGAGCGGCTTGACCAGGTAGGCCACCGCGCCGAGCGCCTTGACCTGCGCCGCGGTCTGCTCGTCGGCGAAGGCCGACAGGAACATGAACGGCATGCGGCAGTACTCGCGCAGGTAGGCGGCGACGTCGAAGCCGCTCTTGCCCTGCATGCGGATGTCGAGCAGCGCCAGATCGGGGCGGTGCTCGCGTGCCAGCAGGATCGCGTCGTCGCCGTTGTCGGCATCGATCACGTCGTAGCCGGCCTGCGACAGGCCGTGTGCCAGTGTCGCGAGCACGAGGCGGTCGTCGTCGACGACAAGGATCGTGCCCTTCAGGTTCGATGTCATGGGGTTCGATTGTCCGTGAAACAGATCGCGCGCGGCCGGCCCGGGCGGCACGGCGTCACGCGATGTCGGCGCGCGTCACGCCGGGCAGCCGCAGCACGATGGTGGCGAGCACCCGGTCGGCGCGCTGCTCGAGCGTCAGGCTCGCGCTGCGCCGCGGCAGCAGCGCGCGCACCAGCCCGAGACCCGAGACGCCACCCGGGATGCGCGCGACGTTGAAGCCGGGCGGCAGCGTGCCCGCGTTGGCGATCGCGACCGTCACGTCGTCGGCGGCGCAGGCCAGCGTGCAGGCGATCTCGGCCTCGGGTGCGGCCGCGCTGTGCTTCACGGCGTTCGTCAGCAGCTCGTTCAGCGTCAGCGCGATCGGGATCGATTCGGCCTCGGGCAGCATCCATTGCGGCGCCGTCGCGCCGGTCACCGCGAAGCGGATCGAACGTCCGAACGTGCGCTGCACCGACGCGGTGATCGCCTGCACCACACTCATCAGCTGCAGCGGCCCGCTCTCGCCGACCTGCAGCCCGTAGACCTGCGCGATCGCCTGCACCTGGCCGACGACCTCGGCGATCGTGCCGGCGACCTCGGGCTTGCGCTGCGCGATCTGCTGCAGCAAGCCCGCAACGCCCTGCAGGTTGTTCTTGATGCGGTGGTGCACTTCCTTCACGAGCATCTCGCGCTGCGCGATCGCGGCCTCGAGCCGCGCCTCCTGCGCGGCGCGCTGCTCGGTCACATCGGTCGCGACCAGCAGCAGCTGGTCGGGCGCCGCGCCGGGCTGCGCCGCGAGCGGCAGGTAGCGGGCGTCCCAGATGCGCCATTCGCCGTCGCGCTCGAGCCGGTACTCGCGCTTCGTGACCTCGGGCGAGGCCAGCGCCTGCTGCATGTCGGCGCGGTGCTGCGCGGCGGTTTCGGCATCGAAGATCTGCTCCGGCGTGCAGCCGATCAGCGCGGCCGGCGTGGTGCGGCCGTTCGCGGCGGCGACGCCGTTGACCTGCAGGACCTTCAGCGTGCGCGCATCGCGCAACGTGATCGCGAGCGGCGCGGCCTCGATGATGCGCTGCAGCTGCGCCTGCGCCTGCGACATCCGTGCCTCGGCCTCGCGGCGCCGCTCGATGTCGAGCAGCGCGTAGGTCAGCTGCCGGCCGGTCGATTCGCGCGCGGTCGAGACGACATTGCCGACGACCCAGAACTCGCGCCCGTCGCGCGCCTTCACGCGGCACTCGAAGGTCTCGGCCTGGCCCTCAACGAGCTCGGTCAGGTATTCGGTGCGCAGGAACGGGTGCGCCGGATCGGCCGTCGCGGCGGTCGCGATCGGCAGGTTCACGAAGTCGGCGAGCTCGGCGCCGAACATGCGCCGCGCCGAACGGTTCATCCACTCGATGCCCTGCGGGCCGACCGTGACGATGCCCACCAGCACCGAGTCGAGGATCGCGCGTGTCCGCTCGGCCTGCAGCGCCACCGCGCGCTCGGCGCGGTGGCGCGCGTCGACGTTGACATACGACGCGATGATGCCGCCGGCCACGTCGCCGGCGCTGACGAGCCGCTTGCTGACCTGCACCCACAGCAGCCGGCCGTCGCGCACCCGCAGCGGGCGCTCGCCGGTCCAGTGGCCGAACTGGCGCAGCTGGGCTTCCTCGTGGCGCCAGCGACGCTCGAAGTCATCGGCATCGGCGAACAGCTCGGCCAGCGGCAGCGCCGCGAGCTCCGCGGCGCTGCAGCCGGCCAGGTGCGCGAGCGCCTGGTTTGCGCGCTGGATGCGCCCGTCGCGCAGGAACGCGATGCCGACGCCCGAGAGGCTGAACATCAGCTCGCGATCGCGCGCCAGTGCCTCGAGCTCGCGCTGCTGCGCCTTCAGCCGCGTGATGTCGGCGAGCACCGCGATCGCTTCCGGCGCGCCGCCCGCCGGGCCGGTGCGGCGCACCGAGAGCGAGTACCAGCGCGTCTCGGTGGCGCCCTTCGCGAGCAGCTCGAACTCGGTCTCGTAGAGAGCGCCTTCGGTCAACGCCTGCCAGGCATCGGTGACGATGCGCTCGGTCGGCTCGCGGCCGGCGAACAGCTCCTGCACGCTGCGCCCGATCACCGAGCCGACCCGCAACCCGAGCATCGATTCGAAGCGCCGGTTGCAGCGTGCCATCACGTTGCCGCGCAGGTAGGCGATGCCGGTGGTCGTGCTCTCGAGGATCGTGCTCAGCTCGCGCAGCAGCTGCTCGGTGCGCTGCTGCGTCTCGTGCTGTTCGGTGATGTCGAGCGTGACGACCGAGGTCGTGCGCTTGCCCGAACCGAGCGTGGCCGGCTCGACCCGTGTCAGCAGCCAGCGCCGCCCGAGTTCGGGGTGCTCGACGCCGTAGCGCACCTCGGCGCGCTGCGCATCGCGCAGCGCCGTCTGCAGCCGCTCGAATGCGGGAAGCGACTCGGGCACGACGATCTCGCGGCCGATGCTGTGCAGTGCCGCCGCGCCGCCCGGCGCGCCATCGAGCTCGGCGCTGCGGCTGCTGTGCGCCGGCTGCACCCAGCCCGACGACTCCTGGAAGGTCGCGAGGCCAACGCCGGCCGCGTCCATCAGCGCGCCGATCTGCGATTGCGCCAGGTCGCGCTCCTCCTCGGCGCTGCGGTCTTCGAGAATCGCCATGTAGCGGCGCTGGCCCCCGGCCGCACGGTAGCAGCGCAGCGCGGCACGCAGCAGCCGCGCGTTCGCGCCGGGCGGCGCGACCCAGCCCTGCTGCTGCACCGGCAGCGCGCCGGGTTCGAGCTGCGCGAGCACGCCGCTCGCGCTCCAGCCGAGCAGCTCGCGCAGGCCGCTCGGGGCCTCGGCGAGCGACACCGGCACCGGCCCGGCGAGCGCGTCGAAGCTCGGGTTGCTGCGCAGCAGCAGGCCGCGCTCGTCGAACAGCACCATGCCGACCGGGCTGAGCTGGAACCAGTCGTCGAGCTCGCGCAGCGAACGGTCGGCGCGCTCGCGCGCGACGTGTTCGGCGGTCGTGTCCTGCAGCACGCCCAGGTACAGCGGCTTGCCCGCTTCATCGACCAGCGTTCGGCGCGAGACGCGGTAACGGCGTTCGCGACCGCCCGCGTCGATCAGCCGGCCCTCGACCATCGCCGGTTCGGGTGCGCGCACGCCGCCGCCGGCGCGCATGCGCTCGCGCGCCGCGAGGATGCGTGGCCGGTCGTCCTCGGGCTGAAACTCGATCGCGTCGCGGCCGATCAGCTGCTCGCGGCGGTGGCCGACGAGATCGGCGAACGCCCCGTTGACATCGAGAAAGCGGAAGTCCGGCCCCTGCAGCGTGGTCGGGAACGGCGACTCCCACAGGAACGCAATCGCCTCGCGCATCGCGCCGGCCGCCTGCGCGCGCGGCGGCGTCGGGCGCGTCGGCGCTGCGGCCGAGAACACGAGGCGCAGTGCCGAATGCGCGGCGTCGAGCCTGCGCCACTCGAGGTGCGCCGGTCGCCCATCGGCGAGGCGGATCTCGGGGGACGCCGATGCGCCGTTGCCCCCGCCGCCCGCCTGCCGCAGCCACGCGACCGCGGCCGCACCGAGCGTCGACTGCAGTTGCTCGACCGGCGCGCCGACCTCGCACGGCAGCCAGCGCAGCGCCGCTGTGTTCGCGAGCACGACGCACGCCTGCGCGTCGAGCACGACGACGGCGTCCGACAGCAGATCGAAGAACTCGCGCCAGCCCGCCGCAGGCGACCACGGTTCGGGCAATCCGGTCACATCACTCCAGCTCGCTCGCCGACATCAGCGCCCGCAGTTCGGCACGATTGATCTCGCTGACGCTCATCATCAGCTTGTCGGCCGCCTCGCGGAACTCGTACAGCGCCTCGCCTTCGACCGCCTGCACCAGCTCGATGAACGGCTGGTACGGCCCGCTGTTCTCGGCCAGCGCCTGGCGCACGCGCTCCGGCACCGGGATCGCATCGAGCAGCTGCGAAAAGGGCTGCTGGAACATCCGGTCGAGCAGCGAGAACACACCGCAGATGAACATCTCGTTGCGCATCTCTTCATCGCCGCTGCCGCGCACCAGCTCTTCCATCAGCAGGCCGCGGCGCACCGCGGCGAACATCACCGGCTTCAGGTTGACGTCCTTGCTGGCGGTCGCGAGCAGCAGCGCGAGCCAGCGCTTCAGGCGCTGGTAGCCGAGCATCATGATCGCGTGGCGGAACGAGCTGATCTCGACGCGCAGGCCGAACGCCGGCGAGTTGATGTAGCGCAGCAGCTTGAACGCGAGCGCGGGGTCGCGCTTCAGCGTCGCTTCGAGCTTCTCGATCGGTTCTTCCTTGTCGACCTGGCGGATCAGCTCGGCGATCGCCTGCATGCCCGGCGCCGCGACGGCCTTGCCGCTGCGCGCCGCGGTGACCGTGACCGCATCGTCGATCGGCCAGCCGAGCACCGCTTCGGCGCCGCGCGCGAAACAGGCCTCCATGTCGGCGACCGTGCGCACGCCCGACTGCACGTGGCCGATCGTGCGCGTGACGCCGGCCGGCGTGTTCGGGTCGCCGATGCGGCGATCGTCGGCGAGGTCGATGATCGAGTACTTGAAGCACGGCAGCACCTGGCGCGGCAGCTCCTTCAGCGGCCGGCCCTTGAGCAGCAGCGTACTGCCGTTGGCATGCAGCGCGGTCAGCGCATCGACGTTGGCCGGGTCGACGGCCATGAAGGCCGGCACCTCGACCATCAGGTTCGACGACGGCTGCGCGAGCAGCAGTTCCTGCAGCAGGCTTTCGCTGACGACGTTGAGCGAGACGCGCGCGCCGCTCGCCGGCCAGACGTTGCCGACCTCGTGCAGCAGCTGGCCGACATCGAGCACCGCATCCGGGCGCAGCGGGAACACCGTCAGCCGGGTCGCGGTGACCGAGCGATTGCGGTCGATGAACGGCGAGTAACCGAGCGCGACTTGCCCCAGGATGGCCGCTGCATCACTCACGCCGGGATCCTCGCATTCACGCCGAAATTCATGTCAGGTGTTGAGGTAATTGAACAGCGACAGGCGCTGCACCATCGAATACGCCTTGAGGGCCGCATCGTAGCCGGTCTGCTGGTTCGAGAAGTCGGAAATCGCCTGGGTCATGTCCAGATCCTCGGCGCTCGAGCGTTCGGCCTGGCTCGACAGCTTCAGCGCCGACAGGCGATCGGTCACCGAGTCGATGCGGTTCATCGTCGCGCCGATCTGGCTGCGCGCGGAAATGACCTGGCCGAGCACCGAATCGAGGCGGGTCAGGCCGAAGGCGTTGCCCTGCGCGACCTGCGTGTTGCTGCGGCCCGGCGTCTTCAGCTCGGCGATGGCCTGGTCGAGCGCATCGAACACGCTCAGGTCGGAGGTCGACGGCGCGAGCTCGAAGGCATCGCCGTTCGCCGGCGAGCCGGTGATCGTCGCCGACATGCCGTCGACCTGGATCGCCTGGCCGGGCGTGAACGCGAGGTTGGTCTGCGCGGTCGCGGCGCCGTCCTTCAGCACCGAGTACATCGTCGTCGCACCGCTGGTCGTGAACTGCAGGGTGTAGGTGGATCCTGTCAGCGCCGACGGGTCGACGACCTTGCCGGCATCGATCACCGCGCTGCCGGTGCTCGCGACGACGCGCGTCTCGAACACGCCGTTGCCAGTGCGCGCCTGCATCCAGGTCGATTCGCCGTCCATCGTCAGCGGCAGCGGGTCGCCGGAGGCCGCCTGCAACTGGCCCGAGGTGCCCTGGAACTGCACGCCGCCGGCCATGTCGACGAACGGTGCCTGGGTCGAGCCCTGGCCGCCGAAGAGATAGCTGCCGGAACCATCGGTGCGGTTCGCGATCGCGAACAGCTGCTCGCGCAGGTCCGAGAGCTGATTCGCAACGCCCTTGCGCTCGGCATCGGTGTAGGTCGCGTTGCCGGCGGCGACGAGCGCCTCGCGCGCCGATTGCAGCAAGGTGCCGGCATCGCCGAGCGCACCTTCGGTCAGCGTCATCGCGTTGTCGCTGGCGTCGACCGCACGCTGGCTCGCGATCGTGCGCCGCTCGGACGCGAGCGCGCGCTCGGAGCGCGCCGCCGCGGCCGGGTCGTCGCTCGCGTGGTTGACGCGCTTGCCGGTCGTCATCTGCTCCTGCGTGCCGGAGAGCTTGGCCTGGCGGTCGACCAGCGCGTCGAGCGAGGTGCTGTAGGTGTTGGAGGTGCTCAGGCGCATGGGTTCACCTTAGGAAGACGCCGCTTGCAGCATCGTGTCGAAAATGGCTTGCGCGACCTGCAGGATCTTGGCCGCCGCCTGGTAGCTCTGCTGGTACTGGATCAGCTTCGCCGCTTCTTCGTCGAGGTTGACGCCGGCCTTGTTCGCGCGCGCCGACTCGGCCTGACTCGCGGCCGCGCTCGAGATGCTCGCCGCCGTCTTGCCGCCCTGCACGCGCACGCCGATGTTCGCCAGCGCGCTCGCGTACGCGTCGGTGATGCTCTGGCTCGACGCGCCCGTTCCCGAGCCGCCGGGCGGTGCGACGATGCCGGTCTGCGCGAGACGCGCGAACGCGAGCGCGTTGCCGTTGTTCGCGGCGACCGACACGGTCGGCACGACGCTGACCGTGTCCCCGCTCTTCGGCACGCCGGCGAGGTTCAGCTCGAAGCCGTTCAGGCTGATCGGTGTGCCGGCTGTCCAGGTGCCGGTGCCGCTGCTGCCGTCGCTCAGATTCCAGGTGTAGTCGCCGGTGGCCGAGGTGAACGTGATGTCGGCGCTCAGCGCGCCGTTGTACGACGGGTTCACCGCGGTCAGCGAGGCGATCGTCGCGGTGCCGGCGTTGTCGACACCGACGCTGCCGGTGAACGGCGCTGCCGCCGCGATGCCCTGCGTGTTGGCGAGCACGCTCTGCATGCTCTGCGCCGCATTCGCGACCGGCTGCAGCAGGAAGCGATCGCCGTTGCTCGCGGCGCCGCCGGTCAGCTTCAGCGTCACGCCGTCGAACTGGAAACCGCCCGCGCTCTGCAACGCTGTGGTCAGGGCGGCGCCACTCGCCACGACGGTCCGGTCGCTCGACCGGGTGAGCGCGTAGTTGGTGCCGTCGAAGCTCATCGCGTAGTCGCTCGCCTGCAGCTGCGCCGAATCGTCGACCGTGATGCTCAGCGCGGCGCTGCCGGTATTGGTCGCGGCGCCGAGCACGCGCGCGGCGCCGACCGCGAAGATCGGCGCGCCGGCGCCGGCCGGCTGGCCGAGGTCCAGGCCGAGCTTTTGCTGCGTGTTGACCGCGCCGCTGATCGCCGCAGCCATCTGGCCGAGCAGGTTCTTCGCGGCGCCCAGGTCGTCGTTCTGGAACTTCAGCAGCCCCGAAAGCGATCCGCCGCCGAGGCTGTCGGCCGGCACCAGGCGATTCACCGGGCCCTCGCTCAGGGTCAGCGCCACCTTGGCCGGGTCGAGGCTGTCGGGCACGGCCTTCAGCGTGCTCGCGTTCGCGCCCAGCACGAGGTTCTGGCCGCCGCCGATGAACAGGCCGACGCTGCCGTCGTCGGCCTCGATCGTCGTCACGTTGATCGCGCCCGCGATCTGGCTGACGAGCTGGTCACGCTGGTCGAGAAGCTGGTTCGGCGGCTGGCCATTGCCCTTCAGCGCGGCGATCTGCGCGTTCAGCTGCGCGACCTGCTGCGCGAGCGAGTTGACGTTCGCGACCGTCGCCTTCACATCCTGCGTGACGCCGGTCTGCAGCGCGCTGAGCTGGTCGCCCGCGGCGCGAAAGCGCGCGGCGAGCTCCTGCGCCTGGCTCAGCACGACCTGGCGTGCCGACGAATCGGCGGGGTTGTTCGACAGGTCGACGAACGCGTTCAGGAACTCGCCTGCCGCGTAGCCGACGCCCGAGCTGCCGATCGGGAACACGTTCTCGAGCTGGCTCAGCTTGTCGGAGCGCGCCGCGTCGCTCGCCGCGACCGCACTGCTGCCCACCGCCTGCGTCGTCAGGTACTTGTCGTACGCGCGCGTGACCGTCGTGACCGTGACGCCCTTGCCGAAGAAGCCCGAGCCGGTGAACTGGCCGGGCGCGTCGGCGAGCTGCGCGTCCTGGCGCGAGTAGCCGGTCGTGTTCGCGTTGGCGATGTTGTTGCCCACGGTCTGCAAGGCCGCGTAGTTCGCGAACATCGCGGTCTTGCCGATCGACATCAATGCAGACATGGCTTGCCTTTCAGGCCAGCGTCTGCGGCGTGCGCAGGCTGGCGCGCTGCATGCGCAGCGTGGTGTTGATGACGCGGGTCAGCTTGTCGGCATACGCCGGGTCGGTTGCGTAGCCGGCGCGCTGCAGGCCTTGCGCGAACCCACGCGCGTCGTTGCCGGCGGCGACGACCTTGGCGTAGCGCGGGTTGTCCTTCATCAGCTGCGCGTAGTCGCGGAACGACTCGTCGTAGCTCGCGTAGGCGCGGAACTTCGCGACCACCTTGCGCGGCTGCCCGTCGATGACCTCGGTGGTCGTGACCTGCGCGACCTTGCCGGTCCAGCCGGCGCCGGCCTTGATGCCGAACAGGTTGTGCGAACTCGTGCCGTCGGCGTTGCGGATCTCGTGCTTGCCCCAGCCCGACTCGTGCGCCGCCTGCGCGACCATGAAGCTCGCCGGGATGCCGGTCTGCGCCTCGGCACCGGCGGCCGATTGCTGGTGCAGGCGCAGGAATTCTTCCTGGCTAGGCTTGACCGGCGTCGCGGTGCCCGCCGGCGCACCGGCCGCGCCGGCGGCAGGCAGCGCCGCCGCCGCCGTGACGCCGTTCATCTGGCGCTCGAGCTGGCGCGCGATCACGTCGGCCAGGCCACCGCTGGCGCCCGCCATCTTGTTCGCGAGCTGCGTGTCGAGCATTTCGGTGCCCATCTGCGTGCCCGAGTTCTCGAGCATGCCGGTGCCCAGCGACGATTCGCGCATGCTCTTCATCAGCTGCTGCATGAACATCGCCTCGAACTGCTTCGCCGCGGCCTTGATCGCCGCCTTCGGATCGGCGGCCGCGCGCGCGCGCAGCGCACTGCCCGTGGTGTCGCGCAGCGCATCGAGTGCGCCGGCGTCGCCAGTCGTGTTCGACATGCCGGAGATCGCCATCTCAGATCACTTCGATCTCGGCGTTCAGTGCGCCGGCGGTCTTCATCGCCTGCAGGATCGCGAGCAGATCCTGCGGCGTCGCGCCGAGGGAATTCAGCGCCTTCACGACGTCGGCGAGCTTGGTTCCGGCCGGCAGCTGGATCAGCGAACCCGGCTCCTGCCGGATCGTGATGTCGGCCTTGTCGCGCGACACCGTCGTGCCGTTCGACAGCGGCCCGGGCTGGCTCACCATCGGCGTCGAGTTGATCGTCACCGACAGGCTGCCATGCGCGACCGCGCAGGCGTTCAGCGTGACGGTCTGGTTCACGACGACCGAGCCGGTGCGTGCATTGATCACGACCTTCGCGGCCGGTGCCGCGAGTTCGAGCGGCAGGTTCTCGATGTCGGCCATGAACGCGACGCGTGCGTCGGTGCTCTCGGGCATGCGCACGCGCACGACGCGGCCGTCGAGCGCCTGCGCGACGCCGGCGCCCATCTTCGCGTTGACGGCACGCGCCACTTCGCGGGCGGTGTTGTAGTCGTTCGAGTTCAGGTCGAGCTGCAGGTACTCGCCCTGGTTCAGCGGCGTCGGCACCGCACGCTCGACGGTCGCGCCCTCCGGCACGCGGCCCGCGCTCAGGTGGTTGATCTGCACCTTCGAGCCGGCCGCCGAGGCGCCGGCGCCCCCGACGACGAGGTTGCCCTGCGCGAGCGCGTAGATCTGGCCGTCGGCGCCCTTCAGCGGCGTCGCGATCAGCGTGCCGCCGCGCAGCGACTTCGCGTTGCCGAGCGACGAGACCGTCACGTCGACCTGCTGGCCGGGCTGCGCGAACGGCGGCAGCTGCGCGGTCACCATCACCGCGGCGACGTTCTTCAATTGCATGTTGGTGCCCGGCGGCACCGTGACGCCCATCTGCTGCAGCAGTGCGTTCAGGCTCTGCGTCGTGAACGGGGTCGAGGTGGTCTGGTCGCCGGTGCCGTCCAGGCCGACGACGAGGCCGTAGCCGACCAGCTGGTTGCTGCGCACGCCCTGCACGCTGGCGACCTCCTTCAGGCGCATCGCCTGCGCCGGGCTCGGCCACCACAGCGCAGCCGAGGCCAGCAGCACGGTCAGGGCGATCAGCTTGCGGATGAGTTTGTCGGTGTCGTGCATGGGAGCATCCTTGGATGCGCCCATTCTGGGCGGGCTTAAATCGGCAGAACGTTCAAAAAGAAGCGTCCCAACCAGCCTATTCCCTGCGCATCGGCCTGCGCGCCCTTGCCGCGCTGCTCGATGCGCACGTTCGCGATCTGCGCCGACGCGACGCTGTTGCCGGTCTGGATCGCGCGCGGGTCGACCTGACCCGAGAAGCGCAGCACGTCGACGTTGTGGTTCACGCCGATCTGCTTCTCGCCCGAGATCATCAGGTGGCCGTTCGGCAGCACCTCGATCACGGTCGCGGTGATCGTGCCCGAGAAATCGTTGCTGTTCTCGGTGCTGCCCTTGCCGGCGAAGGTGTTGCTCGAGGTCGCGCCGAGCGTGGCGCGCGCCGGCGTGAACGAGTTCGCCGCGATGCCCGGGATCGCCGTGACGCCGGCCGAGAGGCCGCCGGACTTGTCGATCGAGCTGGTGCTCTTCTGCGTCGCGCTGACCTTTTCGACGATCTGCACCGTGATCGTGTCGCCGACCAGCCGCGCGCGGTGGTCCTCGAACAGCGGGCGGTACTGGCCGGCCTGGAAGATCGAGCCGTTGCTGATCGGCGCGACGACGATGGGCTGCGGCCGGATCGCGGTCGGCTGCGCGACATCGACCGGCGGCCGCTTGTTCAGCGTCTCGCTCATCGTGTCGCAGCCGGCGAGCGCGAAGGTCGCGAGCGCCAGCGCGACGGCGCCGAGTCGGTTCATGGCCGTCTTCATCATCACAACTGCGTCAGCCTGGCGAGCATCTCGTCCGAGGTCTTGATCGCCTTCGAGTTCAGCTCGTAGGCGCGCTGTGTCTGGATCATGCCGACCAGCTCTTCGACGACGTTGACGTTCGAGGTCTCGACGAAGCCCTGCTGCAGGATGCCCAGGCCGTTCTGCCCCGGCGTGCCGGTGTTCGGCGTGCCCGAGGCCGCGGTCTCGGCGTAGATGTTCTGGCCCAGCGGGTCGAGGCCGGCCGCGTTGATGAAGCTCGCGGTCTGCAGTTTTCCGACCGCCTGCGGCGTCGTCTGCGTCGGCAGCACGACGCTGACGGTGCCGTCGTTGCCGATCGTCACGCTGGTCGCGTTCGCGGGAATCGTGATGCCGGGCTGCACGGTGTGGCCGTTGTTCGTGACGAGCTGGCCGTTGGCGTTGACCTGGAACGAGCCGTCGCGGGTGTAGCCGGTCGTGCCGTCGGGCATCTGCAGCTGGAAGAAGCCCTGGCCGCTGACCGCCACGTCGAGCGGGTTGCTGCTTTGCTGCAGGTTGCCCTGCGCGAAGCTGCGCGAGGTCGCGACCGCGCGCGTGCCCAGGCCGAGCTGCAACCCGGTCGGCAGGGTCGTCTGGTCGGTGCTGTTGGCGCCGGCCTGACGCAGGTTCTGGTACATCAGGTCCTCGAACACCGCGTGCGACTTCTTGTAGCCGTTCGTCGAGGCGTTGGCGAGGTTGTTCGAGATGGTGTCCAGCTGGGTCTGCTGGGCTTCCATGCCGGTCTTCGAGATCCACAGGGAACGCATCATGGCGGTGCTCCGGTCAGTTCCGCCGATGATGGATCGCGCGCCGGTCCGGCAAGCGCGGAAAAGACGGGTGGATCGGGGCCTTCTTCGGGCTCGCTTCGCGCGTGGGGCGTTCGCGACAGCATGCGCATGGTCTGGCAGGCCACGTTCTATCGCCAGCGCGAATTTCGCCTTCTGCACCACTTCTCGGGCGCGCGCCGAAGACGGGCTGTCGGATGTCTCAGCCGGTGCTGGCCAACCCGGTAGCGCGCCGCCGCAGCACGCGCATCCGGCCGAGCAGGAACAGCGCAATCGTCAGGTTCAGCAGGTTCCATGCGATCCCGTTCAGGAAGGCCGCGTGGTACGAGCCGGTCAGGTCGAACACCTTGCCCGACATCCAGCCGCCCAGCGCCATGCCGAACAGCGTCGCCATGATCACCGCGCCGACGCGCGCGCCGGCCTCGGCCGCCGGGAAATGCTCGCGCACGATGATCGCGTAGCTCGGCACGAGTCCGCCCTGGAACAGCCCGAACAGCGCCGAGATCAGGTACAGCGAGACCAGGCCGTCGAACGGCAGGAACAGCAGCAGCGCGAGGCCCTGCAGCACCGAGCCGAGCAGCAGGGTGCGCAGCCCGCCGATGCGGTCGCAGATCAGCCCCGAGACGAGCCGGCTGACGATGCCGCACGCGAGCATCAGCGACAGCATCTCGGCGCCGCGCGCAGCGCCGAAGCCGAGGTCGCTGCAGTACGCGACGATGTGGACCTGCGGCATCGCCATCGCGACGCAGCAGGCGACGCCGGCAATGCACAGCAGCGTCTGCGCCTGGCCCATCGACAGGCCGAACGGGCGCGTCGACGGCATCACGCCGGTGCTGCGCGCGGCCGACGCGGCCGGCGTGGCGATCGGCGGCCGCGGCCGCATCAGCAGTGCCAGGCCCGCCATCGTCAGCGCGCTGAAGACGCCAAGGCCGATGTAGGCGTGGCGCCAGCCGTCGGTCTGCACGAAGTGCTGCACGATCGGCGGCCAGATCGCGCCGCCGAGGTAGTTGCCGCTGGCGCAGATCGCCACCGCGATGCCGCGCCGGCGCACGAACCACAGCGAGGTATCGGCGACCAGCGGCGCGAAGGTCGTCGCACTGCCGAACGCGCCGAGCAGCACGCCATGCGCGAGCGCGAAGGCGGTCAGGCTGCCCGACAGGCCCGCGGCGACGAAGCCGGTGCCCAGGCCGAGCGCACCGATCAGCATGGCCCACATCACGCCGAAGCGATCGGCGATCCGGCCCATCGCGACACCGCCGAGGCCGAAGCCGACCATCATCAGCGTGTAGGGCAGCGACGCATCGGCACGCGCGACGCCGAACTCGGCCTGCACCGCCGGCAGCACGACCGCGACGACATACATCGCGCCGCTGCCGATCGTCATCAGCGCGAGCGTGACGACGAGGCGGGTCCAGGCGTAGCGGGAGTCGGCAGCGTGTAAGGACATCGCGCGGATCAGCGCCGCGGGGTCAGGTCAGGTCCTTCTGGCGCTCGACGGTGCGCGAGACGATGCCATAGGCGATCGCCTCGTCGGCGCTCATCCAGTAATCGCGCTCCATGTCGGCGGCGACCTTCTCGTAGGTCTGGCCGGTCTGCGTCGCGACGACGCGCGCCAGGCGTTCGCGCGCGCGCAGAATCTCCTTGGCCTGGATCGCGATGTCGGTCGCCTGGCCGCCCGCGCCGCCGGCCGGCTGGTGGATCATGAAGCGCGTGTTCGGCAGGCACAGGCGGCGCTCGCGCGGCGGCGCGAGGAAGATGTGCGCGCCGGCGCTGGCGACCCAGCCGCTGCCGATCGTCGTGACCGGCGCCCGCACGAAGCGGATCAGGTCGAAGATCGCATCGCCCGACTCGACATGCCCGCCCGGCGACGAGATCAGCATCGTGATCGGCGCCTCGGACTCTTCGGACAGCGCGAGCAGGCGCCGGCAGGTCGCGTGCGCAAGCGCATCGGTGATCTCGCCGAACACCAGCACGAAGCGCGACTTGAACGCAAGCTGCTCCTCGAGCTTGTCGACCTTGTTGTCTGTCTTCGCGGGCTTGTCGTCCGCAGCCGCGTGGATGGCTGTCATGGGGGTGCTCCTGTGATCCGGATGAACTGTGCGGACGAGTTTAAGCCGCGCAGATCGTCGATCGCCGGGGCGACAGTCACAAACACTGTGCTGAGGCGGGTCTCGTGAGCAAGACGTCAGCAGGTGCTTGGATACCGACAGGCGCTCATTGCTCGCCCCTCGCTTGGCTTTCCACACGCTGTGCCGCGAGGGCAGCGCTTGCCGCGGCACGGCCGATCGCCAACCCCGCGTCCATGTCGAATCGATAGTGAATGCCGGCATCGATGCGTGACTCCGAGGCGTCGATCGCCATCGAGGCCAGCGCCTGGTGATAGGCCGGGAACAGCTTGCCAAGCACGTCGGCCGCGGCGCCTGAATCGCAGGAATGGTTGCTCGGGTACGAAGGATGGTTGGGCAAGCCGATCCGCGGCTTGATGCTGGGATCCACCTGCGAGGGCCGAGGCATCCAGTAGGTGTATTTGGCGTCATGGCAGGCAATGTTGGCGTCCATCGCTGCACCCATCGTTGTCGCCAGGACACGAGCGGTCGTTGCGCCGCTCAGTCCGTTGCGCGCGGCGAGCGAGATCGCGACTTCGTCCCAGAAGCCCGCGACCAACGAGCCGGTGGCCATCTCCCAGCGGCGCGCGCGTGCGAGGCCCTCAGGCGCGCTGCTGCTGGCGCGCGTGCGCACCTCGGCCAGCGCCGTGTCGAACGCGGCGCTGCCAACGGCGGGCGGCGGTGCCGGACGGGAGGCGCTGCCGCTGCCGAGAAATACGGGCTTCATCGAACCGAGCGCCGGAAGATGCGGTGGCCGTGCCGGCTCCAACAGGCTGTGCCAACGTGTCGCGTCACTCGGCAATTCGCCGCGCCACGGCGAGTCGAAACCATCCGCCACGGCGCGTTCGATCGTCTGGCTTGCCGCCTTGCGGCCGATCTCCTGCGCGCGTTCGGCATCGCCATTCGGCGTAGGCTCCTTGCGGCTGGCGGCAAGTGCGCTCGCCAAAGCACGCATGGCGGGTGCTTCAGCGGGCAGCAATGCGCCAATCGTGTCGGCCGACGCAGCATCGAATGCGGCAGACCACTCCGCCTCTCGGGGCTTGCCAGTCGACGCAGTCAACGCCTCTGCAGCGCGCTGCTGCGCCAGCGACAGATAGGCGAGCAAGCGCAGGGCGACCTGCTGATTTGGCCGCTGGCGTACGATCGCATCGCGCGCGGCCGCATGCCACAGCAACACCGCCGATGCACCCCCTGGCGCGAGGTTCATCATCGCCGCGTCCGCGCGAGGATCGTCGGCGTGTGCAGGCGCGAGTGATGCGAACGGCAGGGCCAGGCAAAGCGTCGCCGTACGGAGTGATTTCGGGCAGGAAGGTCGCATCATGATCTCCATCTCGTTGAAGAATCCCGTCGCCACGGTCAGTGGCGTTGGCCATGGTCCACAACGAGCGTGATCCGAGCGTGATCCGGCTGTCGGTGCTCGGTGCCGTCGATGCCGTCAACAGCGAGGGCCATCGTCTCAATACACTGCTGGCCCAGCCCCGCCGCGTCGCGTTGCTCGTCATGCTGGCCATCGAGTCGATGCATGGAGGCTGTGCACGCGAGCGGCTGCTGGCGACGTTCTGGCCCGACCAGACGCCCAGTCGCGCATCGACCAACCTGCGCCAGGCACTGGCCTTCCTGCGTCACGCCATGGGCGAGGACGTTGTCCTCAATCAGGGGCGCCATGCACTGGCAATCAACTGGACGCGTTTTTCGTGTGACGCTGTCGATCGTCTGAACGCGCTGGACGCCGGTGATGCGCAATCGGCGAGCCGCTTGGATGGCGAAATGCTTGCTGGGCTGAACCTGAGCGAGGTCGGTGATGCCTGGGAGGACTGGCTCGCCGAGCAGCGCCGGCGACTCGACGTGGACGCAGTGGGCGTCACGCGGAGCGAAGCACCGCGATTGCCGTCACGTGTCGCGCTGCCGGCAGATCCGATCGCCCGTGCTGCCTACCTGCACGGGCGCTTCCACTGGACTCGGCGGCCGCGTGAATCCATGAAGGCCCTGGCGGCGTTGACGGAGGCATCACAGCTCGCCCCGGACTTCGCGCCTGCGCATGCCGCGCTGGCAGACGTCTACAACACGTTGGGGTCGTGGGAGTCCGGGGCGCTGACCTCGGCCGAGGCGTTTCCGAAAGCACAAGCGGCCGCCCAGCGTGCGCTGGCGATCGATCCGTGCTGCGCAGCGGCGCACACCTCGCTGGCCTATGCGACGGCTCACTACCAATGGCAGTGGTCGACCGCCGAATCGCAGTTCGACCATGCGCTGTCGCTCGACCCCGGCTATGCGCATGCGCACCACTGGCGCGCCCACTTGTTGGTGGCGCAGAGGCGCTTCGATGAAGCGCTGGCGGCGGGCCAGCGGGCCCTCGCATTGGAGCCATTGGATGTGATCATCAACGTTCATCTGGCCTGGCACCACTGGCTCGCGCGCGACGCCGATGCCGCCATCGAACAGGCCGCACGCACCGCGCACCTCGATGAAACGGATCATTGGCCGCCGTTCTTCCGTGGCTTGGCCTGCGTGCTTTGTGGCCGAGGACATGAGGCGGTCGACGCGCTGCGTGATGCATGCCGGCTGTCGACCGGGAACGCGGTCATGCGTGCGGGCCTTGGTTTTGCGTATGCAGCGGCCGATGATCGCCGCTCTGCGCGTGCGGTGCTGCGCGAGTTCGATGCGGCGGCAAGCGATCAACGGCGCTACGCCTACGAAGCTGCCGTCATTCATGCGACGCTCGGAGACCTGGATGCCGCATTCGAGCGCTTGCATGACGCTGTCGCAGTGCGCTCCGGCTGGATTCCGTACCTCGGTGTCGACCCGAGGCTCGATCCGCTGCGTGATGATTCACGCTACCTGGAACTCGAACGTTTGCTGGGTCTGGAGCCAGCACCATTGATCGCGAGCAACAGCCGAACAAGGTCACCGCGATGACGACGAGTGACAACCAACCCAATGTGAGGACAACATGGCCAGTTACGAGGGGAGCTGCTTCTGCGGCAGCGTGAAGCTGAATGTGACCGGCGAGCCCGAAGTCATGGGCTACTGCCACTGCGAATCGTGTCGACGTTGGTCGGCCGGCCCCGTGAATGCGTTCAGCTTATGGAAGCCTGAAGCCGTCAAGGTCGCTGCCGGAGCGGACAAGGTCGGCACCTTCAATCTGACCCCGCGGAGCTATCGCAAGTGGTGCAAGGACTGCGGCGGCCACCTGTTGACCGAGCATCCCGCGATGGGGCTGACGGACGTGTACGTGGCCGTGCTGCCCGAGCTGGCTTTCAAGCCAGCGTTCCATGTTCACTATGCCGAATCGGTTCTGGCCATGCGGGACGGGTTGCCGAAGTTCAAGGACTTGCCCACGGAGGTTGGGGGTTCCGGCGAAACGCTGGCCGAGTGAACCCGGACACGCGCGCGATCAGCTCGCGCTCAACAGCTGCGAGGCGGCCTTCTCGTCCGCCTCGGCGGTCTGGATCATCTTCATCTGGGCCTCGAACTGGCGCGCCGCCGAGATCATCGCGACCATCGATTCGACCGCGCTGACGTTCGAGCCTTCGAGCGCCCCGTCCTGCACGCGCGCGGTGTCGTCGGCGCTCAGGTCGCCATCCGCGCCGCGGAACAAGCCGTCGTCGCCGCGCTTCAGCGGCGCCTCGGGCGTCACGAGCTTGAGCTTGCCGATCGCGCTGTTCTTGCCGTCGCTGCCCTTCGCGCTGACGGTGCCGTCGGCGCCGATGCTGACGACCGCGTTCGGCGGCACCTGCAGCGGGCCGCCGTCGCCGAGCACCGGCAGGCCGCTGCGAGTCGTCAGCGTGCCGTCGTTCGAGACCTCGAGCGAGCCGCCGCGGGTGTAGGCCTCGGTGCCGTCGAGCGCCTGCACCGTGAGCCAGCTGTTGCCCTTGACCGCAACGTCGAGGTTGCGGCCGGTCGCGGTGACCGCGCCGGCGCTCGCGTCGTAGCCGGTCGTCGTCTCGAGTGCATAGACGCGCGTGCTGGCGCCGCTGCCCTGCACCGGGACCGCTCGGAACGCCTGCAGCTCGGCACGAAAGCCGGGCGTCGAGACATTCGCGATGTTGTTCGCCAGCGTGTCCTGGCGCTGCATCGTCGCCTTCGCGCCCGACATCGACAGGTAGATCATGCGGTCCATCGCGAGCCCTCAGTGAGTCGAACGGTCAGCGCAGATTGACGAGCGTCTGCAGCACCTGGTCCTGCGTCTTGATCGTCTGCGCGTTCGCCTGATAGACGCGTTGCGCGGTGATCATGTCGACGAGCTCGCCGGTCAGGTCGGTGTTCGATTCTTCGAGCGCGCCGGCCTGCAGCGCACCGATGTTGCCGCTGCTCGGCGTGCCGACCGTCGGGTCGCCGGAGGCGAAGCTGCGCGCCCACAGGTTGCCGCCGAGCGGCGTCAGGCCTTGCGGGTTGCGGAAGGTCGCGAGTTCGAGCTGGCCGGCCGGCTTGGCCTGGCCGTTCGAGTACGTCGCCATCACGATGCCGCTCTTCTCGACGGTCACGCCGGTCAGCTGGCCGGCGGTGTAGCCGTCCTGCACCATGCTGGTCACGCCGAAACCGGAACCGAACTGGGTTGCGCCGGTCAGGTCGAGCGCGACGCCGGTGATCGGCAGCGTCGTCGCGCCGGCCGCGTTCGTCGTCGAAGGCACATCGAAGGCCACGGTGCCCAGCGGCGCGGTCGGCGTGCCGCCGTTGCTCGGGAAGCTGATCGTCGTGATCGGCAGCGGGTTGCCAGCGCCGTCGACGCTGACCGAAGCGCCGTTCGCGGTTGCGTAGACATTCCAGGTGTCGGTCGCCGACTTCTGGAAGTAGTAGGTCAGCGCAACGTCCTGCCCCTTCGCGTCGAACACCGTCACCGAGGTCGCGTCGTTGTAGGTCGTCGCGTCCGTGAAGTCGACCTGCGGCGTGGGCACCGGCGATGCCAGCGTCGTCGCCTTGCGCGCGTCGAGGTTCATCTCGATCTTGACCTCGCTGGTCGGGTTCGGCGCGACGCCGCCGGTCGGCAGCTGCAGCGGCACCGCGGCGCCGGGCTGGATCGTGCCGCCAGCCGAGGCCGGGTAGCCGACCAGCTTGAGCCCGGTGTTGGTGGTCAGGAAGCCATCCTTGTCGGCCTGGAACTGGCCGTTGCGCGTGTACAGCGTCTGCGAGCCGTTGCTGACCTCGAAGAAGCCGTTGCCGTTGATCGCCAGATCGAGCGGGTTGTCGGTGGTGCTGATGTTGCCCTGCGTGAACTGCTGCGTGACCGCCTGCAGGTTCACGCCGATGCCGATGCTGGTGCCGTTGATCGCGCTCGCGTACATGTCGCCGAACTCCGCGCGCGACGCCTTCGCGCCGATCGTGTTGGCGTTGGCGACGTTGTTGCCGATGACCTCGAGGTTCTTGCTCGACGCGTTCAGACCGGAGAGACCTTGCTGGAAGCTCATGGGGATTCCTTGGTTGCTTCGTGTGGATGCGGTGGGTTCTTCTGCGCGCGCTGCGCGGTCAGTTGATCGCCTTGACCGTGCTGTAGGCGACCGTGCCGGTGCGCGCCAGCTCGAGCTGCAGCGCGCTGCCCGAAGTGCTGACGGCGTTGACCGTGTCGCGCATCAGCGCGGTGCTCTCGAGCGCGGTGCTGCCGCTCGTCGCCGTGATGCGGAACGTCAGGTTGCTGGTGTTGTCGTAGCTGCCCGCGACCCAGTCGAAGCCATGCACGCCGCTGCTCTGCGCGCCGAGGTTCAGCGTGTCGACGACCTGGCCGGCGGCGCTCAGCACCTCGACCTTCACCGCGTCGGCCGGCGTCGTCAGCTCGAAGCCGCCCTGGCCGACGCCATCGGCGATGTCGATCTTGTTGCCCGGCACGATCACGCTCTTGCCGACCAGCGAGGCGCCCTGCAGCGTCTGCATCTGCAGGAACTGGCTCGACAGGCCCTGCACGCTGGTGTTCAGCGTCGCGATGCCGGTCACGGTGTTGATCTGCGCGATCTGGCTCGTCAGCTGCGCGTTGTCCATCGGGCTGAGCGGGTCCTGGTTCTGCAGCTGCGTCACGAGCAGCTTGAGGAATCGGTCCTGGCTGCCGGGATCGTCGGCAGCGCTGGTCGCGGCGCTGCTCGTGCCGTTGATGTTGCTCAGGGTGGCGGCGGAAATGGCCATGTGCGTTCCTCAGTGGCGGGCGCGTCTTACGACTGGCCCATCTGCAAGGTCTTGAGCAACAGGCTCTTCGCCGTGTTCATGACTTCGATGTTGTTCTGGTACGAGCGCGAGGCCGAGATCATGTTGACCATCTCCTCGACCGCGTTGACGTTGCTGTAGGTCACGTAGCCGTCGGCGTCCGCGCTCGGGTGCTTCGGGTCGTGCACGCGCCGGCCCGCGGTCTGGTCTTCGCTGATCGTGCTGACCTTGACGCCGGCAGCGGTCGGGTCGTTCGCGTTCGCGCCCATCAGCTGGGTCTGGAACGTGACCTGACGCGCCTTGTAGGCCTGCCCGTCGGGGCCGGCAACGGTGTCGGCGTTCGCGAGGTTGCTCGCGACGACGTTCAGGCGCTGGCTCTGCGCGCTCGCCGCAGACCCAGACACGTTGAAGATGTTCATCATGCTCATTCAGAACTCCTTCATTGGCCGGTGATGGCGCTCAACGTCATCTTCACGTTCGCGTTGATGAAGCGCAGCGTCGCCTCGTACTTCACGGTGTTGTCGGCGAAGCTGGCGCGCTCGCGGTCCATGTCGACGGTGTTGCGGTCGAGGTTCGTCTGGCTCGGCGCTGCGTACTGCAAGGTGCTGAGGCTCGTGCCGCTCGTGGCCGCGTTGGCGCCGATGTGGCCGGGCTGGCTCGCGGTCAGCGTCGTGGCCGGCTGGCCGGCGCCGGTCGCCTCCTTCAGCGCCTGTGCGAAGTTCATCTCGCGGGCCACGTAGCCCGGCGTGTCGGCGTTCGCGATGTTGCTGGCGATCAGGCGTTGGCGCTCCGAGCGCAGACTCAGGGCCTGGGCCTGGAAATCGAGCGTGTCGGTGAGTCGGTTCAGCATGCGGTACCTCGTCGCGGAATTGGCGATGTGAGCGGATTGTGGTCAGCGGGTTGCAAAACGTAAGCGGGAATAGCGGCCGGTTCACCGCCCAATTCGCGGCCATGCGGCGCGGCCCGCGCCCCTACAGTGCGGTGATGGACACCCGGCCCGCCTGCTTCGTGCTCGTCGCCTTCGTCGCCGCGGCACTGCTGTGCGGCGGCTGGCATGGCGCCGCGTTCGCGCAGGCCGCCGACGCCTCCGGCGCGCCACAGGCCGCCAACCTCGAACAGCAGGTGCGGCAGCTCGCGCTCGACGGCAGCCATGCCGGCGCGCCGGGCGCACCGCGCGTCGAAGTCACGGTCGGCCAGCTCGACCCGCGCCTGCACCTCGCGCCGTGCCAGCGCATCGAACCCTATGTGCCAGACGGCATGCGCCTGTGGGGCAAGAGCCGGATCGGCCTGCGCTGCCTGCAGGGGCCGAGCAAGTGGAATGTCTACCTGCCGGTCACCGTGAAGGTGTTCGGCAACGCGCTGGTCGCAACCAGCGGCGTCGCGGCCGGCAGTGTGCTGAGCGCCGCCGACCTGGCGCCGGGCGAGATCGACCTCGCCGAAGACAGCTCCGCGCCCATCGCGAAGACCGAACTCGCGCTCGGGCGCGTGCTGGCCCGGCCGCTCAAGGCCGGCCAGGGCCTGCGCCAGTCGCACCTGAAGGCGCGCCAGTGGTTCGCCGCCGGCGAGACCGTGACCGTGCTGGCCCAGGGCAACGGCTTCAGCGTCGCCGGCGAAGGGCAGGCGCTGAATCCCGGCATCGAGGGCCAGCCGGTGCGGGTGCGCACCGAAAGTGGGCGAGTACTGACCGGCCAGCCGATCGGCGAGCGCCGGGTGGAACTCGCTTTGTGAACCATCTTTTCCTGGAACGCTCAGAAAACTCTAAAGTCGCCCAGTCCCGGGCCGATACAAGGTGCACATTGAACGGTCCGGGCAGGCGCCCTGGCCCTTGGAGAGCACCATGAAGATCGGCAATCCCGCAGACAAACCCGCACCGGTGGTGGTCGGCAACGGCACGCCCGCCGCCGCGAACGGCTCGGCGCAGGCCGCGGCCGCCATCCCGGCACAGGCCGATGCGAGCGCGAAGATCGAGCTCTCGAACACCGCCTCGACGCTGCTGACCGGCGGCGCGACCGCCGAGTTCGACGCCGAGAAGGTCGCCCGGATCGCCAAGGCCATCGACGACGGCACCTTCAAGATCAACGCCGAGGCGATTGCCGACAAGCTGATCTCGAACGCGCAGGAGCTGCTGGGCAAGGTCCAATCCTGAACCCTACTTCTTCACCACGGGCCCGAACTCCCATGTCCTCCCTGGTCCCCGAAACCGAACTCGAAACCGCCCTCGCCGCCGTCGAACATCGGCTCAGCGCATTGGGCATGGCGCTGTGCGTGCGCGACACCGTGGGCATCGATCTGCATGCCACCGAGTTGCACCGCGCGCTCGCGACGGCGGTCGATCAATTCGCGCTGGCCGCGCGTCGCGGCTCCGTGCCGCCGGCCCTGCGCCATCGCCTGGCCAACACCAGCGGCCAGGTCGCCGCGCAACGCGAATCGCTGGCGCGCGCCACCGCCGCGCTCGATCGCGCGATCGACGTGCTGATGCCGCGCGACAGCGCAGCGCTGTACTCGACCCTCGGCAGCGCCGATCGTGCCGCGCGCGGCGGGTCGGTGCTGGCCTGACTTCCCAGGCTCCTAGCCCGGCTCGACCGGGGTCAGCCACAAATCCTTCGCCAATCTGACGCAGGCCTCGCGGCCCTGGTAGTAGCCGGGCAGCGTCTGGATCTCGCGGTAGCCGAGCCGCGCATAGAACGCGCGCGCCGTGCCGTTCGTCAGCCGCGCCTCCAGGTACACCTGCCCGACGCCGGCGACCAGCGCCGAACGCTCGAGCCAGCCGACCAGCGCACTGCCGATGCCGCGCCGGCTCGCATCGGCGCGCACCGCGAGCAGCAGCAGGTGCGCCTCGTCGTCGTGGTATTTCATGATGCCGAACCCGAGCACATGCCGCGCTTCATCGACCGCGACGACGACGTTCGTCGCCCGATCGCGGAGGCTGCGCCGCACGCGCGGTGCGGTCCAGCTCCAGCCGAGGCCGTGCTCGACGCGATCGCGCGACAGCGTCGCGATCGCCGGCGCATCATGCTGCGTCGCGAGCCGAAGGGTGGGGGCTGCGCCCATCTCGCGCGCTACTTGACGGTGACGTCGAAGCCCACCGTCTGCGTCGCCGGGTTCAGGCTGTGCGGGCGCCGCAGCGCGAACTTCAGGTTGACGCGGCCGGCTGCCTGCGGCTTCAGACGCCACACCGTCGTGCCGCCGGCCTCGGCGGGGTTGCTGTCACGCTGACCGCGCTCGAAGCGCGACCCGAGCACGTTCAGCACGCCCGGGTTCAGATCGACGACCGACCACTCGAGGTTGTTCGCGACCGCCCATGCCGAGCTCGGCAGATCGACGCGCAACTCCTGCGCCGCCTCGAGCACGACACTCGCGCCGTCGTTGAGCTCGGACACGGTGACCGTCGCCTTGCCAGGCGCCTGGACCACGCTGCGCACGACCACCGGCTTCGGCTTGTCGGCGCTCGCGCACGCGCCGAGCAGTGCGAGCGCCACGGCCGCTGCGAGGCCGCGGCTCGACCGGCGCAAGGTCTTCGTCATTCGTTCGTTGGTCATGCGGTCGGAAGTCTCGATAGGGGCACGTCAATAGAGGCTGGTCTTGAGCCGGCCGGGCAGATCGCGGTCGTAGGCCGCGCCGTCGATCTGCGCCTGCGTCAGCGCCGCGAGAATCGTGCCGGGCGACGGCAGGCGATCACGGGCGACATGGCGCGAGGCATCCCACAACGCCGCGCGCACGATCGCCCGCGAACACTGGAAATACACGGTCTCGATGGCGATCACGAGTATCGAGCGCGGCCGCTTGCCTTCGACCTCGAAGCGCGCGAGCAGATCGGGCGCGACGCTGATGTGCGCACGGCCGTTGACACGCAAGGTCTCGCCCATCCCCGGCACCATGAACAGCAGCGCGACGCGCGGGTCGCGGATCACGTTGCGCAGGCTGTCGGCGCGGTTGTTGCCGCGCCGGTCGGGCAGCAGCAGCGTGCGTTCGTCCTCGACGACGACGAAGCCCGGCGCGTCGCCGCGCGGGGAGGCGTCGAGCCCTTCGGGCCCGGCGGTGGCGAGCACCGCGAACGGCGCCGCCTCGACGATCGCACGGTAGTGCGGGTGCAGATGATCGACCTCCTTGCGGACCGAGGCCGCGCCCGGCTCGCCGTAGAGCGCGGCGAGCGTCGCAAGGTCGTCGATGCGGTGCTCGGGCAGTGTCGGGGGTGTCGTGGTCATCGGCAAAGGGTATCAAAGTTTGCACCGCGCGCCGCCGCGCTATCCTTGGCGCCCCCCGGTCCGCGCGCCGGCACCGTTGCCATGACTGCCCTGCACATCACCGACATCGAATCCGCCATCAACTGGTGGCGCGAGCGTGCGCCGTCGCCCGACGGCATCACCGCCTGCGCCGAGGTGCGTGCGCTGGCGACCGTGTATGCGCTGATGGTGTACTACCACGAGGTCGAGTGCGACGAGGCGACCATGCCCGCCCCCGCCCGCGACGCCTGGCTCGCCTGGTACGCGAGCACGCCCGACGCGCCGTGCATCGCGATCTGCTCGACCAGCCAGGGCGACGCGGTCTGCAAGGGCTGTGGCCGCACCTTCGACGAGGTCCAGCACTGGCCGGCCATGACGCCGGCCGAGAAGCGCCGGACCTGGCGTCGCATCACGATGGACGGCAGCGCCTGGCGCTTCAACAGGTACGCCGAGCGCGCGGCGCCCGAGCAGGCCTAAGCCGCCAGCGGCAGCGACAGCACGAAGCAGCTGCCGCCGCCATCGCGCCCGTCGCAGCGCACGCTGCCGCCGTGGCGCTCGGCGATCTGCTTCACGAGGCTCAGGCCGAGGCCGACGCCGCCGGCCTGCTCGGCGTGCCCCGGCAGCCGGAAGAACGATTCGAAGATGCGCTCGCGCATCGCCTCGGGCACCCCGGGCCCGCGGTCGCAGACGCGGATCTCGGCACGGCCGGCGTGCGCCTCGACGACCACGTCGACCTCGTGCCCGCCGTAGCGCTGCGCGTTCTCGAGCAGGTTGCGCAGCGCACGGCGCAGCAGCCGGTCTTCGCCGACCACGGTGGTCGGTGTGCCGTCGACCGCGGCATCGATGCGGGCTGCCTCTTCGGCCACCATCCCGAGCAACTCGACGCGCTCGTTGCGTTCGGGCGTCGGCGCCGCATCGAGGCGGCTCGCGAGCAGCACCTCTTCGACCAGCGCATCGAGCTCGGCGACGTTGGTGTCGATCTCACGCTTGAGCCGTTGGCGCTGCACGGGCGGCGCGTCTTCGAGCATCGACACCGCCATCTTCATGCGCGCCAGCGGCGAGCGCAGCTCATGGCTCGCGTTCGCCAGCAGCGACTGGTGCGATCGCACCAGCGCCTCGACGCGCGCCGCGGCCACGTTGAAGCTCGATGCGACGGCGGCGACCTCGTCGTGCCCGGTGACGCGAACCCGATGGTGCAACTGGCCGGCACCGAACTGCTCGACGCCCTGCTTCAGCGCCTCCAGGCGCCGCGTCAGCCGCCGCACGACCGGGTAGGCGCCGGCCGCCACCGCGATGAACAGGATCACCAGCACGACGACCAGCCCGAGCCCCTGCTGCCAGGCCGGCGGCATGAACGGCAGGAACGGCGGGCCGTTGCCGGGGCCACCCGGCCCGTCCCCGCCCGGATGCGCACCCGGCGGGCCGGCGAGGCCAAGGCGGCTCTGGCGGATCAGCCCCGGACGCATGATCCACAGCGTGCGCCCGTCTTCGAGCCGCACCGCGAGCGCGCGCGCCGGACCCTCGGCCTGACGGCGTGCGAACGAATCGGATTGCGCGATGCGCACGCCGTTGTCGCTGTCGAGTGCCAGCGGCAGGCGCAGGCGCAGCGACCATTCGCGCAGCGCAGCGGCCTGGTCGTCGGCCGGCTGGTCGTGGCCGGGCAGCGAACGCTGGATCAGCTCGGCCCAGGCGCTCATGCGCTCGGTCAACACCGACTCGGCGCGAACGCGCTCCTGCTCCATGTGGCGCTGAAAGACCCAGCCCGACGCGCCGGCGAACAGCAGCAACACCACCACGACGGTGGCGTAGATGCGCAGGTACAGGTTCTTCATGCGCGGATCATGACGGCACCGCGGCGCGCCGCCCCGCCGGCGCCGCTACGCACTGCTCTCGTCGGCGTCCTGCTTGCGCGCGAACACGTAGCCGGCACCGCGCACCGTGAGCACGCGGCGCGGCAGCTTCGGGTCGTCTTCGATCACGGCCCGGATGCGCGAGATGTGCACGTCGATCGAGCGGTCGAAGGCCTCGAGCGGGTGGCCCTTCAGCGAATCCATGATCTGGTCGCGCGAGAGCACGCGACCGGGGCTTTGCGCGAGCACGACGAGCAGGTCGAACTGGTGGCCGGTCAGGTCGCAGATGGCGCCGTCGAGCCGTGCCACGCGCGCGCCGAGATCGACCTCGAGGCGCCCGAAGCGCAGCACGTCGTCGCTGGCCGGCGGCGGCGAGGCGCGGCGCAGCAAGGCCTTCACGCGGGCCAGCAGCTCGCGCGGTTCGAAGGGCTTGGGCAGGTAGTCATCGGCGCCGAGCTCGAGGCCGACGATGCGGTCCATCGGCTCGCCGCGCGCGGTCAGCATCAGCAGCGGCAAGTGGCGGTGGCGCGCATCGGCGCGCAACTCGCGGCACAGGTCGAGGCCGTCGCCATCGGGCAGCATCAGGTCGAGCACGAGCGCATCGAAGTGGTCGGCCGCGAGGCGCTCGCGGCCCGCCGCGAGCGAACCGGCGGTCTCGACCTCGAAGCCGGCACCACGCAGGTAGTCGCCGACCATCGACGCGAGGCGGGTGTCGTCGTCGATCAGCAGCAGGCGAGCGGACATGGCATGAGAGGCAGTGGGCAGGTGCGAAGCGGTCATCACGGCGCTTTGAAGGGCGAGTGCGGCCAGGCCGCTACCGGGGGCAAGCATAGCCTTGGCACGCATCATTTCGCCGGTGCCGGGGCTTCGCCGCGCGGGCTGCGCTCGTGCTGCATGCGCTGCATGCGATCTTTCATCATCGCCTGGCGCTCCTTCATGCGTTCGCCGAGCTTGGCACGCTGCTCGGGCGTCAGCACCTTCGCGACATCGAGCATCGCCTGCAGCATGCGCTTGCTGGCCTGGTCGTGCTGCGCGAGCATCTGCTGGCGCAGCGTTTGGGCGGCGCCGGCATCGACGCTCGGCGCCGCGAAGATCTGCATGCCCTTCTCGTGCAGCTCGCGGCCGGCATCGCGCTGGGCCTTCAGGTCGGTCGCCGCGGCGATCGCGATCTGCTTGATCTGGCTGCGCTGGGCCGCGCTTGCGTTCAGGCCATCGAGCATGTGATCGACGGCGCGGCCGACGTGCTCGGGAGAGCCGCCGAACATCATCATCGCGTGGCCGCCGTGACCGCCCGGGCCGCCGGCGCCCGGGTGCCCCTGCGCGTGCACCGAGAACGCGGCGCCGGCAATCGCGACGAAGAGAACGCTGACCGCCATGAGCCGCATCGCGAGCCCAGAACCCTGCCGCGGCGCGGGTACCGCCTTCACATCACGCATCGAAGTCTCCGATCGATCGGGCAGATCACCCGCGGGACGGATGATGTGCAGCCGGGGTGAAGACGGCTTGGCTGCGCCGTAAAGATCTGTGAAGGGATGCCGTGGCAGGACGTGATTCGCGGCCGACAAACTGGCAAACTCCCGCCCACGCATCACCTCAGGGACCCGCCATGAAGAAGAACGCCGCAGCCCTCCTGGGCGCATGCCTCGTGATCGCTGGATGCGCCAGCAGCCCCGCCCCTCGGCAGACGGTCGTGCGCTCGATCCCGCCGCGCCACCACGAGTCGGCGATCACGAACTATTTCGACGCGACCGCGAGGGCCATCGACCCGAGCCGCGAACTCGTGATCGGCACGCCGCAGCGCGGCGCCTGCCCGATGGGCGCCAACAACGGCGGCTACGTCGGCTGGGTCGTGCCGGTGGAATACAAGACGCGCACGAAGGACAGCGCCGTCGTCACCGTGACGAGCTATTTCTTCTGGTTCAGCGACGAGGTGGTCCGCGGCGTCACGCGGCGGATGGAGGTCTGCCCCTGAGCGAGCGTGGTGGCCTGAACCCCCGGCGCGCCGCCAAGCCGACGGCACCCAGGCCGGCGAGCATCAGCGCGCAGGTCCCGGGCTCCGGCACCGCTGTGGTCCGGAACACGACCTGGCCCACATCGACAGCGATGCGCATCGCGGCGCTCGAGCTCGCGAAGCTGGTGCCGAACTGAGGCGGGGCCGCCGCATCGAAACGCAGTGTGCTCGCGTCGAGCCCGTCGAAGAGGCTGCCGGCGGGGCCGCGCAGCTCGAACGAAGCGCCGTCGTACTTCGGCATGAAATCGGTCAGGAACACCACCGTCTGGAACGGATCGGAAGCGCTCGGCGCGATCAGCAGCAGCACGCTCGGCAATCCGGCGCCGGGCGGATTCGGCGTGCCGACGAAGAAGCTGAAATGCGCGTCCTTGATCGTGTACGACAACGAAAGCCAGCCGCCGTTGCCGTTCAGGAAATACGCATAGTCGGCTCCGCCGACCTGGAACTGTGGGTCCGGCACGAAAGCGTCGAAGGTGCCGGTGACCGGCGCGCCGTCGTAGTACGACTCGGGGCGAGGCGGCTCGAAGCCGAGGGGCAGCGGGTCGGCCTGCGCGATGCCGGAGAAGGAGCCGCTCACATGCACCGCTCGGGCCGGCTGGGTCGCGAGTGCGCATGCGGCCAGCAGCGCGATCGGCAGAAGCGCGCGAATCAAGCGGGTGACTTGCATGGGGACCTCCCACTGCGAATGCCTGATCGCAATGTAGGGTGCGCCCACATCTGTGCGCCGTAATTCGTGTGTCGCTTTGTGCCGGCCGATACAAGCGCCGCGCGAAGCGCGAAGTCGGGGAAAACTGGAGGAGAGGGAGGGATTCGAACCCTCGGAACCTTGCGGTTCGCCTGATTTC
Source organism: Rhizobacter sp. P5_A1 (assembly GCF_056400745.1). NCBI lineage: Bacteria > Pseudomonadati > Pseudomonadota > Betaproteobacteria > Burkholderiales > Sphaerotilaceae > Rhizobacter > Rhizobacter sp. P5_A1. Next base: position 317,804 of record NZ_JBFUKR010000004.1, read on the forward strand.
GAGTCAGGTACATTCGACCACTCTGCCACCTCTCCGGTGCCTCGGGCGCGCATCTGGATAACGAATCCGGATGACGAATCCGGATGATGAATCAGTGCCCTCGATTCGGCGGGTCTGTGCCGAGCCGCGTATTCTAGCCTAGGCTTTTCGCGGCTCCGGCTTCAACAGTGCAACGCCGCCCATGTATGGACGCAGCGCCTCGGGCACGGTGATCGACCCGTCGGCGTTCTGGCCGTTTTCGAGCACCGCGACGAGCGTGCGGCCGACCGCGAGGCCGGAGCCGTTCAGCGTGTGCACGAGTTCGTTCTTGCCCTGCGCACTCTTGAAGCGCGCCTGCATGCGGCGCGCCTGGAATGCCTCCATGTTCGAGCACGAGCTGATCTCGCGATAAGTCTGCTGCGCCGGAACCCAGACCTCGAGATCGTAGGTCTTCGCCGAGCCGAAGCCCATGTCGCCACTGCACAGCAGCACGACGCGATAGGGCAGCCCCAGTTTCTGCAGCACCGCCTCGGCGTGGCCGACCATCTGCTCGAGCGCCGCGTTGCTTTCGTCCGGATGCGTGATCTGCACCATCTCGACCTTGTCGAACTGGTGCTGGCGGATCAGGCCGCGCGTGTCGCGCCCGGCGCTGCCGGCTTCGGAACGGAAACACGGGCTGTGCGCCGTCAGCTTGATCGGCAGATCGGTCGCGGCGAGCACGCGCTCGCGCACCGTGTTCGTCAGCGAAATCTCCGAGGTCGAGATCAGGTACTGCTCGGCCTGGGCCTCGTCGCCGCCACGGCTGACCCAGAACATGTCTTGCTTGAACTTGGGCAGCTGGCCGGTGCCCTCGAGGATCTCGCGGTTCACGATGTACGGCGTGTAGCACTCGGTGTAGCCGTGTTCGAGCGTCTGCACATCGAGCATGAACTGCGCGAGCGCGCGGTGCAGCCGCGCGGCCGGCCCGCGCAGGAAGCTGAAGCGCGAACCGGACAGCAGCGCGCCGGTGTCGAAATCGAGCCCGAGCGGCGCGCCGAGATCGACATGGTCGCGCGTCGGGAAGTCGAAGCTGCGCGGCGTGCCCCAGCGGCGCACCTCGACGTTCGCGGTCTCGTCGGCACCGACCGGCACGTCGTCCTGCGGAAGGTTCGCCACGCCCATCAGCATCGCGGAAAGTTCGGTCTGAATGGCCTCGAGCTGCTCGGCGGAGGTCTTCAGTTCATCGCCGATGCCGCCGACCTCGGCCATCGCCGGCGCAGTGTCTTCGCCCTTCGCCTTGCGCTGGCCGATCTGCTTCGACAGGCTGTTGCGCCGCGCCTGCAGTTCCTCGGTGCGGACCTGGATCGTGCGGCGCTCCGACTCGAGCGTGCCGAAGCGAGCGACGTCGAGAAACGGCTGGGGCGACTCGCGCGTCTCCAGGCGGGCGACGACGTGGGCCAGATCCTTGCGCAGCAAAGTGATGTCGAGCATGACGCGACGCGCACACGGCGCGTTGGGTGAGTCCAGTGGAGCGCGGATTGTAGGCAGTGGGGCCGGCCCTCGTGGCCCTTCGGGGCCCCTCGCCCTTCGCTTCGCGTCCTACGCCATCTGCGCCTGCTGCGGCCGGCTCATCGTGATGACATGCTGCTGGTGGTTGCTGCCGGTCGCGCGCGCGTCGCACAGCACGCGCGAGGCGCAGTCGGCGCAGCGCCCGCACTGGGTCGCGACGCCGAGGTCGAACTGCAGGCACTCGAGGCTGTGCGCCCCGTCGGCCGCGGCCTGGCGGATCTGGTGGTCAGAGACCCTGCGACACACGCAAACAATCATGTCCGTCCTTTGTCGAGCCGCGCGCCGTGGCACGCTAGCTCGGTTCACCCATCTGCGACTGCAGATAATTTTCCAGCCCGACCTTTCCGATCAGATCGATCTGGGTTTCCAGAAAGTCGATGTGCTCTTCGGTGTCATCGAGGATGCCTTGCAGCAGGTCCCGCGACACGTAGTCGCGCACCGACTCGCAATGCGCGATGCCGTCCTTGATCGTCGCCTGCGCGCCGGTCTCCGACTGCAGATCGCAGCTCAGCACCTCGGGCACGTTCTCGCCGATCAGCAGCTTGCCGAGGTCCTGCAGGTTCGGCAGGCCCCCGAGCACGAAGATGCGTTCCATCAGCTGGTCTGCGTGCTTCATCTCGCCGATCGACTCCTCGTATTCCTTCTTCGCCAGCTTGTCGAAACCCCAGTGCTTGAGCATCCGGTAATGCAGGAAGTACTGGTTGATCGCGGTCAGCTCGTTCTTCAGCTGCGCATTCAGGTGGACGAGGACTTGCGGATCGCTTTTCATTGGTGGCTCCGATGGCGTGGGATGTCGGCGCGGCCTTCAGCGGCGCGCGGGCCTCGCCGCGCGCGAGCGCAGCGGCAGGCTGCATTGTGAAACGACATCGGCGTCATCGGGCAGGTCAGCGCAAGGTCAACGAACGTGGCAAGCAGTGAGAACGGATGCATTATGATTGCAAATCGTTCGCATTAACAATCCGGGTTAAAGACCCTGATGCGGTCTGGTCAACAGGGGGAAGAATCCGGTGCTGAAGCGCGTTTGGTGGGCGAGTGTGATGAGCGCGGCGCTGCTCGGCGCCTGCGGCGGCGGCGGCAGTTCGGCATCGGATGCCAGCGTGCCCACCGTCTCGGCGCTGTCGGCGCAGGCCGCGCTGGGCGAGAAGATCTTTTCCGACGTGTCGCTCTCGGCCTCGGGCCGCCAGGCCTGCGCCAGCTGCCACAGCCCCGACAACGCGCACGCGCCGGCGAACGATCTCGCGGTGCAGCTGGGCGGCGCGCTGCTCGATCAACAGGGGCGTCGCCAGGCGCCGTCGATCAACTACCTGTCGTTCAACACCGCCTTCTTCTTCGCGTCCGACGGCACGCCCACCGGCGGCTTCTTCTGGGACGGCCGCGCCGCAACGCTGGCCGAGCAGGCGGGCGGGCCCTTCGTGAACGCGTTCGAGATGGCCAACACCGACGTGGCCGATGTCATCCAGAAGGTCGCGCGCGCCGCCTACGCCGATGAGTTCAAACGCGTGTTCGGCGCCGATATCTTCAGCCGACCCGACGACGCGATGGCGCGCGTCACGCTGGCGCTGGCGCAGTATCAGAAGGAAGACACCGAGTTCCACGGCTTCTCGAGCAAGTACGACGAATTTCTGCGCGGCAAGCTCGCGCTGTCGGACCAGGAAATGCGCGGCCTGGCCCTGTTCAACAACCCGGCCAAGGGCAACTGCATCGGCTGTCATCCGTCGGGCAAGAGCGCCGACGGCAGCTTTCCGCTGTTCACCGACTTCAGCTACGACAACCTCGGCGTGCCGCGCAATCCGGCGATCGCGCGCAACGCCGACCCGAGCTACTACGACCTCGGCCTGTGCGAGCGCAGCGATCTCGCGAGCCGCCCCGACTTGTGCGGCGCCTTCAAGGTGCCAACGCTACGCAACGTCGCGCAGCGCCACGTGTTCTTCCACAACGGCCGCTTCACGACGCTGAAGGAGGCGCTGACCTTCTACGTTCAGCGCGACACCAATTCCGAGAAGTGGTACCCGCTGAATGCCGACGGCAGCGTGAACAAGTTCGACGACCTGCCGGCCCGGTACCGCGCGAACGTCAACACCGCCGAGGTGCCGTACAACCGCCAGCCCGGCGACGCGCCGGCGCTCGGCGATGCCGAGGTCGACGACGTGATCGCCTTCCTGAAGACCCTCAGCGACGGCTACACGCCATGAGCGCCGGCACCGCATTCATCCAAGCCTTCACGACACCCCGGGAACCCACCACCATGAACTCGATCCGACCGCGCGCCCTGCCGGCAAAGACTCTTCTCGCCGCCGCCCTCGCGCTCGCCGCCGGCAGCGCGTTCGCGCAGACCGCCACCGAGGCCGATCTCGCGCGCCGGCTCGACCAGCTCGCCGCCGAGCTCGCTGCAGTGAAGGCGCAGCTCGTGCAGCTGCAGCAGAAGCAGGCCACCGCGCCCGCGCAGGCAGCGCCCGCGCCGGTG